>DASVCF010000167.1:0-9204 GCA_036381735.1 Gemmatimonadaceae bacterium | reverse complement strand
CGATGCCGAGCTGCCTTGTCATCCCGAGCGCAGCGAGGGATCTCCTCGCAGCCCGAGATCCCTCGCTGCGCTCGGGATGACAATGTCGCCCGGACACCGCACCACCATCACGTTTTCCCGTCTTTGAGGAGGCTCGATGCGCCGAACCATCGTCGGCTTGGCCATGATCGCACTCGCAACCGGTACCGCCCTGGCGCAGGAGCCGGGGATGTCGGTCAAGCCGTTCGACCAGAAGACCGGCGGCAGCAAGAACATGCACATGCTCGCTCACGTCGTCACGCACCCGGGTGCGTGGAAGCTGTCCGACGTCGAGATGGAGCAGGACCCCAACCGCCCGTACGTCTACGCCAGCGGCTTCACCAACTTCGACGTGCAGATCTACGACGTGCGCGACGTGCGGCACCCGAAGAAGGTGTACGACTGGACCATCGAGAACCCCGAGCTCCACCGCGGCATCGGCGCGATGGACGGCAAGTACTTCAAGATCGGGAACAAGTACTACTTCGCGCAGTCGTACCAGTTCATGCAGGGGAGCCCCGACGCCGACCTCGGCGCCGTGATCTTCGACGTCACCGGACTCCCCGATGCCTCGAAGGTCAAGGTCGTCGCGCGCATCCGCTACCCCGATGCGCCGGGCGGATTCCACAACACCTACGCCTACAAGGCCTCCGACGGGCGCGCGCTCTACTTCGCCACCGTCAACCAGAACTGGGCGCTCATCTACGACCTCGACAAGATCGTGAGCGGCGCGCCGGAGAGTGAATGGCTCATCGGCAAGGTCCCGAACCCGACACCCTTCCGGCAGATGGGCACGGGGAGCTACCACGACTTCTATGTCGGCTACGACCCCGCCACGCACCAGGACAAGTTCTACGGCGCGGGGCTCGGCGGCTACTCGGTGTGGGATGTCACGCATCCGGAGACGCCCAAGCAGCTCTTCACCATCACCGGACTCGGCCTCGACATCGCGCACACCTTCACGCCGTCGCCCGATGGCCGCTACGCGGTGACGGAGACCGAGTACGAGTACACGCCGCTCCGCGTCTGGGACCTGAAGGACGGGCAGGACGGCACGGCCAAGAACATCGACACGCCCATCAGCGCGTGGGCCGCCGACTGGCGCGACCTGTCGCACAACCACGAGGTCCGCTGGCCGTACGTCTTCGTTTCCGCGTACGAGGACGGCCTGCAGGTGTTCGACCTCAAGGATCCCACCAAGCCGCACACCGACGGCTACTGGTTCACCTGCCACTGCACGCATCGCCACGGCTTCGGCGGCAACCCCGACAACGGCTGGGAGAGCACGATCAGCGTGGAGCAGGGCGCGTTCGGCGTGGACGTGCGCAACCGCGACGGCCTGATCGCGCTGTCCGACATGCGCACCGGCCTGTGGCTGTTCAAGATGGACGGCTTCAACGGCTGGAACGGCCACACGTACGGGATGCCGAACATCTCGAGCGTGCAGGACTGGGATCACGGCCCCGAGGGCGCGAAGCTCGGCTCGGCTGGCGCATCGAAGGGGCACGTCTCGCAGTGAAGATGATGTTCTGTCATTCCGAGCACAGCGAGGAATCTCGTCCTACCAGCGAGATCCCTCGCTGCGCTCGGGATGACAAGCGCCCGAGATCCCTCGCTGCGCTCGGGATGACGACGCTGTCCCTCGGGATGACAGCTCTCCTCCTCGCCGTCGCGGCATCGCCCGCGGCGGCGCAGACGTCGGCGAACCGGCATCAGCCCGGGCCGTACGACATCGCGCTCTTCAACACACCGAAGGCGCCGAAGGCTGAGGGGAAGGCGCGACTCGTGTCCGCCGAGTCGCCGTTCGGCATCGCCGTGACCGCCGACGGGCATGCGGTGTACGACGCGCGCGTCACCGTGAGCGGACTCCCCGCGCCGTCCACGCTCGGCAAGTACTCGACCTACGTGGCGTGGGCCGTGACGCCCGATCTCGCGAAGTGGAAGCGGCTCGGCGTCATCACGAACGGCACGAGCACCGTGGGGAGCATGGACTTCAACAAGTTTCTGCTCGTCGTCACCGCGGAAGCGGGTGCGGATTCGGAGACGCACGCCGGTCCCACCGTGCTGCACGGGACATCGCCGAGCGGTTGGATGCAGACCTTCCTGTCGCACCCGTTGTTCAGAGGCGTGTACTGAGGGATCAAAGGGGTCAGAGCGATTGATCGCTTGCGATCAATCGCTCTGACCCCTTTGATCCGGGAATGAATACGATGCATTTGACACGACCCCTCATCGCCCTCGCCGTCGCGCTGTGTGCGATGCCCTCGCTCGCGCGCGCGCAGCAGACGTCCAAGACGCGCGCCGATTCCGCGAAGGCGATGACGAAGGACACGTCGATGGACGACATGTCGGGGATGGACATGTCCGGGATGTCGCAGGGCAACGCGATGGCGATGCCCATCCCGATGCCCAAGGACATGCCGATGATGCCCGGCCTCATGGGGCAGGTGCCCCCCGTCGGCAGCTTCCTCCCCGGCGAAGGCGTGGACCCATCGACCGTGCCGATGGTGAAGCCCACGCAGGTCGTGCGCATGAACGACGGCGACACGCTCGACCTCACGGCCGAGCTCGTGCGCCGGACGATCAAGGGGCACACCTTCGTGATGTACGGCTTCAACGGCGAAGTGCCGGGCCCGATGATCCGCGTGACGCAGAACGCGACCATCACCGTACGCTTCACGAACCACATCGACCTTCCCGCTACGGTGCACTGGCACGGCGTGCGGCTCGCCAACAAGAACGACGGCGTGCCCGGCGTGACGCAGGATCCGGTGGCGCCGGGGAAGAGCTTCGTCTATCACGTGCACTTCCCGGACGCGGGCGTCTACTGGTACCACCCGCACGTGCGCGAGGACATCGAGCAGGCGATGGGGCTGTTCGGCAACATGCTCGTGGACTCGCCGGATACGAGCTACTACTCGCCGGCGAACGCCGAGCAGGCGCTGGTGCTCGACGACCTGCTGATGAACGCCGACACGCTGATCCCCTTCGGGAAGGAAGGCCCCGACTTCGCGCTCATGGGGCGCGTGGGGAACGTGCTGCTCGTGAACGGCGAGCCGCACTGGAGCATGCACGCCGACTCGGGCGAGGTGGTTCGCTTCTACATCACCAACACCGCGAGCTCGCGCACGTACAACCTCTCGTTCGGCGACGCGCCCATGAAGGTGATCGCGAGCGACGTGAGCCGCTTCGAGCACGAGGAGCGCGTGCCGAGCGTGGTGATCGCGCCGGCGGAGCGGTACGTGATCGAGGTGCGATTCCCGCACCCCGGCAAGTACGCGCTGGTGAACGCCGTGCAGGCGATCAACCACTACGAGGGCGAGTTCAAGCCCGAAGTGGACACCATGGGGATCGTGGACGTCGGCCACACGGCCGCGTCACCCGATCTGTCCCGGCAATTCGCGACGCTGCGCGACAATCCCGCGGTGGTGACGGACATCGACAAGTACCGTCCCTACTTCGACAAGAAGCCGGACAAGACGTTCACGCTCACCATCCGGCCGGGCGATCTACCGCTCTTCACCGTGCAGTTCATGAGCGTGGACACGGCGTACTTCGCGCCCGTGGAGTGGGTGGACGGGATGCCGATGATGAACTGGCTCTCGAGCAGCAAGCAGCTCAAGTGGATCATCAAGGACGATGCGACGGGGAAGGAGGACATGGACATCGACTGGCACGTGAAGCAGGGGTCGGTCGAGAAGCTCCGGATCTTCAACGATCCCCGGTCGTTCCATCCGATGCAGCATCCCATCCATCTGCACGGGCAGCGGATGCTGGTCGTCGCCCGCGACGGCGTGCCGACGAAGAATCTCGTCTGGAAGGACACGGTCATCATCCCGGTCGGCTCGACGGTGGACCTGCTCATCGACGCGTCGAATCCGGGCGACTGGATGCTGCACTGTCACATCGCCGAGCATCTGGGCTCGGGGATGATGACGGTGATGCATGTGGATCCGTGAACGGGGCGGGCGACACTCGCCGTCGTAGCCTCGCCGTCGTAGATGGTACTCCGCGCGACCATCGTATTTTATAATAGACAGCTGTCTATTATAAAATACGATGGTCGCGCGGAGGGTGTGTGGCGCGCTCGGGACTAGCCTGATGAGCGCCTGACGTCTCCGCGCCGGCCGCCAGTCAGACGTCAACTCTCCAGGAGCGCCATCGCGCTCCTCGCGTCCTCCGCCGCCCCCAGTCGCTCGAAGATGGCCGCGGCGGCGCGGAGCTCGAGCTCCGCATCCTCCCGGTCGCCGCAGGCGCGGTACGCGCGCCCGAGCAGCACTCGCGAATGCGCGGCCTCGTACGGCAGATCGCTCTCCTTGGAAAGCTTCCACGCCCGGCGTAGACTCGCCGCCGCAATGGCGGCCTGACCTTCGCCCAGCTCGGCGAGTCCCTGCGCGAACGCCGCGCGGGCCGCGAGCGCGGGCGCGCCGTACGTCTCGGCGATCGACGCGAGCTCCCGCGCCGCCGCGCGCGTCGCGTCCCAATCGCCGAGCGCGAACGCGGCCTGCGCCTGCGCGGGGAGCAGCTTCGCACGGTCGAGCGGCGACAGCGATTGCTCGGACAGCGCGCGCTCGAGCAGCGATCGCGCGCTCCCGGCCTTCCCCTGCGCGAGACGCAGGAGCGCGAGCCCGGGCACCGGATCGCGCCCCAGCTCGTGCGCCTGGCGAAAGAGACGCTCGGCGGCATCGAGGTCGCCGAGCTGGCGCTTGATCTCGCCGAGCTCGTAGTTCGCTTCGCCGGCGACGTCGCTCAGAAAACCCTCGAGCTCCGCCGACGCGTGCCGCGCCTCGACCTCGGCTTCGGGCCACGACCCGCGCAGACGCAGCAGCTGCGCGCGGTGCACGCGGCAGATGCCGGGATAGGCCGACTCCGCGTGCGGCTCGCACCACCGCTGCGCCGCCTCGTTCCACTCGCCCGCCCGGCGGTAGTCGGCCAGGTTCGAGCACGTGCTCAGCATGTTGCAGAAGATGCGGCCCGAGGTGCGCGTCCCGAGCTGTCCACTCGCCGCCGCCGCTGTGGCTTCATCGATCGCGGCCATCCCCTCGGCCACGCGGCCACGCGAAACGAGAATGCGACCGCGATCCTGCAGGGCGAGTGTCTGCAGATCCATGTCCTGCAGCCGCCGGGCGATCTCGTACGCCTGCTGGGCCATCACCCACGCCCGGTCGAAGTCCCGCTCCTCCAGCGCCAGGATGGCTCGCTCGCGCGCCAACCACCCGTGCGCGATGCACTCCGGCAGCCCATCGAGATTCCGCTCGGCGCGCTGCATCCACCCCTGCGCCACGGAGCGCGCAAGCTTGTGGAAGCAATCCTCGGCCACCGCGAGGGCCACCCGCGCCGCCTTCGCCAGGTCCCCGCGCTCCACGTACTGCGCGTACGCCCGCTCCCGTGTCCTGATGCACTCGTCGATCTTCCCGATCCACCACGCCGACTCGGCGAGCTTCTCGAGGTGCGCCGGCGCGAGCGTGCCATTCACGTCGGCCGCGCTCAGCGACTCGAACGCCGCGCGCCAATCCGAGCGCCCGAACGCGCGGAGCCCCGCGTCGAGCGCGCTGCCCGCGCTCGGCGTGCTCGGCGCTGCTGCGACAGCGGCACGCCGCTGGGCGGTCTCCCGCTGCGCGGGCGGAGCGCCCATCGACACCGCGAGCTCGTCGAGCGACGGCACGAGCTCATCCACCGACTGCCACCGGTCGGCGGGATCCTTCTCGAGACAGCGCATCACGAGCGCCGCGAGCGGCGCGGGCGCGGCCGGCCGGTACGTGGTGACGGGCTCGGGCGGCTGCGTCATGTGCGCCACGATGAGTCGCGATGTCGGCAGCTCGGCGAAGGGCGGGTGTCCGGCCAGCATCTCGTACGCCACGACGCCCATCGCGTAGATGTCGGCGCGCGCGTCCACGTCGCGCTCGCCGGCCAGCTGCTCGGGCGCCATGTAGCCGAGCGTGCCGAGCCCCATCCCCGTGGCGGTGAGTCGCTCGGCGGGATCGCTTCGCGTGGACTGCTCCACGGCGCTCGCGATGCCGAAGTCGGCGAGGATCGGGTGCCTGTGCTGCAGGAAGATGTTGTCGGGCTTGAGGTCCCGATGCACGACGCCGAGCGTGTGCGCGAACGCCAGCGCATCGGCCACGGCGCACAGCAGACGGATCGTCTCCTGAATGGCGAGCGCGCCGTGCTGCGTGAGGCGGAGTCGGAGCGACTCGCCGGCCACGTAGGGCGTGACGTAGTAGAGCAGCCCGTCGCGCGCGCCGGCGGTGAGCACGGGGAGGATGTGCGAGTGCTGGAGTTTGGCGGTGACGAGCATCTCGCGCTGAAAGCGCTGCGCGCTCACCTCGCTGGCGAGCTCCGGTGGGAGGAGCTTGACCACCACCTTCCGGTCCAGCGAGCGCTCCGTCGCGAGGAAGAGACAGCTCATCCCCCCGGGGGCGAGCTCGCGTTCGATCTGGTACGCGTCGCCAAGGGCGCGCTGAAGTCGATCCTGAACCGCAGTCGACACGAGGCCATCCGGAAGCGCTACGGATGGTAGTTACGGGGCGCGGAAAGCGGAGTCAAGCGAGGCGGAGTGGCGGGATGGAGGAACGCGCGTGCGCCGGCGCGGGCGCGCAGGGGGACTTGCTCCCCCGGTCGTATGTACGTATTGTCGTAGTGTACATACAGGAGCTCCCATGCCAGCGAAATCCAAGTCGCGAAAGCCCACGAGCAGCGCTGGACACCCCAAGCGCCGGGGCGCCAAGGTCCCCAAGACGTACCGGCTCGACGAGCGCACGATCGCCGCGGCTCAGGAGATCCTCGGCGTGGCGACGGCCACCGAAGCCATCGAGACCGCGCTCGACATGGTCGTCTTCCGTCAGGAGTTGATCGACGGCACGCGTGCGATGCTCGGCGTCGACCTCCGGTCGCTCGACGAGTAGTGCCCCGCCGAGAGCGGAAGTACACGCTGGATTCGCAGCTCTTCATTCGCGCGTTTCGGGACGCGAAAGCGAACGCCGCGCTGGAAGCGTTCCACACCGGGTTCGCGCCGTTCGAGTACCTGACCGCCGTGGTGGTGCACGAGCTCCGCTCCGGCGCGACCTCGGCGCACGCCGATCAGCTCCAGACGCATGTGTTCGCTCCGTTCGAGCGGCGCGCGCGCGTGCTGACACCGAGCTACGGTGCGTGGAAGCAGGCCGGCGCGATCCTGGCTCGGCTGGCGGACGACGAAGGACTCGAGCTCCGAACGGTTCCACGCGGCTTCGTGAACGACGCACTGCTCGCTGTCACATGCCGGGAGGCTGGGGTAACGCTGGTGACGGAGAACACTCGCGATTTTGCGCGCATCGCGCACGTGTTCCCGTTCGAGTTCGTCGGGCCGTGGCCGGTGCCATTGCGATGAGCGGGCACCTCCGGCTGGAAGCCACCCGCAGCGAGCGCGCCATGGACTGGGTGCACGCGCAGAACGCGATCACCGAGCACGCCTTCATGCAGTCGTCCGAATTCGCCACCACGCGCGGCAAGATCCTGGAGGTGCTCGACGCCGACACGCGCATCCCCGGCGTGCACCGGATGGGCGACTACCTCTACAACTTCTGGCAGGACAAGACACACCCGCGCGGCATCTGGCGTCGCACCACGCTGGCCGAGTACCGCAAGAGCGACCCGGCGTGGGAGATGGTGCTCGACATCGACGCGCTGAACGCGACCGAGGGGAAGAAGTGGGTGTTCAAGGGCGCCGAGTGCATGAAGCCCGAGTACACGCACTGTCTCGTGATGCTCTCACCGGGCGGCGGTGACGCGGTGGAAGTGCGCGAGCTCGACATCCCGTCGAAGTCGTTCGTGAAGGACGGCTTCTTCCTCCCGGTGGCGAAGTCGGACGTCGGCTGGATCGACGCGAACCACATCTACGTGGGAACCGATTTCGGTCCGGGCTCGATGACCACGTCGAGCTATCCGCGCATCGTCAAGGAGTGGACGCGCGGCACGCCGCTGTCCTCGGCCACGCTGGTGTATGAAGGCGAGCCGAGCGACGCCGAGCTCGACGTGCATCGTCAATGGCTGGTGGTGCAGACCAGATCGCCGTGGAGCGTGGGCGGCACGAGCTGGCCCGCGGGCGCATTGATCGCGACGAACTTCGACGACTTCATGGCGGGCAAGCGGGATTTCGTCGCCCTCTTCACGCCCGATGCGCACACCGCGCTGTCCGGGTACGCATGGACGCAGCACCACCTGATCCTCAACGTGCTGGACGACGTGAAGAGCCGGCTCGACGTGCTGACGCCGCCGGCGAGTGGCACTGGCGAGTGGACGCGCGAGGCGCTGCCGGGCGTGAGCGCGTTCAGCACCATCCGCGTGGCCGGTACCGATCCCGACCACTCCGACGAATACTGGCTGTCCGTCTCGGGCTTTCTCAATCCGCCGTCGCTGGAGCGCGGCGTGCTGGGCAGCCAGGCTGCGCAGGTGATCAAGCACGAGCCCGCGTTCTTCGACGCGTCGAAGTTCACCGTCAGCCAGCACTTCGCGACATCGAAGGATGGCACGCGCGTGCCGTACTTCGAGATCGCGCCCAAGGGGATGAAGCTCGACGGCAGCAACCGCACGCTCGAGTACGGCTACGGCGGCTTCGAGATCTCGATGCTCCCGTCCTATTCGGGCACGATCGGCCGAGCGTGGCTCGCGCGCGGCGGCGTGTACGTGGTGGCCAACATCCGGGGCGGCGGCGAGTACGGGCCGCAGTGGCACGAGGCGGCGCTCAAGGCCAATCGGCCGAAGGCGTATCAGGACTTCGCCGCGGTGGCCGAGGATCTGATCAAGCGCGGCGTCACGTCACCGGAGCATCTGGGTGCGGAAGGCGGGAGCAACGGTGGGCTGCTGATGGGGAACATGCTGACGGAGTATCCGCAGCTCTATGGCGCGATCTCGTGCGAGGTGCCGCTGCTCGACATGAAGCGGTACATCCATCTCGACGCGGGGGCATCGTGGATGGCGGAGTATGGGAATCCGGACGATCCGGAGGAGTGGGCGTTCATCAAGAACTTCTCGCCGTATCAGAACGTGAAGGCGGGGATGAAGTACCCCGATGTGCTGTTCTACACGACGACGAGCGACGATCGCGTGGGGCCGGCGCAGGCGAGGAAGATGGCGGCGAAGATGGAGGCGATGGGGTATAAGAACGTCTGGTTCTATGAGAACACCGAAGGGGGGCATGGGGCGGGGGCG
>DASVCF010000166.1:0-18764 GCA_036381735.1 Gemmatimonadaceae bacterium | reverse complement strand
CGCTGCTCGCGGGGCGCGTCGACTGCTGCGTCCACTCGCTCAAGGATCTGCCCACGCAGTCGCCGGACGGCGTCATCATCGTGGCGGTGCTCGAGCGCGAGGATCCACGCGATGTGCTGGTGGTGAACCAGGCGATCGTCGCCGAGGGGATGGACGATCTGCCGCGCGGCAGTCGCGTGGGGACATCGAGCCTGCGCCGACGCGCGCAGCTCCGTGCGCTGCGTCGGGACATCGACGTCGTCGAGCTCCGCGGCAACGTGCCCACTCGACTTCGCAAGGTGGACAGCGGCCAGGTGCACGCGGCGATCCTCGCGGCGGCCGGACTCATGCGACTGGACGTGCGGCAGCGCATCACGGCGTGGCTCGAGCCGCCGGCGTGGCTGCCGGCCGCGGGGCAGGGCGCGATCGCCGTGCAGACGCGGAGCGACGACGAGCGCATGAAAGGCCTGCTCGCGCCGCTGCATCACGCGGCAACGGGGATCACGACGAGCGCCGAGCGTGCGTTTCTCGCGGGGTTGCAGGGCGGCTGCCAGGTCCCGATCGGTGCGCTCGCGATGCCGACCGAGCGCGGACTCGTGCTGCACGGCTTCATCTCGGACGTCGAAGCGACGCGCGTGCTACGCGGCGAGATGGCGGTCGATCCGTCGTGCCCCGACGAAGCGGGCGCACGACTCGCGGACGAGCTGCTGGCCGCCGGTGCCGAGCAGGTGTTGGCCACGTTGCGGAGCGATCACGACGTGCCGGCGCCGCAGCCGGAGTGAAGCGCGGGATGCGGGAGGCGGGAGGCGCTATGCGGGATGCGGGATGCGGTGTTGTCCCGAGCGGCGGTGGATGTCTTCCCGAGCGGCAGCGCTTGTCATCCCGAGCGGCAGCGAGGGATCTCCTCCTAGGCCCGAGATTCCTCGCTTGCGCTCGGAATGACACCGCGTGTCGTCCCGCATCCCGCATCCCGCATCCCGCTAACCTGATTCCGATGCACACCTTCGACCATGCCTGAATTCCCGAATTTCCGTCCCCGCCGCCTGCGGCGCACGCCGGCGTTGCGGCGACTCGTGCGTGAGACACGGCTCGATGCGACACAGCTCGTGCTTCCGCTCTTCGTCCGCTCTGGATCGCGCATTCGTCAAGCGGTGGAGTCGATGCCGGGGGTCGCGCAAACATCGGTCGACGAGATGCTGCGCGACGCCGAGCGTGCCGCACGTGTGGGTGTGGGCGGCGTGCTGCTCTTCGGCATCCCCGACACGAAGGATGCGATCGGGTCGTCGGCGTGGGACGACAAGGGGCCGGTGCAGGAAGCGGTGCGCGCGCTCAAGCGCGAGCTCCCCGACCTCGTGGTGATCACGGATGTGTGTATGTGCGAGTACACGGACCACGGTCACTGCGGCGTGCTGCGCGATGGGGACGTGGACAACGACGCGACGCTCGAGCTGCTCGCGCGCGAGGCGGTGTCGCACGCGTGCGCGGGCGCGGACATCGTCGCGCCGAGCGACATGATGGACGGCCGCGTGCGCACGATCCGCCGCGCGCTCGATGCCGAGGGGTTGTCGCAGGTGGCCATCATGTCGTACGCGGCGAAGTATGCGTCGAGCTTCTACGGGCCGTTCCGCGATGCGGCGGAGTCGACGCCGCAGACGGGGGATCGTCGTAGCTACCAGATGGATGCGGGAAACGCGGACGAAGCGATGCGCGAGGTGTGGGCCGATATCGAGGAGGGGGCCGACATGGTGATGGTGAAACCGGCGGGTCCCTATCTCGACATCGTGACGCGCGTGAAGCAGGAGACGAGCTACCCACTCGCCGCCTATCAGGTGAGTGGCGAGTACGCTATGATTCAAGCGGCAGCCGAGCGCGGCTGGCTCGATGGCGAGCGGGCGATGATGGAATCGCTGCTCGGGATCCGCCGCGCGGGCGCCGACGTCATTTTGACGTACTTCGCGACGAAGGCAGCGGAAATGCTGAGAAACAGTGAGTCAGTGAGTCAGTGAGTCAGAACTGCAGGGAGGAGGGAGAAGGGAGAAGCAACAACGAGTGAGTTCATCCCGAGAGCCACATTGTCATCCCGAGCGTCAGCGAGGGATCTGGCTTGATCCCTGAGATCCCTCGCTGCGCTCGGGATGACACCGCTGTCGCTCGGGATGACAACCGCTCGGGCTGCCAACCGTACGAGCCGTTCCTGACTCACTGGCCCGCTGACCCACTGACTCACTTCTTGAAGATCACAGGAGCTCCTATGCACTACAGAACTTTTCCCGGCACCGATCTCAGCGTCAGCGACGTCGGATTCGGGATGTGGACGGTTTCGACGGGGTGGTGGGGAGAGCACAGCGACGACGAAGCGATCGCGATGATCCGCCAGGCGTACGACGAGTACGGCATCACCTTCTTCGATGCCGCCGACACGTACGGCAACGGGCGCAGCGAGCGGCAGCTCGCGGAGGCGTTCGGGCGCGCGGGGCTGCGCGAGAAGGTCGTCTATGCGACGAAGATCGGCTACGACATCTACGACGAAGCGGCGAAGACGGCGCGGCGCGGACAGAACGAGCTGCCGCAGCGCTTCGATGCGAAGTACATGCGCTTCGCCCTCGAGCAGTGCCTGAAGCGGTTCGAGACCGATTACATCGACGTCGTCCAGCTGCACAACGTGAAGATGGAGCACGTGCGGAATCCGGAGATCTGGGAAACGCTGCGCACGTTCCAACGCGAGGGGAAGATCCGCACCTGGGGCGCGGCGTTCGGACCGGCCATCGGCTGGCTGTACGAGGCCGTCGAGCTGGTCGAGCGCGAGCCGGACATCAACACGATCCAGATGATCTGGAACATCCTGGAGCAGTATCCGGGCGACGAGATGCTGGCCGCCGCGCGCGAGCACGCGCCGAACTGCTGCTTCAACATTCGCGTGACGCACGCGTCCGGCATGCTGGAAGGGAAGTACACCGAGGACACGGTGTTCCCGGCGAACGATCATCGCCGGCATCGGCCGCGCTCGTGGCTCACGAACGGCGTCAAGAAAGTTCGGACGCTCGACTTCCTCACGAAGCACATGACACTCGGCCAGGCGTCGCTCAAGTGGCTCCTCGCCGAGCCGCGCGTCGTCACCACGTTGCCGAACATCTACGACACGGAGCAGCTGCGCGAGTTCGCCGAGGCGAGCGACAAGCCCGACCTCTCGGCGGCCGACATGCACCGCATCGAGGAGCTCGCGGCGCGGAACTTCGGCGTCGAGGAAGAGCCGATGGTTTACAAGGGGACGATGCACCGTCCGTCGGCGACGAGCGGCACCGCAACCGCGGAGCGCGCCGCCTCGTGATCCACCCCTGGCGCGACCTGACGCCTGGGAAGAATCCGCCCGACGAAGTGACGGCGGTGATCGAGATCCCGAGCGGCAGCCGCAACAAGTACGAGCTGGACAAGGACTCCGGCCTGATCCGACTGGACCGCGTGTTGTACTCCGCGGTCCACTATCCGGGTGACTACGGCTTCATTCCGCGCACGCTCGCCGAGGACGGCGACCCGTGCGATGTGCTCGTGCTGCTCAACGAGCCCACGTTCCCCGGATGCCAGATCGACGTCCGCCCGATCGGCGTGATGCGCATGGTGGATCGCGGCGTTCCCGACGACAAGATTCTCGGTGTGCCGAGCGAGGATCCGTTCTACCACGAGTTTCACGACATCTCCGAGATCCCGCAGCACTACCTGAAGGAGGTCGAGCACTTCTTCCACATCTACAAGGATCTGGAAGGGAAGCGCGTGCAGACCCTCGGCTGGGAGTCGAACGATGCCGCGAAGGCCGAGATCACGTCGGCGCTGCAGCGGTATCGGGAGATGTATTTGATGGGGACGGGACCGTGAGAGGCGGTGAGTCAGTGGGTCAGGAACGACAGAAAGCAGAGAGCAGAAAGCAGAGAGCAGGATTGTCATCCCGAGCGTGCGCGTTGTCATCCCGAGCGGAGCGAGGGATCTCGCTCGCAGCCCGAGATCCCTCGCTGCGCTCGGGATGACAGCGCTCCGCTCGGGATGAGAGTGTTACGAGCAGTTCCTGACTCACTGACTCACTGACCCACTGACTCACTTTCTCACTCCACCGGCGCCGCCGTGCCATGGTATTCGGGCTCCGTTGGGTGGTGAATGAGGAGCCATTCGTAGAGCAGGGCGGCGGCGATGCCGCCGATGATGGGGCCCACCCAGTAGATCACCTGCCCTTCGTACAGCCCTGAAGCGACCGCGGGGCCGAAGGAGCGCGCCGGATTCATCGACGCGCCGGTGAGTGGGCCGATGGCGAGGATGTCCGCCGCGATGGTGAGACCAATGGCGAACCCGCCGACGTGGGGCGCGCGCGGGTCGACGGCCGTCGCGAAGACGACGAACACGAGGAAGAATGTCGCGATCCCCTCGAGCACGTACGCGTGCGCGGAGCTGATGGAGAGGGCGATGGACAGCGTGCCGCCGTGCGCGGCGGCGTACAGGGCCGGCGGGAAGAGCCATTGCAGCACGTACGCCGCTACGATCGCGCCGAGCAGCTGCCCGACGATGTAGACGCCGGCCATCACCGGTTCGATGCGCTTGGTGACGAGGAAGCCGAACGTCACCGCCGGGTTCAGATGGCCCGAAATCCGCATCGTGGCGGTGACCATGATCGCGTAGATGAGGCCGTGCGCGAGGGCCACATCCAGCAGGCCGATGCGATTGTTGGGAGCCGCCGCGAGGATGAGAATTCCACTACCGACGAACACGAGCGCGAACGTACCGATGAATTCCGCGGTGAAGTGCCGCACGGGATCTCGCATCGTTGTCTCCTCACGGGGATGAAGGCCGGCGGCCAAGCTAGGCGCTCGCCGAGAGCGAGGCAAGTGATGGCGGAGGGCTGCGCATGGCGGTGAAGGCATCCGTCCTCTTCGTCTCCGACCAGCCCGATCGCTTCGTGGCGCTCCAGCAGAGCGCGCTCGCGGGACGTACCGTCCACCTGTGGCTCGCCGACGGGAAGGTGGCGCCGATGCGCTCGGAGGAGCTGCGCGGCGATCCAATGGATCCTGCCACCTACGCGCCGCTCGAGGGGAAGGAGGCGATCGTCGTCGTCGACCTCGAGGATGAGGAGCTGGCGCAGGGAGTAGCGGGCGTCGTCACGCGCGCGCTCCCACTCGCCGCGGTGCTGCTCATCGCGCGCCAGCGTGGACGCCGGCGTGGGAGCACGCGCGACGGCATCACGTGGATCGACGAAGGCGAGCTGCTCGCCGATGCCATCGACAACCTGCTCCGCCGCGTCTCGGGGCGGAAGCGCGTGGAAGAGCTCCGGCGCGCGCTGCAGGGCGCCAAGCACTGCACCTTCCTGCTGCAGAACGACCCCGATCCCGATGCGATCGCCTCGGCGCTCGCGCTGCGCAAGGCGCTCGGCTTCCGCCCCGCGGCGTCGCCCATCGTCTCCTGCGGCACGGTGACACGTCCGGAGAACCGCCGCCTCATCGAAGCGCTGAAGATCCAGGTGCAGCAGGTGTCGATGGAGGAGATCCAGACGATGCAGCCGCTCGTGCTCGTGGACGTGCAGCCGCCGTACTTCGGCGACCTGCTCCCCGAGGTGGCGGCGGTGGTGGACCATCATCCGTCCACGGACAGCTATCGCGCGCGCTACCGCGATGTGCGCACGTCGTACGGCGCGAGCGCCACGATGAGCGCGCAGTACCTGCTCGCGAGCGGTGAGGACGCGCTCACGAAGCCACTCGCGACGGCGCTCCTCTATGGGATCATCACCGATACGAAGTCGCTCTCGCGCTCGGCGAGCGACGAGGATTTGGAGATGTTCGCGTACCTCTTTCCGCGCGCGGACCACGCGCTGCTCCGCCGCATCCAGCATCCATCGTACGGGCCGCTCGCGCTCAAGCGGTTCGGGCTCGCGCTGCAGCATGCGGAAGTGCGCGATGGGCTGGCGTACCTTCACCTCGGGCGGTTGCCGAGGGACCAGGAGCACGTGGTGGCACAGCTCGCGGAGTTCTGTCTCGGGATGCGCGGCGCCGAGGTCGCGGTCGTCTCGGGGATCTTCGGGCGCAGTCTCGTCATGAGCACGCGGGCACTCTCGTCGGACGCGGAGCTCGGCGACCGTCTGCACGCGCTGTTCGATGCGTACGGGAGCGCGGGCGGGCACCCGGTGATGGCCAAAGCGGTCATCTCCCTCGCGAAGTGGCGCGAGGTGCATCCGTTCACCGACGAGCGGGGGCTCGAGCGCAGCATTCGACGCGCGCTGCACTCCGTGCTCGGCCGGCCTGCTCGCACGACGAGCGGCGACGGGCTATAATTCCCGCCGTTGGTATCGATGTCTGCCCGCCTGCTGCCGGTGCGCGCGCGTTGCCCGCGGCGTCGGCACTTCTCGTCGATGTTTCCTCGTTACTCGTGACCACACTCACTCTTACCGCGCTCGTCGCGCTCGGATCGTTCGCGGCGGGGCTGCTCGGCGCCCTCACCGGGTTGGGGGGCGGGATGGTGATCGTCCCGCTGCTCACGATCGTGTTCGGCGTGGACATTCACTACGCGATCGGCGCCTCGCTCATCTCGGTGATCGCCACGTCGTCCGGCGCGGCCGCTGCATACGTCAAGGAAGGCTTCACGAACGTCCGCGTCGGGATGCTGCTCGAAGTCGCGACGACGATCGGCGCGCTCGTGGGCGCGTATCTCGCCGGGATCCTCTCGACCACGGTGATCGCCGTGATCTTCGGACTCGTGCTGCTCTACTCCGCGTATCTGTCGTTGAAGCCGCGCGTAGAGCACGTCGTCGGCGGGCCGCCGAACACGATCGCGCGCTGGCTCCGGCTCGATTCCACCTATCCGACCGCCGAGGGGCTGCAGCCGTACGAGGTGCAGGGCGTGCCCGCCGGCTTCGGGCTCATGGGCGTGGCGGGCGTGCTCTCGGGGCTGCTGGGGATCGGCTCGGGCGCGGTGAAGGTGCTCGCGATGGACCAGGCGATGCGCCTGCCGTTCAAGGTGTCGACGACGACGAGCAACTTCATGATCGGCGTGACGGCGGCGGCGAGCGCGGGGGTGTACCTGCACCGCGGCTACATCGACCCAGGGCTCGCGATGCCCGTCATGCTCGGCGTGCTGTGCGGCGCGCTGGTCGGCGCGCGGCTCCTCACCGGCGCGCGGCCCAAGATCCTCCGCCTGATCTTCAGCGCGGTCATCGTCTTCCTCGCAGTCGAGATGCTCTACAATGGCCTTACGGGAAAAATCTAGCGGGCACCGGCTCGGCGAGCGCTGGACGGATGATGAGCTGGAGCAGCTGGTCGGCAACCTGCTCCGCTACGGCGTGCTCATCGCGGCGGCGGTGGTGCTGTTCGGCGGCGTGTTGTACCTCGCGCATTATGGGGGCGGACACCCGTCGTACCACGTGTTCGCCGGGGAGCCGGCATCGCTGCGCAGCCTGCACGACATCTTTTTTGGCGCGCTGGCGCTGAACAGTCATTCGGTGATTCAGCTGGGGCTGATCCTGCTGATCGCGACGCCGGTGGCCCGCGTCGCCCTGTCGCTGCTCGCGTTTGCGGCGCAGAAGGACAAGATGTACGTGGTGGTGACGGCGATCGTGCTGGGGTTGTTGGTGTACAGTTTGTTTTTTGGGAGAGTGTGAGAAGGCAGAGAGCAGAGAGCAGAGAGCAGAAAGCAGAAAGCAGAGAGCAGAAAGCAGAAAGCAGAGAGCAGAAAGCAGAAAGCAGAAAGCAGAAAGCAGCGGGCGGGTGGCGAATCAGGTGCGAAGTCGCGCCATCAGGCCGTGGAGCATGCGGCTTACGTGACCACGCAGTCGATGGATTTCCGCCAGGTCGTGCTCCGAGAAGTAGTCGAGTCGACGGGCGACCTCGAGATGCGTATCCAGCTCCAACAGCGAGCCGCGAGCAATGGAGAGATGGTGGAGATATTCTCCAGGATGTACGCGCCCGTTCCCTTCGGCGATGTTTGCTGGAACCGAGACAGCTGCGCGCTGTAGTTGGCTCGTCAGCCCATAGCGCTCATTCGCGGGCAGCCGGCGCGCGAGTGCGTACGCCTCGAGAACCAGGTCCATCGCTTTCTGCCACACCTTCAAGTTGCGATACGCGGGCGTATCCATGTGTCCCCCTGTCGTGGATCGCACGGATATACCACGCGTTTCGCAGGCGGTCGCCATCATTCTATGGCGGCCGGCAGTTAATCCTTGCCCCTGCTGTCTGCTTTCTATTCTCTGCTTTCTGCTCTCTGCTTTCTGCTTTCTGCTCTCTGCCTTTCTCAGTTCACTCTCCGCATCACCAGCGCCGCATTGATCCCGCCGAACCCGAACGAGTTCGACAGAATGTACTCCGGCCGCGTCGCGCGCCCCGACTCGCGGATGTAGTCGAGGTCGCACGCGTCATCCGGCGTCGCGAGGTTCACGGTGGGCGGGAGCCAGTCGTTCGCGAGCGCGAGCGCGCAGATCGCCGCTTCGATGGCGCCCGACGCGCCGAGGGCGTGGCCGTAGTATCCCTTCGTGCCGCTGATCTGCACGCGATACGCATCGTCGCCGAAGACGCGCTTGATGGCGAGTGTCTCGGTCGCATCGTTGAGCGGCGTGGAGCTGCCGTGCGCGTTCACGTAGGAGATCTCGCTCGCGCGCACGTGCGCGTCGTCGAGCGCGCGCTGCATGGCCTTCGCCGCCTGCGCGCCGTCGGGGAGCGGGGCGGTCATGTGGTAGGCGTCGTTCGACACACCGAAGCCGAGGACCTCGCCGTAGATGCGCGCCCCGCGGGCGACGGCGCGCGTGTACTCCTCGAGCACGAGCACCGCCGCGCCTTCACCCATCACGAAGCCGTCGCGGTCTCGGTCGAATGGGCGTGATGCGCTCGTGGGGTCGTCATTTCGCGTGGACATCGCGCGGATGATCGCGAACGCGCCGAAGCAGAGCGGCCAGAGCGGTGCCTCGGCGGCACCGCACAGCATGACGTCGGCGTAGCCGTCGCGAACCTGCCGGAAGCCGTCGCCGACGGCGATCGTCCCCGAGGCGCAGCTCATGGCGTTCGTGCTGTTCGGGCCCTGCACGCCGAGCTCGATGGCGATGTTGCAGCTCGATGCGCCGCCGAACACGGTGAGCGCGAGTGCCGGATCGACGCCGCGGACGCCATCGCGATAGTACACGCTGCACTGCTCCTCGGCGTAGCCGACGCCGCCGAGCGCCGTGCCCATCATCGAGCCGATGCGCTCGCGGTCCTCGCAGGTGAGGTCGAGCGATGCGTCCTCGAGGGCGAGGCGCGCGGCGGCGACGGAGAATTGGCCGAAGCGGTCCAGCCGCTTCGCGCGTTTGCGCTCGATGAAGTCGTTGGGATCGAAGTCATCGACCTCGGCCGCGTTGTGGCTGCGGAAGGGCGACGGATCGAAGCGCGTGAGCGAGCGGACCGCGGAGCGCTGCGCTCGGAGCCCGCTCCAGAGCCCATCGGTCGAGATGCCGATCGGCGTCACCGCGCCGATCCCGGTAATGACCACACGCCGCGTATCCGTCACTCTCGTCGCTCCTCGTCAGGTAGAACGGTCTCCGTCGCGTTCGGCCGCTGCCGCCAGGCCAGCCAGTGTGCGCGACGCGATCCCGTGGACGAAAACGGGTGCGATCACCGCGCGCGCGGCCAGCCTACCAATCACGGGCCAGCCAGGACCGTTCCAGACGTGCACGATGCGCGCGAGTGTCCCCTCGTCGCGGGTGATGAACGTCCACTCGACGTCCATGCCGGTCGTGATGCCGCGGATGTGACGGAAGCGGATCGCGGGCGCGGCATGATCGACGGACATCTCCGAGACCCACCACGTGGGCCATGCGGCCGGACCGAAGGGACGCCAGGCGGCCATCTCGACGACACCCGCTGTACCGTCGCCGAGCGGCGCGAGCATGCGCACCCACCGGTAGTGCGTGAGGCGCATGGGCCATCGCTCCACATCGCGGGCGAGCTCGAAGATCCGCGCGACAGGTGCGCGCACGAGCCGCTCGTCCACGGTGCGCACGATGCGGTCGGTCGGCATGGGGCCGAGTGGCGAGCGAACGCGCAACGGAGTCGTCTTCCTCGGCTCGGACACGGGGATGTCCGCGTCACGCACTCGCCGCGCACGACGGCGTCCACACCGCCGTCGTGCGGAAGCCGGCGTGATGCCGGACGTCCGGCTCGCACCCGACGGCCGAGTGCACGAGGTCGCGGAGCTCGCGACGCGTGAAGCCGCGCAGCACGGAGACCACGCCGTCGTGCCGGCTGGCCGGGTGAAAGCGCAGCGGGAACGATGCGAGCCAGATCCCCGCGGCGGCGAGCCAGCTGCGTCGGAGATCGCTCACGATCACCGCGCGCGCGGCCACGCGGTGCATCTCGCGCAGCATGTCGAGCGCGCGCGGGCGATCGACGAAGTGGTGCAGCACCTGCGAGCACATCACGATGTCGATGCTGCGGTCGGCGAAGGGGAGCTGCAGCGCATCGGCGCGCACGGTGGGGAAGGCGTCGGAGCGCGCGGCGCGCGCCAGCACCTCGCTCGCCTCCACGCCGATGGTCCGCAGCGTGATCCCTCGCTGCTCGGCCAGCGCCCGCGCGCGGCAGGGGATGTCGCCGATCCCGGTGCCCACGTCGAGCAGCGACGCGTGCGATGTCGGCAGCTCGCCCAGCACCCGATCGAGCTCCGCGAGCACGGCGCGTGTGCCGCCGAAGAGCGCGTTCGCGCGCGCCACGTCCGCGAGCGAGCGCGCGACCACCGCGGGATCGGCGGATGGGTCGTCGAGGTACTCGACGCCGCGCAGGCGGGGTGGGGTGAGCAGGGAGGTCAGCTAGCGCTCCAGTTGGGCGTACCCGCCGCGGTAGTACAGCAATGGACGTTCCGGGTATGCCTGCGCGGCGACCACTTCACAGATGAAGATCGTGTGGTCGCCGCCGTGACAGCGGTCCACGACGTTGCACTCGATGTGCGCGAGCACGTCGTTGAGCAGCGCCGCACCCGTGATGCCGCGCGTGTAACCGATGCCGTCGAAGCGGTCGTCGAGCTTCTCGGCGAAGTGGCGCGCCAGCGACTCCTGTCCCGACGACAGGATGTTGACGGCGCAGTGCTGCGCGGACGAGAGCACGCCGTGCATCACCGCGTGCTGCTCGATGGACATGAGGACGAGCGGCGGCTCGAGGCTGAGCGAGCAGAAGGCGCTCACCGTCATCCCGTGATCGCGCTCCGTGCCATCGCGCGCGGTGACGATGGTGACGCCGGACGCGAAGCGGCCGAGGATGCTGCGGAAGGTGGCGGGGTCGAAAGGCATGAGAGCGGTCGTGAGCTGTGCGCTGTGAGCTCTGAGCTGTGAGTGGCTGTGAGTTGCGGCTATGAGCTGCGAGCTCCCTGGATGGTCGAGCTCACAGCCCGCTCACAGCCCATAGCCCACGGCTCAGAGCTCACAGCGTGGTGTTCCTGTTCCCAACAGCGACAAAACATACCCTACTCGCAGCACCTCCGCTGCCGGGACGAAGTCGCCGGCGACGCCGACGAGGAGGTCGGCCATGTCCTTGCGGCGGGAGAGGGTGCGGGCGGCGCGGTTCATGAGCCAGGGGGACGCGACGGCGAGCGCGATGAGGCGCTCGACCTTCCACTTGCCGCCGAACTCGGCGCGGCGGCGTGCGTCGTAGGCGGCGAGGGCGGCGTCGGCATCGCGATCGCTATCGGCGTTCAGCGCATCGACGATCGCGGGGGCGAGGAGCTCGCCGCCGCGGAGTGCGGTGTAGATCCCTTCGCCGGTGAACGGGTCGAAGAAATCGGCGGCATCACCCACGAGCGCGGCGCCGGGGGCCCAGGCGCGCCGCGCGTGCGAGGCGAACGGGCCGGTGGCGCGCACCGGCGCGACGCGCGCCGCGTTCGCGAAGCGTGGCGCGAGGTGCGGCCGCGCGGCGAGCCAGGCATCGAAGAACGCGCCGGGGTCGCCCGCGATGGCGGGGGCTCGCCGCGCCGGGACCACGATCGCGACGTTCACGAGGTCGTCGTCCACCGCCGCGATTCCGAGGTAGCCGTCGCCCTCGACGTGCATCTCGCCGTACGCGGTCATGGCGCCGACGTCGCGATAGTGGGCGACGAGCGCCAGCCGGCGCGGCACGCGCGCACGGTGTGCGAGGCCGAGGCGGCGCGCGACCACCGAGCGGAGCCCGTCGGCGCCGACCACGATCCGCGCGCAGCGTTCGTGCACGATACCGTCATGCGCGAGCACGCGTACTCCGCGTGTGCGTCCGTGCGCGTCGCGCACCACGTCGGTCACGCGCACGCCCTCCTCGACGCGCACCCCGGCCGCGCGCGCGCGATCGAGCAGGATCTGGTCGAACACGACGCGTCGGAGCGCGAGGCCGCAGTCGCGAAAGCCGCGGAAGCCGTGGCGAGCCACGAAGTCGCCGTGGATGCGATCGCCGCTCGGCGCGCGGATGACCATCCCCGCCAGATGCGCGGCACCCGCCTCCTCGCACGCGGCGAGTGCGCCCATCTGTGCGAGGAGGCGAGAGGCCTGCGGGCTCAGGTACTCGGCGCACGTCTTGTCGCGCGGGAAGCGGGCGCGGTCGAGGAGGAGGACGTCCACGCCGGCGCGCGCGAGCGAGAACGCCGTCGAGCAGCCGGCCGGCCCGGCGCCGACGACGATGACGTCAGCGTGGCTCATCGATGACATTGGCGCCGTCGTGCGGCATGACCGTCGTCGTGCATCGGTGACATCCGCATCGCGGCTCAGCCGACCGCACGCGCGAGCCGCTGGAAGAGCGCCATGTAGCGCCAGTGCGGCCGCGGCAGGTGCAACAGCGACGCGAGTCGCGTGAGATAGGGCAGGAGCGGCGAGCGCGAGTCCGCCGAGAACATGAACCGCGGGTAGCGCACCGCGACGCCGCGCAGGCGCGCGATCGCCGCGTCGGGGTCGAGCGTCGACGCGAAGTAGAACGCGGGCGAGAGGAGCGGATCGTCGCGCGCGATGACGCCTTCGTCGATCGCGATGCGATGCAGCGTCGTCCCCGGATAGATGCGAAGTCCGACCGTGAGGTACACCGCGTCGCCGCGCTCCAGCCGCCACGCCGCGAAGCGCAAGGTCTCCTCGAGCGTGGCCGGCGTCTCTCCCGGCCCGCCGACGAGAAAGATCCAGAGCACGCCGAGCCCCGCGCGCTCCACGCGTTCGGCCACGTCGCGCACGCGGGCGACGTCGAACCCCTTCTGCAAGCGCTCGAGCACGGGATCGCTCGCGCTCTCCGCCGTGATGCCGAGCCAGCGGAAGCCCGCGCGATGCATGAGCTGCAGCAGCTCAGCCGGCGCGGCGGCGGGCGTGAAGTTGGTGGTGTCGAGGTGCACGCGCAGATCGCGGCGGATGATGGCTTCGCACACCGCCATCGCGTGGCGCGGCGGCGCGTTGAAGGTGGAGTCCACGAACTCGAAGCGGCGCACGCCGGCCGCGCGGCGCAGCTCGGCCATCTCGTCCACCACACGCTCCGGATCGCGCAGGCGATAGCCCCACCCCTCGACGTTCAGGTACGTGCAGTAGACGCACTTGAAGACGCACCCGCGCTTGGTCTGGATGGGGACCGTGGCGCCGCGCCGCTCGTAGGCGCGCAGGTCGAGCCAGCGGTGCATCTGCGCGTGCGGCAGCGCGTCGAGATCTGCATCGCCGCCGGGCGCCGTCATCTCGATGCGATCGTCCACGCGGCGCACGATGCCGGGGATCGCGTCCGGCGCACGCCCCGCCGCGAGCTCGTTCACGAGCGCGACGGTCGCGCGCTCCCCGTCGCCCGCCACCGCGTAATCGACGCCGAGCGTGCGGAAGAGCGCGTCCGGCGCGACGCCGAACGCGGCGCCGCCGGCAATGGTGTGTGCGTGCGGCGCGGCGTCGCGAATGGTATCGAGGATGGCAGCCTGCTCCGGCGTGTAGTGCCGAAGCGCGATCGAGTCGCTGTTGTCGAGGTTGCGGACGGAGAGGCCGATGACGTCCGGGTGAAAGTCGCGCACCGCGTTACGGACGGCGGCGTGCGGATCGCGCACGAAGCAGAGGTCGGTGACGCGCACCTCGTGTCCAGCGGCATCGAGCGCCGAGGCGACGCATGCGACGCCGTTGGCGACCACGGGCTGTGGCGCGCGCTCGCGGTTGGCGCTCACGAGGAGCACGCGCGGCCGCGTCGATGCCGTGGGTCCGGACACTACACGAGGGTGAGGAGTGCGACGCCCGCGCCCACGAGGCTCGCCAGCGCGTTCACCGAATCGTTGTCGAGCCATGCGAGTCCTCCCGCGGGCACGGTGGCGTTGCCGCACGTGTGCACGACGCGCTCGGTCGCCGTCTCGCACTGCACGCATCGCCGCCGCGATTGCCAGAGCGCGCCGAGGAGCGAGTCGGCGAGCGCGCCGGCCACGCCGCCGACGAACGCCGCCCGCGCGGTTGTGGCCGGCCAGCCGAGCGCGGCCGCGATGCCGGCGACGAAGAGCGCGCCGGCCACCGATGCGAGCAAGCCCGGGGCCGTCACGCCTCCGGAGACACCGGCATCCACGGGGCGCCACGTGGTGAGCAGACGCGGCCGGCGTCCCATGAGCGTGCCGATCTCGGTCCCCCACGTATCCGCCGATGCCGCGGCGAGGGCGCCGGCACCGATCGCCGGCCACCCGGGCCAGCGTGTGAGCAGCGCGAGCAGCGCGGCGGCCGCGAACAGTCCGCCGTTCGCGAGCACCTGCACCGCATCGCGCGCGCCCCCCTTGGCGATGATGCTCGACGTGCGCCGCTCCTTCACCTCCGAGCCGAGCCGCGAGAGCGCGCTCGATGAGACGAAGAACGCGATGAGGAGGATCCCCCAGTCCCACCCGGCGGCGATGGCCGCCGCACCGATGACTGTGGCGGCCATCGCGCCGCTCCGCGAGAGCGAGCCGGCCCGGTGAGCGACGAGCGCGATCGCGGTCGCGAGGACGACGCCGAGGCCGACGCGCACCATCATGACACGATCATGAATCGTGTCGCGCCGTCTCCTCGTCCATGAGCGCGCGGAAGATCCGCTTGCGCAGCGAGGGGGGAGCCTTCTCGATCAGCGCGCGCTTCTCGATGAAGCGCAGGAACACGCGCTCATGCTCGAACTCCGGGTAGCAACGCTTGCACACCACGAGGTGCGAGCGGATCTGCTCCTCCACCTGCGGCGTGAGCTCGCCATCGAGGAATTCGTAGATGCGCTGGATGACTTCCGAGCACGTCATCGGCGTCGAGGCGTCGCCGGGTATCGAATCGGTCATGGCCGCGCGCGGCTCCCTCAGGACGTTGGACGGTGAGGCTCTTCTCGAAGAGTGTGGGCGCGCTCCACGCTCGCGCAAGATCAGATGCGTGCCGTTCGCCCGAGGATGTAAGCGTTTGCGGGCGCGAGTCGTTCCCAGCGCGCGCGACAATCCTTGAACGGCATGGTGAGCCGCGTTAGGTTGGGACCTGTCTCACCCCCCACCCACTCATGTCCACCACGGTCGACGCGCTCCTCCCCCTAAGCTTTCTCGAGGCCGTTCGTAGCGTCGATACCCCCGACGGCGATCTGGAGGCCGAATTCGTTCCCGAGCTCCGCAACAAGCGGCTCGGCCTGAGCGAGACGGTGTACGTCCAGATTCGCCGGTACAGCGAGGCCGCGAAGCACAACCGGCGCACGGTGCACGACGAGGCCGCCGCGCTCGCCAAGCTCATCGGCCGGCGCCCCGACGCCGCGGCGGTGTTCCAGGCCGCCGGCCGCTACCTCGCGCGCGAAGCATACCTCACCATCCCGGGCCCAACACGCCGAGCGCTCGCGGGACTCCCGTCGCTGCTCGGGCGTCCCTTCGCGCTCGCGCAGCTGCGGCGCATCGCGGGGCGCTACTTCAACGGCACCGTGCGTCGCGTCGGCTCGTCGGTGATGCTCGAGGTGGCCCGCTCCGTCACGCTCGAGAGCGCGCCACCCGGGGTCGGCTGCCTGTACTACGAGGCCTGGCTCCGCGAGCTGCTCCGCCTCCTCTCCGCCGGCGGCACCGGCTCGATCGAGCATGTCCGATGCGTGGGGCGAGGTGATGAGGTGTGCGAGTGGAGAGCGGAGTGGGGCAGAAGCTAGAGTTCTGAGTTGTGGGTCATGGGCCAGGCGTTTCGAGTGTTGCGCGATGCATGCACCCACGACCACCCAGGACCACCCACAACTACTCACGACCCACTACTCACAACCCACAACCGTCAGACCAATCCCGATGCTTTCTCTTACGACCCTCCCTGCCATCCAACACGCCATCGCCGAGGCTGATCTCGACGGGTGGCTCCTCTACGACTTTCGCGGGGTGAACCCGATCGCGCGGGGGTTGCTCGGACTCCAGGGGCTGGTTTCGCGGCGCATCTTCGCCTTCATCCCGCGCAAGGGCGCGCCGACGGCGATCACGCACAACATCGAGCAGGGGCCGTGGCGCGACTGGCCGACGGCGTGGGGGCGCGAGCGATACAGCACCTGGCGCGAGCTCGACAGGCATCTCGCGTCGCTCGTGAAGGGGAAGCGCGTGGCGATGGAATACTCGGCGGGTGACGCGGTGCCGTACCTCGATCGCATTCCGGCCGGCGTGCTCGAGATGGTGCGCGCCGCGGGCGCCGAGGTGGTGTCGTCGGCCGATTTCGTGAGCCGCTTCTACGCGGCGTGGAAGGACGAGGAGCTGGCCGCGCACCAGCGCGCGGCGGAGATCGTCGCGCGCGTCGCGAAGGATGCGCTGGCCCGCGCGGGCAAGTGCGCGAGCGACGGGACGCCGACCACCGAGCACGAGCTGGCGCAGTGGATCGTCGACCGGTTCACGGAGGCGGGGCTCGAGACCGACGGGCCGCCGATCGTCGCCGTGAACGCCAACGGGGCCGACCCGCACTACGCGCCCTCGTCCAAGCGTCCGCAGCAGATCAGGCGCGGCGACTCGCTGCTCATCGATCTGTGGGCGAAGGAACCGGGCGGGATCTACGCCGACCAGACGTGGATGGGCGTGCTCGGAACGCCGACCGCGCGCCAGCTCGAGGTGTGGAACACCGTGCGCGATGCGCGCGACGCGGCGATCGCGATCGTGCGTTCGCGCATCGCGAAGGGCGCCGAGCTGCGCGGCGCCGAAGTGGACGATGCCGCGCGCCAGGTGATGATGGAGCGCGACTTCGCGCAGTACTTCACGCACCGCACCGGCCACTCGATCGACGCGCGCGAGCTCCACGGCTCGGGGCCGCACATCGACAACTTCGAGACGCGCGAGGAGCGGCGGCTCGTCCCGCACATCGGCTTCTCGATCGAGCCGGGGATCTACATCACCGGCGACATCGGGATGCGCAGTGAAGTGAACGCGTACATCGGTGACGGTGAAGCGATCATCACGCCGCGCGAGTATCAGCGCGACCTGATCGTCGTGTGACGCGGGCGCGATGACCAGCGCGCCGGTGGCTGGCGCGTCCGGCGCCACGCCGCCGGGCGCCCCGCGCTCGGGCGAGCTCCGGCGGGAGCTCGGGCTCTTCTCCGCCGCGATGATCGTCGTCGGCGGGATCATCGGCGGGGGGATCTTCTTCACCCCCGCCGTCGTCGCCCGCGCGCTGCCGAGCGGCGCGTGGATCCTCGGCATCTGGATCGCGGGGGGCGTCGTCGCGCTGGCCGGTGCGCTCACCTACGCCGAGCTCGGTGCGATGCTCCCCGATGCCGGCGGGCCGTACGTCTACATCCGCGAGGCGTTCGGCCGGCTCCCGGCGTTTCTCTACGGGTGGATGGTGCTGGCCAGCATCGCCACCGCCGCGGACGCCGCCGTCGCGGTCGCGTTCGCGCAGTACGCCGGGCGCTTCATCGATCTCTCCCTCGTGGGCGGCACTCTCCCGCTGGCGACGGCGGCCATCGTCCTCCTGACCGTCACCAACTACATCGGCATCCGCCCCGGCGCGGCGGTGCAGAACGCGCTCACGGTGGTGAAGATCGCCGCGCTCGCACTGCTCATCGCCGGCGGCCTTCTCGCGTGGGGGCGCCTCGGCGTCGCGACGCCCGTGGTCGCCGCGCCCGCCGCGCCGACATCGACCATCGCGATGATCGCGGGCGCGTTCGTCCCCGTGCTGTTCACCATCGGCGGGTGGCAACAGATGAACATGGTGGCCGGCGAGATTCGCGATCCCCAGCGCAACCTGCCGCGCGCGCTCGCGCTCGGGATCGCGATCGTCATCATCTGCTACCTCGGCGTGAACGCCGTGTACCTGCGGGCGCTCGGCCGCGATGGGCTGGCGGTGAGCACCGCCGTCGCGGCCGATACCGTCCAGCGGATCGTCGGGCCCGTGGGCGCGACGATCATCACGCTGGCCGCGATGCTGTCGTTCCTCGGCGTGGTGAACGTCATCATCCTCACCAACCCGCGCGTGCTGTATGCGCTTGCACGCGACGGGACCTTCCTGCCATCCGCCGCGAAGATCCACCCGCGCTACGGCACGCCGTACGTCTCCATCGCGATCATGGGCGTGTGGACGCTCGTGCTGCTGTGGGGGCTGCAGGGCTCGCTCGACAAGCTGCTCACCGCCGTCGTCTTCCCCGATTGGATCTTCTTCGGGTTGGGCGGCGCGAGCGTGTTTGTGCTCCGGCGCACACGGCCCGACGCACCGAGGCCGTATCGTGTGTGGGGCTACCCCGTGGTGCCCGCGTTCTTCGTTCTCGCCGCCTGCATCGCGGTCGCGAGCGCCATTCGCAGCGCGCCAACGTTGTCCGCGTTCGGTGCGTTGTTGCTCGTGATGGGGATCGTCGTGTATCTGATGACGATCCGCCGCCGCGGCGCCGCGCCGATCGATGGGGTCGGAGTCGATTGAT
>DASVCF010000165.1:0-29699 GCA_036381735.1 Gemmatimonadaceae bacterium | reverse complement strand
ATCAATCGCCTCCGACCCCATTGATCCGCTCACTCCTGTACGATCCAGCCGTCCTTCAGGTTGATGATCCTGTTCCCGTACGCGGCGTTCTCCTCCGAGTGCGTGACCTGGATGATCGTCGTCCCCGCCGCGTTGAGCGTGCGGAAGAGCTCCATGATCTCGCGCGCCTGGCTCGAGTGCAGGTTGCCCGTGGGCTCGTCGGCGAGAATGAGCGCGGGGTTCGCGATCACCGCGCGCGCCACACCCACGAGCTGCTGCTGTCCGCCCGAGAGCTGCCGCGGATAGAGATCCTTCTTGCCGACGATCCCGAACCGGTCGAGCGTGTCGGCCACCATCGCCTCGCGCTCGCTCTTGCGCACGTTGCGGTACGAGAGGGGGATGTCCAGGTTCTCGGCCACCGTCAAATCGTCGAGCAGGTGGTACTGCTGGAAGACGAAGCCAATGTGCCGTTTGTTGAGCGCGACGCGGTCCTTGACCTTCATCGCATGGACGGGCGCGCCGAGGAAGTAGAACTCGCCCTCCCACGCGCTGTCGAGCATGCCGAGCACGCTGAGGAGCGTGGACTTGCCGGCGCCCGATGGTCCCATGATCGACACGAACTCGCCGCGCGCGATGTCGAAGGTGATGCGACGCAGCACGAACAGCCGCCCCGCGCCCGCGGGAAACGACTTCTCGATGCCGCGCAGCGAGAGGAGCGTGCTGCCGATGGGCGGCAGATCGTCTCGCTCGGCCTGCGACACCGGATGGACGGCACTCATGGACATCTCCTGGGAGGAAGGCGACGCGTCGCGGGACGCGACGGTCGCATCATCGGCGGACTTCGTGCGATGGGACCAGAAAGGCATGTTACACGATCCTCCATGCTGTCCGGAAATCGACATGCGCGACGGGGCGTGTCGGAGGAATATACGGGGCGGGGTGGGGGCGGTCACTGACTCCGTCATTCGGAGTGCAGCGAGGAATCTCCGCCTCGATGTTTGTCATCCCGAGCGCAGCGAGGGATCTCGGCCGTCTGTCATCCCGAGCGCCAGCGAGATCCCTCGCTGGCGCTCGGGATGACATCAGCGCTCGGGATGACATCAACGCTCGGGATGACAGCATAGCTCGTCATTCGACCCGGAGCGCGATCATCGGGTTGCCGTGCGCGGCGCGGCGCGCGGGGATGAGACTCGCCGCGAGCGCGACACCCATGAGGATCGCGGCGACGACGATGAACGTGATCGGATCCGTGGCGCTGACGCCGTAGAGCACGTTCGCGAGCACCCGCGTGAGCGCGAACGCCGCCACCAGGCCGACGACGGTCCCGATCGCAGCCACGATCGCACCCTGTCGCACCACCAGCGTTTGTAGCGATGCCGGCGATGCACCGAGCGCGAGGCGGATACCCAGCTCGCGTGTGCGCTGTGTGACGAGATACGACGTCACGCCGTAAATGCCGGCGGTGGCGAGCACCAGCGCGACACCCGCGAACGTCGCGAGGAGCCAGAGGTAGGTGCGCTGGTCGGACAGCGAATAGGCGACGACGTCGTCCATCGTCATCACCTTGAAGATCGGCTGCCCGGGGTCCACCGAGTGGACCGCATCGCGGATGGCGGCCGTCACGCTCGCCGGCGGGACCTCCGTGCGGACGACGACGGTCATCTCGCCGGGGATGAACTCCTCCACCTGACGGTACGATGCGAACAGTTCGGGCATCGGTGCCCGGTCGAGGCTCGCGCCGCGCACGTCGCCCACCACGCCGACGATCGTGAGCGTGAGCGTGTCCAGGCGGATCCGCTGACCGATCGGATCCTCGTTCGGAAAGTAGCGCTTCGCGAGCGACTCGTTCACGATCAACACCGGGAGCGAGCCGACTTGATCCTGGTTGGTGAAGTCCCGTCCCGCGCGCACCGGGATGTGCAGCGCCCTGAAGTACCCGGGGCTCGTCACGCGCATCTCGGCGACCGGCTCGTGGCCGCGCTCGGGCTTCGGCCGTCCGACGATCTCGAAGGGGCCGTTGGTGAAGTAGTCCTGCAGCGGCAGCAACGAGATCAATCCAGCCGAGGTGACGCCGGGGACCGACCGGATGCGCTGCAGCACGGGCGTGTAGAACCCGTCGCCCTGATGGCCCGCGAACTTGTCATCGTTCGGCGCGACGTGGAACGTGAGCACGTGATCGGTGACGAGCCCCGACGGCGTGTGCTCGAGCGCGACGAACGCCTGCATGAGCAACCCGGCGCCGACGAGCAGCACGAGCGACAGCGCGATCTCGGCGGCCACGAGCGAATTCCGGAAGCGCTGCTGCGTGCGACCCGTGCTTCCGCCGCGCCCACCCTCCGAGAGGTTGTCGCGCGGATCGACCCGGGTGCCTTGCAGCGCGGGCACGATCCCGAAGACGATTCCCGTCACGAGCGCCACGGCGAGGAGAAAGACGAAGACGCCCGCGTCGAACGTGATGGGATGCGCGCGCGGGATGCTGCTCGACGCGAGCGCCACGAGCGCACGCACGCCCCAATGCGCGAACAGCAGCCCGAGCGCGCCGCCACTCAGCGCGAGCACGATGCTCTCGGTGAGGAACTGCCGCACGAGTCGCGTGCGCCCCGCACCGAGCGCGACGCGAACCGCGACCTCGCGCCGGCGCGCGGCGGCGCGGGCGAGGAGGAGATTGGCGACGTTGACGCATGCGATGAGGAGCACGAGCGCGGACGCGCCGAGGAGCACGAACAGCTCGCGGCGGATCGCGCCGCCGAAGAGATTGTCGTGCAGCGAGAAGAGCGCGACCGTGCGCGTCGCCTGCTCCTCGGGATACTGCTGCGCGATCCGCGCGGCGATCTGCTTCATCTGCGCGGTGGCGGCGTCGAGCGTGACGTTGGGCTCGAGCCGCCCCACCACGGCCAGGTAGTGACTGCCGCGTGTGCTCGCCTGATCGGGCGTGAAGACCTGTGGCACCCAGATGTCGACGGCGGAGGTCGCCGGGAAGGCGAAGTCGGGCGGCATGACGCCGATCACGGTGTACGCATCGCCGCCGAGCGTAATCGTGCGCCCGACGATTCCGCGGTCGGCCGCGAACCGATTGCGCCACAGCGCATCGCTGAGCACGACGACGTGCGACGCACTCCCTTGATCGTCGTTCGGCACGAAGGTGCGGCCGATCTCGGGCGCCACGCGCAGCAACGCGAAGAGGTTCGGCGTCGCGGCGACGGCCGAGAGCCGCTCGGGCGCCGCATCCGTCTGCAGATTCACGCTCCCGAACTGGTACGCCGCGAGCTGTGCGAACACCGTGTTGTCCCGCCGCCAGTCGAGGTAGTTCGCGGGCGACACGGAGCCGTACCAGTGCGCCTTCATGGTCTGCGACTCGAAGATCCGCACGAGCTGCTCCGGCTGCGGGTACGGCAGCGGCCGCAGCAGGACCGCGTTCACCACGGAGAAGATGGCGGTCGTCGCGCCCGTGCCGAGTGCGAGGCACAGAATGGCGATGGTCGCGAAGCCCGGGCTCTTGCGCAGCGTGCGGAGGGCGAGGCGCAGGTCGTGGAGGAGCGTTTCCATGGGGACTCTCGAGGACGCGTGGTCTGACGTTACGTCGCGAGCGGTGTCGATGCGAGCGGTGTCGCCAGTTGGACAGCGGACGTGCGCGAAACGTTCAGCGCGCGTCGTTGCACGGGAGCCGTGGAGCGCGGCCGGATGCGCGGCATGAACGCGATGCACACGCCGGTAATTCGATGACGGAAGCGCGGTGGGGAGGTTTCATCGTGCGGCATGCGCGGCACTTGCTTTCTCTCGACCGCCGAGGCGAACGTATGGGTATGGCTGCCCCGCTCGATTTCTATACGGCGGACATGGTCCGCCAGCTCAACGAGGCCGAGCCGCAGAACGGGCCGCGGTACGAAACCGTGCATGGGGAGCTCCTGGTGAGCCCCGGGCCGCGGATGGTGCATCAGGAGGTGGTCCGTCGGCTCCTGGTTGCTCTGAGCGCATATCTCGATCGTGAGCCGGCGGGTCGCGTGTTCAGCTCGCCGGCTGATGTCTCGTGGGGACTCCCAGACGTGCTCGTCCAGCCCGACGTCTTCGTCGTTCCAACGGCGGAAACGGAGGGATGGGACTGGAAGCGGATTCGCCACCTGCTGCTGGCAGCGGAAGTGGTGAGCCCAAGCAGCGTGCGGGCCGACCGGTTCACGAAGCGGCGACTCTACCAGGAACAAGGTACGCCGCTCTACTGGATCATCGACATCGACGCGCGCAGTGCCGAGGTGTGGACACCCATCGATCACTTCCCGCGCATTGAGCGCGAGATGCTCGTGTGGCAGCCGAGCGGGGCGTCGGCGGCGTTCATCCTCCCGCTGGCCGAGCTGTTCCAGGGCATCTGACGCCGACGGTCGTCCGTGCTCGCCGAGGCGCTCGCGACGCATCATTCGGCGCGCAGCGCGATCTGCGGGTCCACGCGGACCGCGCGCCGCGCCGGAATGAGCATGGCGATGATCGAGACGAGAATGAGCAGCACCGGCACCGAGACGAAGATCACGGGATCGGTCGTCTGTACGCGGAAGAGCAGACTCGCGAGCAGCCGCGTGAGCGCGAACGACGCGGCGAGCCCCACGATCACGCCGACCACGGTGAGCGTCACCCCTTGGCGCAGCACGAGCCGGATCACATCGCGACCCTGCGCGCCGAGCGCCATTCGCACACCGATCTCGTGCGTGCGTTGCGCGACGAGATAGGCGATCACGCCGTAGAGCCCGAAGACCGCCATCACCAGTGCCAGCGCGGCGAAGGTGCCGAGCAGGAGTGTGTTGAACCGTCGCGGCGCCATCGAGTCGGCAAGCCGCCGGTCCATGGTCGTGATGTCCGTGAGCGGGAGTTGCGGGTCGATGTCGCGGACGACCTGTCGCAACGCCGGCACGAGGGCGAGCGGATCCGAGCGGACGCGAATGGCGATGTTCCCGTAGATCGAGAAGCCCGTCTGGCGGAGGGGGAAGTACACGGCGGGCTTCACGTTCACGTCCTCGGCCAGCTGGCGAACATCCGCGCACACACCGACGATGGTAACGGTGCGATCCTGCATCGTGAAATGATGCCCGATCGCGGTACCGTTCGGCGCCATGAGGCGCGCAAGCGACTGATTGACGATGGCGACCGGAGGGGCACCGGCGTCGTCGGCGTCGGTGAAGTCGCGGCCAGCATGGAGCGGGATCCCGAGCGTGCGAAAGAAGCTCGATCCTACGTTCGTGGATGTGATGGATGGTACGCCGCTTGAGGACTCCCCCTCGTCAGCCAGCCCGAGCGAACGTGCCGGCATCATCATCGAGTAGCCGTTGAGCGGCAGCACTGCGGTGGCCGTGGCAGATTGGACGCCGGGCATCGCGCGCAGGCGCCCCATCAGGTTCCGGTAGAAGAGAGCAATCGTGGTATCATTCGAGTAGCGCGTTGAGGGAAGCGCTACGCCGGCGGTGAGCACACTCGCGCCACGAAAGCCGGGGTCGATGTCGAGGTAGCGGACGAAGCTCTTGGCCAGGAGCCCCGCGCCGATGAGCAACACGACGGCAATGGCCAGTTCCGCGGTGACGAGCAGCTTCCGCGCGCTGCTCGCGAACCCGCTCCCCGCGATGCGGGTGGCGCCCTCTTTCAGCGCGCTTTGCGGATCGTCGCGATACACGCTGAGCGCGGGCACGAGGCCGAACAACACGCCCGTGAGCATCGACACCGCGAATGCGAACATCAACACGCGACCGTCGATGGCGATTCCCGGCACATGCGTGAGGCTCTCCGGCCCTAGCGCCACAAACGTCTTGAGCCCCCACACCGGGAGGAGCAGCCCGAACGCGCCGCCAATGAGCGCGAGCAGCAGACTCTCGACGAGCAGCTGGCGCACGAGACGCGCACGGCCAGCGCCGAGTGCCGCGCGCACGGCGAGCTCGCGCCGGCGCATCGCCGCGCGGACGAGGAGGAGATTGGCGACGTTGGCGCACGCGATGAGGAGCACGCTCGCAACGGTTCCCAGCAGAACCAGGAGCGCCGGCCGCAGGTCGCCGTACATGCGATCGTGGAGCGTCATGACATCCACCCGCCAACTGCGGATCGACTCCCGCAGCTCCGTGACGTGCGACCGAAGGTTGGCGAGCTCGGCTTGCGCAGCCGAGAGCGTCACCCCTGGACGCAGCCGGCCGATCACGCTCACGAAGGTGGTGACGAATTGGGGCTTTCCATCCTTGCCGGGGATCGGGTGCGTCCAGCTGGAGAGTTTGAGCGGCGTCCAGTACTCGGCGCTGCGAGGGAAGCGGAAATCCGCCGGCATCACACCGATGACCGTGTAGGTTTTTCCGTCCAGCTCGATCGTGCGGCCGAGGACGTTCGGGTCGGCGCCGAAGTCGCGCGTCCACATGGAGTGCGCGAGCACGATGACCGGCGGCGCACCGGAGCGATCGTCCGCTGCCAGGAACGTGCGGCCGAGCGCCGGCGATGCACCCAGGACGCGAAAGAAGTCCGGGGACACCTTGGTGCCGGTCAGTCGCTCGGGCTCCGCGCCCCCCGTGAAGGTCCCTTCGGTGGGACCATAGGCGGCGAGCATCTCGAGCGATCGTGCAGCCCGTTGCCAGGCCGGGACGCTCCAGTTGTCCACTCCGGATCCGGGAAACATCGGCGTCGCGAGCGACACGGAGACGATACGATCGGGATCGGGATACGGAAGTGGTCGCAGCAATGCCGCGTTCACCACGCTGAACAGCGTCGTCGTGGCGCCGATGCCGAGCGCGAGCATGAGGACCACTACCGTGGTGAACCCCGGGCTCCTGCGCAGGGAACGGAACGCGTGGCGGATGTCGTAGACGAGAGCGGTCATGCCGTCTTCGGCCGCACGCTGGAGCCGGTCGACGCACGACCGATGCCGATGCGAAGCAGGCGGAGGCGTGGACGTCCTACGCGCGGAGGATACGCATCGAGCGCGAAGTGCTGACCTGGCATCCGGACGGCGCATCGACGCCCTTCACACTCCGCCTCGAGGAATTGTTCCGGCCGATCTGAGCGGCTCCACGGTGCTGATGGCGCCATGGGATCGGTTCGGGGCGATCCCTTTCTCATCGACCCGCGATGAGCGCCATCCCCCACTCCGCCAGCGCGCGCAACGACATCGGATGCAGCTTGAACACGGTCACCACACCGCACACCACCACGATGCCCCCCAGCACGAGCAGCAGCACGACCGTGTCCGCCAGCGACGCCGCTACCAACGGCATCGCTGGCGCGACTTGCGGCGCGGGCGACGCGGGCTCCACGTCGTGCGGGCGCTCGAAGGACGGAGTCGTCGTGATGTCCTGGACCGATTGCATCGACATCTCCCGGAAGGCAAATGGTACCGTGCGCGCGCGTCGGAAGGGCGCAGCATCGTCACCGCGGGCAGCTAGCTGCATGTGGCGCGGTGACGGGCAGGCGTCGTCTAGACAAGACGCATGCCAGCTGCAGCACTCGCTAAGTGTCTAACTGGACGCTACTTATGCATTACGTCGCGCGGCGTCGTTTTCGCGCGGTGCCCGCTTTTGGGAATCGGTGTTCGGTTCCGAACACTGCTCGACTGCCGGTCAGATCCGCGCGATCTACTCACGACTCGAGCTTCTGATCGCGGCTCGAGCTTCTGACCGCTCCAATTACTCCTCCCGCAGCGCAATCACCGGATCCACACGCGCCGCACGCCGCGCCGGTACGTAGCACGCGACGCAGGCAATGACCGCCACCAGCGCTGAGACCGCGGCCAGCGTCATCGGATCCGTCGCACTCACATCGAAGAGCTGACTCGCGATGAGCCGATGGAGCGCGACGCCTCCCATGAGTCCGATCGCGATCCCCGCCAAGGCGAGCACCAACCCCTGCGACACGACCATTCGCGCGACCTCGCCTTCCCGCGCGCCGAGCGCCATGCGGATCCCGATCTCGTGCGTGCGACGACTCACGGCGTACGCCATCACCGCGTAGAGCCCGACCGCCGCGAGCATCAGCGCGACGCCGGCGAAGAGCGACAGCAGCATCGTCATGAACCTCGGCCGCGCGATCGACGATGATACAACTCGCGCCATCGTCCGCACGTCACTCACCGGCAGATTCGGATCGAGCGCGTGGACCGCCTGCCGCACTTCGGCGGTGAGCTGCGCGGGATTGCCCGGCGTGCGGAGCACGAGCGTCATGCCCGTGACCGCGGCGTGCGTGTTCCACATGCGGAACTGCGCGTGCGCGAGGTACATCTGCGGCTTGGGTGCGGCGTCCAGGCTCCCGTGTCGCACGTCATCGACCACGCCCACCACCGTCACCACTCCCGGTCCCGCGCCGCCCCCGAGCGTGAACCGCTTGCCGATCGCGTCCTCGCCCGGCCAGTACCGCCGCGCCATCGTCTCGTTGATCACCACCGCGCCCGGTGCGCGCTCGTCGTCCGTCGCCTGGATCGCTCGGCCCTCGAGCATCCGCATCCCGAGCGCGCGGAAGTAGCCGGGGGTGACCACCAGCCAGTAGCCGCGCGGCGACACGTCACCCTCGGGCACCGACCGCCCTTCGATGTGCACGTTCAGATCGCCCAGCGTGGTGGCGAGCGGGAGGAAGCTTACCGCACCGGCTGCATTCACTGCGGGCAGCTCACCGAGTCGGTCGACGAGCCGACGATAGAATCGCGTCACAGCGGCAGGGGTCGGATAGTTGGCGTCCGGCAGCGTCACGCGCGCGGTGAGGACGTGCTCGCTGCGGAATCCCGGATTCACGTTCCGCAGGTTGACGAAGCTTCGCGCGAGCAGCCCCGCGCCGATGAGGAGCATCAACGTGAGCGCCGTCTCGGCGACGACGAGCAGCCGCTGCCCGCGCTGTCGGCCGGCGCCCGCGGTCGGGCCGCGACCGCCCTCGCGCAGCGACGCCTGCACATCGCTTCGCCCCGCGCGCAACGCCGGGACGAGCCCGAACGCGAGCCCCGTCGCGAGCGAGAGCGCGAACGCGAAGCCGAGCACGCGCACGTCGAGCCCCACGCCCGACATGCGTGGGATGTCGCCGGGCTGCGCGGCCACCAGCGCATGCGTCCCCCAATACGCGATGAGCACGCCGAGCGCGCCGCCGAGGATCGCGAGCGCCAGGCTCTCCGCGAGCAGCTGACGCACGAGGCGCATGCGTCCCGCACCGAGTGCCGCGCGCACCGCGAACTCCCGGCGACGCGCATCGGCGCGCGAGAGCAGCAGGCCCGCGACGTTCGCGCAGGCGATGAGCAGCAGCAGGCCCACCGCGCCGAGCAGCACGAGGAGCGCGGGACGGACGGCGCCGAGTACATCTTGGTGCAACGACAGCACGCTCGCGCTGAAGTGCATGCCGGCGGGATATGCGTCCGGATAGTCGCGCACGAACTGTGCGGCCACAGTTCGCACCTCCTGCTGCGCGCGCTCCAGCGTGACGCCCGGTGCGAGCCTCGCGACGGCGCGCAGGAAGTGGCTCCCGCGATTGGGCACCGTGGTGCGGTCGTAGGCCAGCGGGACGAGTACCTGCGTCGGCTCGCCCGCGAAATCTTCCGGAAGGCGGAAGTCCGTCGGCATAACGCCGATCACCGTGCGCGCTTCGCCGTCGAGCGTGATGCGCGTGCCGATCACCGACGGCGAGCCACCGAAGCGATCGACCCAGAGGCGGTGACTCAGCACCACCACCTTCTCGGCGCCAGGCCAGTCCTCGTCGGGCGTGAACGCGCGGCCGAGCGCGGGCGGTACGCCGAGGGCGGGGAAGACACCCGTCGTGAGATACGCGGCCGAGACGCGCTCCGGCTCCTCGCCACCGGTGAGGGTCATCTGCTCTCCCGTCGCGTAACCGCCGAACGCCGCGAACGCGTGTACGCGATCGCGATAGTCGAAGTACTCGGCGGGGGAGAGCGGCGCCTGCGGCGTCCCCTCGAAATGGTTCCAGATGCGCACCACGGCATGCGGCTCCGGATACGGGAGCGGGCGGAGCAACACGCCGTTCACGACGCTGAAGATAGCGGTCGCGCCGCCAAGGCCGAGCCCGAGCGTGAGGACGATCATGAGCGTCACGCCGGGCGATCGCTTGAGAGAGCGGAGCGCGTCGCGGAGATCCTGGGTGAAGAGGGTCATCGAGGTTACCTGGTTGGCACAACAGTGGAATAGCCATCTCGGCGTGTGACGACGATGAGACAGCTGCCACGACTCCAGCGTTTGTGGGCGGGGCCGACCCGATCCCGTGGCGCAGCCGGGAGGCCTGCGCTCACAAATGCACCATCATTCTTCGCGGAGTGCGACTAATGGATCCACCCTCGTCGCCCGTCGCGCGGGCACGTAGCACGCGGTGAACGCTGTCGCGACGAGCACGACGCACGCACCCACGAACGCCGTCGTATCGTGTGGTGCCACACCGTACAGCAAGCTCGCGAGCACGCGCGTCGTGAAGAACGCCGCGATGGCGCCGAGCGCGAGGCCGATGATCGCCGGTATCATCCCCTGGCGCACGATGAGCGCGCGCACATCGCGCGTCTGCGCGCCGAGTGCGACGCGAATGCCGATCTCGCGTGTGCGCTGCGCGACCGCGTAGCTCAGCACGCCGAACAGCCCCACGGCCGCGAGGACGAGGGCGAGCGCGGCAAAGAGACCGAGCAGGATCGTGTTGAAGCGCGGGGCGGCGAGCAGCTCCGAGTAGTGTGACGCGACGGTGGCGAGCTCCGGCGCGGGGACGTTCGGGTCGATCGAATGCACGAGCCCGCGGAGCAGCGGTGCGAGCGCTGCCGCATCACCCGACGTACGGACGATGAGTGTTCCGGGATCGGGGGGCGCGCCGGGAAGCTCGGGCCCTTGTCCGAATGGCTGGTACCATTGCAGATGCCGCCTCTCGCCGGAGATGCCCATGGCCGCTACGTCGCCGACGACGCCGATCACCGTCATCCACTGCGCGGGCTTCGGTCCCTTCGCGATGCTCCGCACGCGCTTGCCGACCGCGTTCTCTCCGGGGAAGAGACGATCGGCCATCCCCTTGCTGATCACGACCACCTGCGCGCCAATCCGATTCTCGGCGTCGCCGAAGGTGCGTCCGCCGAGCACCGGGATCCCCACCACGCCGAAGTAGTCGGGAGACACCATGTCGATGGCGATGGTGCGCGGTGCCGTGGGACCGAGCGGCCCGCGTCCCTCGACCTCCATGTCGCCGAGCCCCATGACGCCGTATTGCGGTGGCGCGCTCATGGCGAACGTCGCGCCCGTGACACCGGGGAGCGAGCGGGCGCGGGCGAGCAGCTCGTCGGCGAATGCGATGCGGTTCGCGGTGCTCGAATAGTGTCCCTTGGGGAGCGTCATCCGTGCGGTGATCAACCCGCCCGCCGCGAAGCCCAGGTCGGCGCGCTGACGCTCGATGAGACTTCGCACGAGGAGCCCCGCGCCAACCAGGAGCACGACGGACAGCATCATCTCGCCGGCCACGAGCACGCTGCGCACGCGGCCACTTCCCGCCGCACCGCCGCTCCCTGGCGTGCCGGACTTGAGCGCCGCGCCGAGCGAGACGTCCGTTGCGCGCAGCGCGGGGAGGACACCGCTCACGATCGCGGTACCCATCACCAGGATGAGCGCGAAGAGCAGGACGTGCGCATCGATGCCGATGTGCGCGAGATCGGAGAGGCTTGCCGGGCGCAGCTCGGTGAGCGCGTGCACGCCCCACCACGCGAGCAGGAGACCGAGCGCGCCGCCGGCCACCGCGATGCACGCGCTCTCGACGAGCATCTGCCGCGCAACGCGCCGCCGGCCAGCGCCGAGCGACAGGCGGATGGCGATCTCGCGCTCGCGTGCGGCGCCGCGCGCGAGCAGCAGCAACGCGACGTTGGCGCACGCGATGAGGAGCACGAAGCCGACGGCGCCGAGGAGAATCGGAAGTGCACTCTGCAACGTGCCGCCAAGAAAGTGCTGCGGTGGGAGCACGCGCGTCTTCCAGTCGCCGAAGACCTTGTCCGGCACGCGCGCCGCGATGGCGTCGAGCTCGCGCTGCGCCTGTTCGGGCGTGAAGCCGGGGCGGAGTCGGGCGAGTACACCGTAGCCCATCACCGCGGTATCGCTGCCCACGAGCGTCAGCGGATTCCAGACATCGGCGTCCTCGAACAGCGCGAGCCGCTTCGGCATCACGCCGATCACTGTGTACAGCGCGTCGTCGAGCTTGATCGTGCGGCCGAGAATGTCTGGTCGCCCGCCGAACTCGCGATGCCAGAAGTCGTAGCCGAGGAGCACCACCTGGGCGGCGCCGGGTCGTGCTTCGTCAGGCGAGAACATCCGCCCGAGGGCAGGCGTGAGACCGAGAAAGGCGAGGAAGCCCGGCAGCACTTGCGTCCCGCGCACTCGGATGGGGCCTTCGGGTCGGTCCATCTGAAACAGCTCGCCGCGATTGGGCTGAATCCCGTCGAACGAATGTGCGTCGTGCATCCACGCATCGGTGACGGCGGCGGACGGCCACACCATGAACGACGCATTCGGATTCTGCCGCCACACGTACACCAGCCGATCTCCACCCGTGAACGGCAGCGGTTCGAGCAGGAGCCGGTTCACCGCGCTGAAGATCACGGTCGTCGCGCCGATCCCGAGCGCGAGTGTGAGCACCGCGACGAAGGTGAAGCCGGGACTGCGGCGCAGCGCACGTACCGCGAAGCGAACGTCGCGAGAGATGAGACTCATGTCGGCATGCTCCCTGGTTGAGGGGACAGCGGGACATCGAATGCACGAACGGGGAGCGGCATCGTGACATCGACACCGCTCCCCGCTGAACCTCATACCATGATTGTGGCGGGCCGATCGCTCGGAGGAATACCCGCCATCATTGCCGCCTACTTGATCTCGAACCCGCTCGCGCGCAGCTCCTGCTCGTCCTTCTTCTCGCGCATGCCCTGCTCCTCCTCCACGATCCGTCCGTCGAAGAGATGGATGGACCGGTCGGCGTGCCGAGCGTACCGCGGATCGTGCGTCACCATGCAGATCGTCGCGCCGGCGCGATGCAGCTCCTGCAACAGCTCCATCACCGCTTCACCGTTCGTCGAGTCGAGGTTACCCGTCGGCTCATCGGCGAGGAGAATGAGCGGCTCGCCCGCCACCGCGCGTGCGACGGCCACGCGCTGCTGCTGACCGCCGGAGAGCTGTGCGGGGTAGTGCTTGACGCGGTGCGCCATCCCCACGCGCTCCAGCGCGTCCTGCACACGCCGCTTCCGCTCGGCCGAATCCATGCCGCGATAGGTGAGCGGGAGCTCGACGTTCTCGTAGACCGTGAGGTCGCCGATCAGGTTGAACGCCTGGAAGATGAACCCGATCTGCCGGTTGCGGACGTGTGCACGCTGACTCGCGGTCAGGTTCGCGACCGGCTCGCCATCCAGCAGATACTCGCCGTCGGTTGGCGTGTCGAGCAGCCCGAGGATCGAGAGGAGCGTCGTCTTGCCGCACCCGGACGGGCCCGCGATCGCCAGATACTCGCCCTGCTTCACCTCGAGGTGAATCCCCGAGAGCGCGTGCGTCTCGACCTCGTCCGTGTAGAAGATCTTCCTGATGCCGTCGAGGCGGATCATGGCGTTGGACGAACCGTTCCCCGACGTTCCCGTCATCGACGGCGACGTCAGCGATTCCGATCGAGCAGCGGGCTGGGTGGACATAGCGGGTCTCGAGGGTTGGGGGGCGTGGAGTGGATTAAGGTACGTCGGCCGGTTGAACAGTGAGTCAGTGAGTCAGCGGATCAGTGAGTCAGACACTGCCAGAGACAGAACCGTTTCCTGCGTGCCGTTCCTGACTCACTGACCCACTGACCCACTTCACTTCAGTCGAACTCGATTCTGATTGTCCCATTGCGACATGTCCGAGATGATCACGCGGTCGCCGGGTTTGAGGCCATCCTTGATCTCGATGGTGTTCACCGAGCTCGCACCCAGCTTCACGTTCACGCGATCGGCGTACTTGCCGTCCGGCGTAAGGCGGAAGATCCCGACCGTGCTCTCCGCCTGACCGAACGCGGGGCGACCGACGTACAGCACATCCTTCAGCCGTTCGATCTCGATCGTTCCGTCAACGCTGAGTCCCACACGCGCACCCTTGGGGAGCGAATCATCGAACGCCACTTCCACGGTCACGGTGCCGGCGTCGGACGACGGATAGATGCGCATCACGTGTCCCTTCACGATGCCGTTTCGCGTGTCGATCGACGCCGGCTGGTTGAGCGTGACGTCCACCGCCTGCGTCTCCGGAATCTTCAGGACGGCCTTGAGTCGATTGGGCTGCGCGACCTTGGCCACCTCCGTCCCCTCGTTCACCCACTGCCCGAGCTCGATGGGGAGCTCGGTGAGGACGCCGGTGACGCCAGCGCGCATGTGCATGGAAGCGACGCGCTCCTCGCGGAACTTCGCGATGGCCTGGTCGCGATCCACCTGGGCTTGCTGGAACTTGATCTGCTGATCGATGGAGCTGTCGAGGACGGCGAGCTGCTGCCGCTGCGACTTGACCTGTGCCAGGAGCGCCTGGGCTTTGTCCATATCGTTCCGCAGGTCGTACTGCGATGTCAAGCCCTTCCGCACGAGCGTCGTGTCGAGCGCGTACTGCCGCTGAGCCTGTTCGTACTGCGACTCCAGATTGGCCAGCTGGCCCTGCTGCGTGAGCTGCTGCGTTTGCAGTGTCGTCTTGAGTTGGAGCAGACTCGCCTGCGCCGACGCCACCTGCTGCTGGGCTTGGAGGAGCTGGAGCTGCTCGTCAGGATTCGTCAGCACGACGAGGAGCGTGGTGTCCGCGATCTTGGCACCGGGGCGCAGCGGGAGCTGCTCGACGCGCCCGGACGTCACCGCCGCCACCTGGAAGACCTGCTCGGGATCGAGCGTCCCCGGACCGCGGACGTCGCGCACCATCGTGCCTCGGCGCACCGTGTCGATCCAGAGCGTGGCGCGATCGACCGTGGGCGCGGCAGGTTGGAGCCTGCTCAGCGCCGCCGTGAGGATCACGATGCCCAGGATGACGCCTGCGCCGATGATGTAGCGGCCCCGCTTCTTGGCGGGCGGACGCGGAATGTCCACGTGTGGTGCGCTCCTTCTGACGTGTTGGAGGTGCTTCAAAAACCCGCGGCGAGCGAGCCCGCCAAAGGAAAGGATCGTGCCGCCGGTGTGGTCTATGTATCTGCTGCTATGACAGCAGCTTACGTCCGAAAGGTTGCAACGCGGCGGTCAGTCGGCTGTCCGGTTCCGGGAATCCGTGTCCCGGAATCGGACACCGGAGTTTCACCTCGGCCCGGCTCGACCGGTCGCGTGATGGCTTTACGGGAACAGGTGGGTGGAAGTGTCAGAGAGCAGAAAGCAGAGAGCAGAAAGGCGGGAAGGGTTGTGAGTTCTGGGTTGTGGGTTGAAAGTGGCTTCGACTGGGGCTGAGCGCGGGCATCGCGAACGGCAAGAGCGCATCGCCCATCACCCACAACTCACAACCCGCCACTTCTATCCGCTGCCATATCCGCGGCGACCTGGCCGTGGTTGAGGATCGCCACCAGGAGTACGCCACCGACGATGTTGCCGAGCACGGCGGGGATGATGAACGATCCGATCGCCTGCCACCAGGTGACGCCGCCGCTGGCGGCAAGGAAGAATGCCTCGGAGGAGCCGGCGATGGAGTGTCGGAAGCCGAACGCCGAGATCGGTGCGGTGGTGAGCCAGATAAGCACGATCTGCGCGCCGGTCGCACGAGTCGAAGACACGAGCCACGCGAGCAGCGCGATGAGCCAGCCGGCGAAGATCGCGCGATAAAAAGTGAACCAGAAGCCGCCCGGGACCGTCTTCGTGGCGAAGCGGAGCAGCGCGTCGTGCAGGCCGGCGTTCACCATGTCGGTGTGCGCGAGGACGAGTGCCACGAGACAGGTGCCCACCAGATTTCCCAGGAGCACGATCGTCCAGAGGCGCACCACGCGCCAGAGCGTCTTGCGGTCCCGTCGCGCCAGCAACGGGATCACGGGCTCGAGCGTGTTCTCGGTGAAGAGCTGGTTGCGCGCGAGCACGACGAAGATGAAACCGATGGGGTACGCGGACGCCGCGGCCACCTCCTCGAACCGTGGCGGGACGAGCGACGTGGCGTAGGCCGCCGCCATGAAGCTGAAGGTCATTTCCAATCCCGCCGCGAGCGACGAGAACGAGAGCGCGGCCGCCGGTCGAAGCAGCTCCTCTTCGGCGGTGGTCCGGACGTTCTCGTGGATCTCCTTGGCCGAGAGCCTGGTGCCGACGCTCGGCTCGGTGGAGGTGACCTCCCGCTCCGCCGCGAGCGTTTCATCCACCACGGCCTTCACATCCGTCGGCGGCGTCGTGCCCGTGGCTTCGATGTCGGTGGAAGAGGTGGCCGCGTGCTTGTCGTCCTTGCGGCGCCTGGGCGTTCGGTACTCCGGTGCCGTGATGGGAACCTCGAATCGGTGACGGATTGCTCGACGGGTGGCCGCCATGATGCGCGAAGGCCGCCCATTGCGGACCGCCGTGTGGTGGAAGTCTCGTGCCGCGGTGTGCTCTGGTTCCGGGCTCCCGTTCGCCCCGATCGCTTCATGCTCGCATATTGTGCCGATGCACCTGGCCGAGCCTATCCCGACCGCGATCCTCCTCACGGTGTTCGGCGTGCTCCTGGGCGTGAGCGTCCTGGCGAGCCGAGCATCGGAGCGCATCGGTGTGCCGGTCGCGCTGTTCTTCCTGCTGGTCGGAATGCTCGCTGGCTCGGAGGGGATCGGTGGGATCCCGTTCTCCGACTACCATCTCGCGTTCCGGCTGGGCGTGGCCGCGCTCGTGCTCATTCTGTTCGACGGCGGCCTCAACACCTCGCTGCCGGCGGTGCGGCAGTACGTCGCGCCCGCGGCGGTGCTCGCGACGCTCGGCGTGGTCGGCACGGCGGCGTTGGTCGCCGTGGGCGCCACGCTCTTCGGGCTGTCGCTCCCCCAAGCGCTGCTGCTCGGCGCTATCGTGTCGTCGACGGATGCGGCGTCGGTGTTCGCCGTGCTGCGCGGGAGCGGCGTGCATCTCAAGCGCCGAGTCGGGGTGACGCTCGAAGTCGAGTCGGGGATCAACGATCCCATGGCGGTCATCCTCACCATGGTGTTGACGCAGAGCATGGTGGCGCCGGGTGTCACGCTGGGATGGTGGATTGCGCTCGACGTCGTGCGCGAGTTGGTGGTGGGGGGCGTGATCGGGCTCGCGATCGGCTACGCGGGACGGATGCTGTTGCCGCGCGTGAAGCTGCCCGCCGGCGGGCTGTATCCCGCGCTGACGCTCGTGCTGGCGCTCCTCGCGTTCGGCATCCCGACGCTCATGCATGGGAGCGGATTCGTGGCCGTCTACACGGCGGCCGTCGTCCTCGGCAACAGCGTGCTGCCGTATCGGGCGAGCGTGGTCCGCGTGCACGACGCACTCGCGTGGCTGAGTCAGATCGCGATGTTCCTCGTCCTCGGGCTGCTCGTGTTTCCGTCGAGGTTGGCCGAGGTCGCGTGGATCGGACTCGGCATCGCGATCCTGCTCACGTTCGTGGCGCGCCCCATCGTGGTCGCGCTGTGTCTCCTGCCGTTCCGCTACCCGATGCGGGACATCGCGTACATCGGATGGGTGGGGCTACGCGGCGCGGTGCCGATCATCCTCGCCACCTTCCCCGTGCTCGATGGCGCGCCTGGCGCGACGCGCATCTTCACGATCGTGTTCATCATCGTGGTGGTGAACGCGGTGGTGCCGGGGAGCACCGTACCGCGGATGGCTCGCTGGCTCGGCCTCGAGGCGAGCGAGCCACCGTCGCCGCCAGCGGTGCTGGAGATCGAATCGCGGCAGCCGCTGCGCGGGGAGCTGTTGTCGTTCTACATCGATGAGGCGCTGGCGGTGGCGGGCGCGCAGCTCGTCGATCTTCCATTTCCGAGTGGCGCGGCGGCGACGTTGATCGTGCGTGGCGACGAGCTGATCGCGCCCAAGGGGAGCACGGTGCTGGAGCCGGGCGACCACGTGTACGTGCTCGTCACCCCGGAGGACCGGGCGGTGATTCAGCTGATGTTCGGGCGGCCGGAGGCGGGGTAGGGAAAAAGCAGAGAGCAGAGAGCAGAAAGCAGAAGGCAGAAGGCAGAAGGCGAGATGGGGCGTGGAGGTTAGGGCTGCTTGGCGCGCTCCGAAGGCGGGGTGTGCTCGGGTTCGTACGACGACGTCGGCGCGGCCGTGGGTTTCGTGATGCGCGGGAGCCAGACGGTGAACGTGCTCCCGCGGCCGGGGGTGCTCTGCACGGTGATGTCGCCACCGAGGAGCCGCGCGAGCTGGCGCGTGACGGCGAGGCCCAGCCCCGTGCCGCTGACACGCCGCGTCCGCGAATGCTCCGCCTGCCAGAAGGGATCGAAGATGCGATCGAGATTCTCCGGCGCGATGCCGATCCCCGTGTCGCGGACCTCGAATCCCACGCGTTGATCATCCGCTCGTACGGTGAGCGTGACCTGGCCCGCTGTCGTGAACTTCACGGCGTTGGAGAGCAGGTTGAGCAGGATCTGCCGCACCTTCGTCGGGTCGCTCTCCATCGGACATGATGCCGACGGAATCTTCGCGATGACGGCGATTCCCTTGGCGTCCGCGGTCGGCTCGATGAGGACCACGGCTTCGCGGGAGATCGCGCAGGCGTCCACGGGCTCGATGCGCACGGGCTCCTTCCCGGCATCGATGCGCGAGAAGGTGAGGAGCTCGTCGATGAGCGCGAGGAGGTGCCGTCCGCTCGCCTGCACGCGGGCGAGCTGTTCGCGTTGCGCGTCGGTCACGGGGCCGGTGATCCCGTCGGCGAGGAGCTCCGTGTAGCCGATGATCGCCTGGAGCGGCGTGCGCAGCTCGTGGCTCATGACGGCGAGGAAATCCGACTTCGCGCGATTGGCCACCACGGCGCGAGCCCGCGCCATCTCCGCCACTTCCGTCCGGACGTTCAGCTCGCGGTTGACGCGCTGCAGCTCCTCGTTGACGGTATCGGCCTCGGTGGCGGCGTGCTCCAGCGCTTCGGCCTGCACTTCGAGCTCCAATGCCTGCTGCTCCAACTGCTGTCGGGCGTCCTCGACGTCGCGGAAGAGGCGTGCGTTGTCGATGGCCATCGCGGCGCGGTGCGCGAGATCGGTGGCGAGCTCGAGGTCGCGCGGCGTGTAGTGCCGCTCCGATTCCGCGGCGGCGAAGGTGAGCGCGCCGAGCACCTCGTCGCGCACGACGAGCGGCACGACCATGTAGGAGGTGAGTCCGAGGGAGCGGAGCAACGCCAGGTGTTCGTCGTTCCGGGCGGCCTCGGTGACGAGCGCATCCGGGATGTCGCGGACGAGCTCCGGGTCGCGCGTGCGGATCACGCGCGGCACACCGTACGGCGCATCGGGGTCCGCCGGGTAGCGCGCCTCCAACTCTTCGGCGAGGCGAACCTTCTCGGGATCGACGTGCTGGATGGCGACGCGCTGGATCGAGCCATCGGCGCGCACGAGATCCACGGCGCACCAGTCCGCCATCACGGGAACGGCGAGCTCGGCGACCTTGGCGAGCGTCGGCTCGAAATCGAGCGAGGAGGCGAGCGCCGCGCTGGCATCGGCGAGGAAGTGCTGCTCCTGTCCGGCGCGGCGCTGCTCCTCCATGGCTCGCCGCACCAGCATATGTGCGGCGATCGCGAGGAGAAACGCGCCCGCGCTGCCGAAGGCGATGATGATGACCCCCGCGCGCACGCTCTCTCGTTGTGCGCGGGACCGCGCGGCGAGCAGGGACCGCTCGTGCGCGCGCATGGCGCCGAGGATCCGGCCGATGGCGTCCATGGTACGCTTTCCCTCGTTCGTGCGCACGAGGGCCAACGCATCGGCCGTATTGCCGTCCGAGCGAAGGGCGATGGTGCGCTCCATCTCGTCGAGCTTTTCGGACACGACGCGCTGCAGGAGCGGGAGCTGCCGCTGCTGTGCGCGGTCACCGGCGGTGAGCCGCTGGATCGCGGCGAGATCCTGCCGGATCACCGCCTCGGCGTCGTGATAGGGCGCGAGGTAGCTGGTGTCACCCGTGAGCAGGTAGCCGCGCTGCCCGGACTCGGCATCGCGCAGCCGCGAGAGCACGTGGTCGAGTGTGTCGAGGACGATCTGGCTGTGATCGACCGCGCTGGCGGCGACCGCGGTGCGCTGCGTCGTCCACAGCGACACCGCCCCGACGATGAGCACGAGCACGGCCGCAATGAGCCCCGCCGTGGCGCGATAGCGAATGGACGCACTGACGGGACGGTGCCACATGAAGGCACGACGGCCGGCCGCGGACGGAGTCATGCAGCGCCCGCGGCCTACGGCGGTGCCACGCTGCCCTCCGGCGAGGGCGGCCACGGTGCGAGCCAGCTGGTGATCACATCCGTAAATGTATTGGGCAAGCAGCGACGGACCAATCGGTGCTCGCTCGACGAACCAGTCGGAGCTCGCCGGTGCTCGCGCTCGCGGTGCGCGATGCGAGAAGTTGTGCCGTGGATCACCGTGCGGCCTACTTCATGCCTGACGACGTCGCATATGTCGATGATGGTTACTCGTCAGCGTGCACGCGATGTGCTCGCCGAACGCTTCGGGCATGCTGACTTTCAGGAAGGGCAGTGGGAATCGATTCACGCGCTGCTCGCAGAACGCGACGCGCTCGTCGTGATGCCCACGGGGAGCGGGAAGTCGATCATCTACCAGCTCGCCGCGCTCCTGCTCCCGGGACTGACGGTCGTGGTCAGTCCGCTGATCGCGCTGATGAAGGATCAGCAGGACAAGCTCGCGGCGCAGGGTGTGGATGCGCTCGCGATGCACTCGCATCTCTCCACGGCCGAGACGCGCGAGACGGCGCGACAGGTGGAGGCCGGGGAGGGGGAGATCCTCTACCTGACGCCCGAGCGGTTCAAGGATCGAGAGTTCTTCGATCGCCTGCTCACGCGACGCGTCAGTCTGTTCGTGGTGGATGAAGCGCACTGTGTGAGCCAGTGGGGGCACGACTTCCGTCCCGACTATCTGCTGCTCGGCTCGATCGCCAAGCGGCTCGGGCGGCCGCCGATCCTCGCCCTCACCGCGACGGCGACCAAAGAGGTGCGACGCGACATCGTGCGGCAGCTCGGGATGCGCGACCCCGAGGTGACGATCACCGGCTTCGCGCGCCCGAATCTCCGCTTCGAGGTGTGCCGCACCGTCAACGCGACGGTGAAGGACGACGAGCTCGCGCGGCTGCTCCGTGAAACGACGGGCACGGGGATCGTGTACGTGGCCACGGTGAAGGAAGCGGAGCGGATCTACACGAAGTTCAAGGACCGCTTCCCGCTCGGGCTGTATCATGGGAAGATGCCGGCGGCCGATCGCAAGGCGTCGCAGGATGCGTTCATGGCCGACGAGCTGCGCGCGATGATCGCGACCAACGCGTTCGGCCTGGGGATCGACAAGCACGACATCCGCTTCGTCGTGCACTATCACTTTCCCGGCTCGATCGAGGCGTACTACCAGGAAGCGGGGCGCGCCGGTCGAGACGGACTGCCGGCCACGTGCACGCTGTTCTATCGCGTGGAGGATCGGCGTATCCAGTCGTACTTCCTGGGCGGCAAGTATCCCGAGGTGCAGGAGGCGGCGCGCGTCGCGCTGGTGCTCGAGCAGTATCCGTTGTGCACGCCGGTGCCGCTCACGAAGCTCGCCGAGCAGAGCGATGTGCCGGAGCGGAAGGCGCGGATCTCGCTCATCCTGCTCAAGCGGCACGGGCTCGTGCGCGAGCATCGGGGCGGGAGCTGGGAGCGGTTGGGGGGCAATCTCACCTCCGTGGATCTGAGCGCCGACCTGCACTCGTACGAGGAGCGGCGCGCGCGCGACCGCGCGAAGCTGGACGCGATGGTCGAATACTGCCAGATGGTGTACTGTCGCCCGCGCTATATCCTGGAGTACTTCGGCGAGCACGTGCTTCCCGACTGGCGCTGCCACGCGTGCGACGCGTGCGACGTCCTCGATGGCTGGGCGGCGCACCCGAACGGGTCGCCGCATCTGCGAAGCGAGGCGCAGCCGGTGCGGCGCGCGGGATAGTCGCCTGACGGTTGGCGGATGATACGGGCGCGGGTCATATTGCCAGTATCACTCCGACCGGTTTCGCATGACCTTCCCCACCATCATCCATCGGACATTCCTCGGCAACGATGCGCGTGCCTGGGCGACCGCCCTCGGCGTGCTCGTCGTCGTCATGACGGCGTTGATGCTCGTGCGGCGCGTGGTGCGCAACCACCTGGCCGCGGTCGCCGCCCGTACGAGCACCGACATCGACGACTTCGTCGTCGATCTGCTGCGCCGCACGCATCCACTCTTTCTCCTCCTGGTCGCGCTCTCGAGTGCGACGCTGGCACTCCAGCTTCCCTCGGGTACACGAGGGCACGTGAAGACCGTGCTCTTCGCCGGGCTCATCACACAGATGGTGCTCTGGGGGAACGAGCTGATCGCGTTCTGGGTGCGACGATATACGCGCGGGCCCATGGCCGTGGAGGCGGGTGCCCAGACGACCATCACGGCCATGGCCTTCCTGGCTCGGCTGGTCCTCTGGGCGCTGTTCCTCCTGCTCCTGCTGCAGAACTTCGGCGTCCAGGTGACGGCGCTGATCACCACCCTCGGGGTGAGCGGCATCGCCGTCGCGCTCGCCGCGCAGAGCGTGTTGGGCGATGTCTTCGCCGCGATGTCGATCTTCCTCGACAAGCCGTTCGTCATCGGCGACTTCATCATCGTCGATGACTTCCTGGGGAGCGTGGAGTACGTGGGGTTGCGCTCGACGCGCATCAAGAGCCTGTCGGGCGAGCAGATCGTCATGGCGAACTCCGACCTGATGAAAAGCCGCATCCGCAACTTCAAGCGGATGGCCGAGCGCCGCGTGGTGTTCCAGATCGGCGTCGTGGAGAACCTGCCGTACGAGACGGTGGCGCGCATCCCCGGGATGATCCGCGAAGCGGTGCTGGCGCAGGCGAACGTGCGCTTCGATCGCTCGCACTTCAAAGAGTACGGCGACTACTCGCTGAACTTCGAGACCGTGTACTACGTGCTGAGCGCCGACTACAACCTGTACATGGACATCCAGCAGGCGATCAATCTGGCGCTCTTCCGTCGCTTCGCGGACGAGGGGATCGGCTTCGCCTATCCGACCCGCACGGTGATCATGAGCGGCGATCTGGCGCTCGGCGGCGGCCCGGGACTCGCGCCGTTGGACTCGGGATTGCGAGAGGAAGTGAAGCGGTAACGGCTCGGGACTCGGGGCTCGCAACGGCACTGTCATCCCGAGCGCAGCGATGGATCTCGGGAGACAATGTCATTCCGAGCGGGAGCGAGGAATCGCGGCCGGGCGAGGAGATCCCTCGCTGCGCTCGGGATGACAGGCTCCCGAAGTTCCTCGCTTCACTCGGAATGACAACCGAGGTCGTTCCCGAGTCCCGAGCCCCGTGTCCCGAGCCCCGACAGGGAGGCAGGGGACATGACGGATCCGGGGCACCCGAAATCGCCGGAGCGCCAGGCGCTCGATGACCAACGCCACGAGCTGCTGCGGCATCTCAGCGACGTGCTCGAGGGGCCGATGGTGGTGCTCGGGCTGGCGTGGCTGGTCCTGCTCGTCATGGATCTGGTGCGCGGACTCGCGCCGTTCCTACAGGTCGCTGTCGAGACGATCTGGGTGATCTTCATCCTGTACTTCCTGCTCGAGCTCGGTGTCGCGCCGCACAAGTGGGAGTACCTGAAGCACAACTGGCTCACGGTGATCTCGCTGTTCGTCCCCGCGCTGCGTGTGTTCCGCATCGCGAGGACGCTGCGCGTCGTGCGACTGGCGCGCGCGACGCCCGAGCTGCAGCTCGTGCGCGTGGTGGGGTCGATCAACCGCGGGATGGCCGCGCTCAAGGAGTCGTTCGGCCGGCGCGGCTTCGGCTACGTCGTGGCGGCGACGGTGCTCGTCACGTTTGCCGGCGCGGCGGGGATGTACGCCTTCGAGCACGGGCTGCCGGGCGGCGGGTTCGACACGTACGGCGCGTCGCTGTGGTGGACGGCGATGCTCATGACCACGATGGGCTCGCAGGCGTGGCCGACGTCACCGGGCGGACGGATGCTCGCGCTCATCCTGGCGCTGTACGCGTTCACCGTGTTCGGCTACGTGACGGCGACGCTCGCAAGCTACTTCATCGATCGCGATGCCGAGGAGCCCCAGGCATCGATCGCCGGCGCGAAGACCGTCGAAGCACTGCGGACGGAGGTGGCCGCGCTTCGCGCCGACATCCAGTCGCTCACCGAGTCGCTGCCACGAAGCGCCGGGTGAGCCGAGGGGGGCTCACTCCTTGCAGCATCAACCGAGGCAGAGGTCGCGTGATGCGGAGCGGGGCGGAATGGCTCGGCCGATCCGCGGCCGGCCCGCCGCGATCCGCCCCCGTTGGTCGTCCCGCAGCGATGAGAGGCGCGTATGAGAGCTGCCACCGTACCCCATGACGTGGAACTCCGATCCGGGAATGTCGTTCTGCACGGCACGCTCGGACTCCCGGATGGCGCGCAGGGCGTCATTCTCTTCGCGCACGGGAGCGGGAGCGGACGGCTGAGTCCGCGGAACAACTACGTGGCGCACGTGCTCCAGGACGTGGGGCTCGCGACGCTCCTCATCGATCTGCTGACACGCGAGGAAGAGATCGTGGACGCGCGTACGGCGCATCTGCGCTTCGATATCGACTTCCTCGCCGGCCGGCTGCTCGATGCCACGCGCTGGCTCGTGCAGACGCCGGAGACGGCGGGGCTCGCCGTCGGCTACTTCGGCGCGAGCACGGGCGCGGCGGCGGCGCTGCAGGCGGCGGCAGCGGGGGAGACGCCGATCTTCGCGGTCGTGTCGCGCGGCGGGCGTCCCGATCTCGCCATGCCATATCTCGCCGACGTCCATGCACCGACACTGCTCATCGTCGGCGGGAACGATGCGCCGGTGATTCCGCTCAACCGTGTCGCCTACGATGCGTTGCGGACGGAGAAGGAGATGAGGATCGTCCCCGGCGCGACGCACCTGTTCGAGGAGCCGGGCGCGCTGGAGACGGTGGCGGAGCTGGCGAGCGATTGGTTCGTGCGCTACCTCCGCCACGCGCGCGAGGAGTGAGCCATGCTGTTCCGTGATCGGGTGGACGCGGGCCAACGGTTGGCGCGCGAGCTGCTCGCCGAGTTCCCGCACCTGAAGCAGGAGCAGCCGATCGTGCTCGCGATCCCGCGCGGCGGCGTCCCCGTCGGATACGAGATCGCGCTCGCACTCGACGCGCCGCTCGATGTGTTCATCGCGCGCAAGCTCGGCGCACCGGGACACGAAGAGCTGGGGATCGGCGCGGTGGCACCAGGCGGCACCCGCGTGCTCGACACGATGGCCATCCGTGCGCTGCACATCCCCGACGACTACATCGAGCGCGTGACCGAGCGCGAGCTGGCCGAGCTGGATCGGCGGATGCAACGCTTCCGCCACGGCCGCCCGGCGCCCGACGTGAAAGGGCGCGCGGTCGTCCTCGTGGACGATGGCCTCGCGACGGGCGTGACCGCACGCGCCGCGCTCGCCGCGCTCGAGCGCGAGCATCCGAAGCGCCTGATCTTCGCTTCCCCGGTGTGCTCACCCGAGGCGACGGAGCTCCTGGGCAACGATGCCGACGCGATCGTCTGTCTCGCCGTCCCGCAACGCTTCTACGGCGTGGGGGCGTGGTACGACGACTTCACGCAGACGAGTGACGAAGAAGTGTTGGAGCTGCTGGCGCTGGCGGAGAGCCGGGGCTCGGGACTCGGGACTCGGGGTTCGGGGTTCGGGGCCGGGGACTCGGGGTTGGGGACTCGGGGCTAGCGAGCGACCGACGGCCATCCCGAGCACAGCGCTGTCATCCCGAGCGAAGCGAGGGATCCCGTCGCCTGCCCGAGATCCCTCGCTTCGCTCGGGATGACACGCATTCGCTCCGAATGCCTGCGAGCCCCGCGCCCCGCGCCCCGAGCCCCGAGTCCCGCGTTCACATTCCCGACGGGTACGTCTCCGGCGGTTCGCCTTCGACGACGACCGGCATGTGGAGCGGGGAGACAGCGTGTGTCTCGTCGAGGAACATGAACGCATCGTAGCGCTGCGGGAGGATCGTGGGGACGTAGTTGCCCCAGTGCTCGACCCGTGGGTCGTAGACGACGCCGATCGCGCGGTTGCCGCGAACCTCTTCGAGCAGCGCACGTGCCGGGCCGGTGTGATCTTCGTCCAGCAGCAAGAGGAAATCGCCAACCGCGGTGTGATGCATGACGTCCTCGTAGCTCCCGGCCTGCGCCTCGGGGACGCGCATGCGCTGCATGGGGAGCCCCCACTCGCGCGCGGCGATCACGGAGCCGCGGTGCGTGCCGAATCCGACGAGCACCACTCCTTCGTCCCCGTGGCCCATGCGCATGAGCTGGCCAATGTTCACCATTCCGGCGCGCGCCATGTCGGTGAAGCGTGCGTCGCCCACATGCGTGTTGTGCGCCCAGACGATCGCCTTCGACGTGGGACCGTGGTGCGCCACGAGCCGCTCGAGCGTTTCCGTCATGTGGTGATCGCGCACGTTCCACGACGTGGCACCGCCGCGCACCATCGTGCGGTAGTAGAGCTCGCCGTTTCGCGCGATCAGCGCGTTCTGCTCCGCGTTGAAGTATGCATCGCGCCCGTCCTCCTGGTACTCGGGCGCGTGACGCCGGAGCTCCTGCAGCATCGCCACCGCTTCGTCCTCGCACGACGTGGGGACGAGTACCGTGGCGCGCGCGTACTCCTGCACGTCCTCGCCGTACGGCTCGAAGCAGCGGTACGCGCGCCGCGCCGCCTGCGCGGCCTGGGGGTCGATGCGCTCGAGGTACTCGACCACCGCCGCCATCGATTCGTATAGCGAATAGACGTCGAGGCCGTAGAAGCCGACCTGCCGCTCGGCGGGGACGGCGTTGTTGTAGCGGCGCATCCAGGTGACGAGCTCGACCACTTCCTCGTTCGCCCACATCCAGGTGGGCCACCGGTTGAAGGCGTGGAGCACATCGCGCGCGCTCTCGCCCGAGTCGGAGTACGACTTGATGAAGCGGTTCACGCGGTAGCAGTCGGGCCAGTCCCCTTCGACGCCGATGAAGGTGAACCCTTTCTCGCGGATCAACCGCGTGGACAGCTCGGCGCGCCACGTGTAGAACTCGGACGTGCCATGGGACGCTTCGCCGAGCAACACGTAGCGCGCGTCGCCGATCGCATCCATCAGGGGATCGAGATCCTGGCTGCTGTGGATCGGGATGGCCTCGCGGCGCACGGCATCCACCAGGTCGGCCAGCTCGCCCTCGGCGGGGGCGGTACGCAGTGGACTTCGTCTCATTGCCAACTCACATCTGTCGTTGGGAACGTCTTGGGGGTCGCGCGTATTCCCACAGTCGCGTCGCGCGTCGTGCACTATCGTGTTGCAAGAATCGGGGATACGTGCTGCCGGGGCGTGAAGCGCCGGCACCGACTGTCGCGCTTCCAACGACGGCCCGATAGCGCAAACGAGGTCTGGCACATAGCTTCCACTTCAGGCTGCCGCACAGGCCATGCATCGGCCACCTGGAGGATCCGTTCATGATGCTCAAGTTCGCTTCAGCCGCTCTCGCCCTTCCGTTTCTCGCCTCGTTCGCTGTACCGGCGACGCCCGCTCGGGCCACGCGCTTCGCCTACGCGCCCGGCTCCCACCAGTATCGCGTGACGACCGTCGTGCAGCGCACGCAGCAGCAGGCTGGAGGACGCGCCCCGTTCGAGTTCGAGACTACCACCGAGCAGCTCGTCACCGTCGGTCTCGCCCCGCAGTCGTCCGACACGCTCCGCTTCACCGTCACGCTCGATTCCGTGAACGTGTCATCGACGCTCGCCGCGCCGGCGCCGAATCTCGATCGCTTCCGCGGCGTCACGATCACCGGGAAGATCTCACCGCAGGGGAAGGTCTACGGCTTCCAGCCTGCCGCGAGCGCCGGCGACGTGGAAACCGACAATCTCTACCGCGCGCTCGACGAGGCGTTCTCGCGCTTCTTTGTGGAGTTCCCGCCGCGTCCGCTCTCGGTCGGCAGCGAATGGAACGATTCGAGCACCGAGCGCGCGCAGCGTAACGGCTTCGACGTCACCACGACGACGATCACGACGACGAAGCTCGTGGGCGATACCACCGTCGGCGGGAAGCACGCCTGGAGCGTGAAGCGTACGTCGACCGTCGCCACGACGGGGCAGAAGACGGAAGCCGGCGCGCCGATGCATCTGGACGGCGATGGCACGATCAGCGGCGTCCACTTCGTGAGCGACGACGGCATCTACCTCGGCTCGCGCTCCACGCAACGGGTCAACCTGACGCTCGACGCCGGCGGCGGTGCCGGCCAGCAGGCGCCGATTCGTCAGACGATCACGTCGAAGGTGGAACTGGTGCAGTGATCGCGGGACGCGGGACGCGCCGTGCGGGATGCGGGATGCGGAACAGCCTCGGGGGAGAGGGCCGTCTCCCCACGAGCCGTTCCCGCATCCCGCATCCCGCATAGCGCATCCCGCATAGCGCATCCCGCATCCCTACTCCCGAGTCAACGACGTCACCGTTCCCACCGCCGCGACGATGGCGGCGGCGATGAAGCTGGCGCGCGCGGCGGCGTAGAGCGGTGTGGCGCCGTGATGGTGCGTGAGCACCGAGGTGAACACCGCGCCGGCGAGGCCGACGCCGAGGACCATCCCGACGTTGCGCGCCGTGGCGAGCATCGCGGCGGCGATCCCCTGCCGGTCGCGCGGTGCGGAGCCCATGAGCGCGCTGTTGTTCGGTGAGCCGAAGATCCCCGTCCCGAGTCCGACGACCGCGAGCGCGACGATGATCGCGGTGAGCGGCGACTCCGCGCCGAGCCGCGCGAGCAGCAGGAGTCCCACTCCGAGGATCGCCATGCCGCCGGTGCTCAGTAGCCGCGAGCCGATGCGGTCCGAGAGGGCGCCGCTCAACGGCGCGGCCACCACCATGACGATCGGCTCCGCCGTCATCACGAGCCCCGCGCGCGCGGGACCGAGTCCGCGTCCCTGAATCAGGTAGAACGGCAGGATGAAGACGACCGTGTAGACGCAGATGTAGTTGAGCACCGCGCTCGCTGTGGATGCGGAGAAGAGCCGACTCTGGAACAATCGCAGGTCGAGCATCGGGCTCTCGATCCGCGATTCGAGTCGCACGAAGACGGCGAGCACGAGCGCGGCGACGACGAGCAGCGCGATCACGGCCGCCGAGTTCCACCCCCAGTCGTGTCCCTGGTTCAGCGCGAGGAGGAGCGCGGTGAGCCCGGTCGCGAAGAGCGCGGCGCCTGCCACGTCGAAGCGCTCGTGTCGTCCCGAGGGACGCTCGCGCGGAATGAAGTGCAGGCTGAGCGCCATCGCCAGCGCACCCACCGGCACGTTGATGTAGAAGATCGCGCGCCACCCGAACACACTGGTGAGCCCTCCGCCGAGCGATGGACCGGTGGTGAGCCCGAGGTAGGTCATCATCGCCTGCAGCCCGAGGGCGCGCCCGCGCTCGGTGCTCGGAAAGCTCTTCGTGAGGATGGCCGGCGAGCTGGCGAAGAGCATCGCGGCACCGATCCCCTGCAAGGCGCGGAACGCGATCAGCGTCTCCGCTGACGGCGATGCGCCGCACAGCGCCGAGCCGATGACGAAGACGGCGAAGCCGGCGAGGTACACCGTCTTGTGCCCGCGCATGTCACCGAGCCGGCCGACGCCGAGCAGCAGTGCGCTCACCACCAGCAGATACGCCGTGACC
>DASVCF010000164.1:0-39628 GCA_036381735.1 Gemmatimonadaceae bacterium | reverse complement strand
TCCCGATGCTGAAGAACTCGGCCGCCCCGACGAAGGTGTCGGCGCCGATGGCCGCGGCCGGCGTCTCCACCATGACGCCGAGCGGGACGTCCGCCCGGAACGGAACGTTGCGCTCCCTGAGCTCGGCGGCCGCGGCGTGCAGCATCTCCCGCGCCTCGTACACCTCCTGCACGCTCACCACGAGCGGCAGCATGATCCGCAGATCGCCGTGCACGGCGGCGCGCAGCAACGCGCGGAGCTGCGGCATGAAGAGGTCGGGCGCATCGAGCGACACGCGGATGGCGCGCCACCCAAGGAAGGGATTCGCCTCCGTGGCGAAGCCGCCCACCGGATATTTGTCGCCGCCGATGTCGAAGGTGCGGATGACGACGGGGCGCCCCTTGAACGACTCGACCACGCGCCGGTATGCGCGGTACTGCTCTTCCTCATCGGGCATGGTCGTGCGGCCGACGATGAGAAACTCCGTGCGCATGAGTCCCACGCCGTCGGCGCCGCTCGCGACCGCCTGGTCCACCTCCTCGGGGAGGTCGACGTTCGCGCGGACGACGAGCCCTACACCGTCGGCCGTCACGGGCTCCTCCGTCGCGCTGAGCGCCAGCTCGGCGGCCACGGCTTCATCCCGGCGCGAGCGCTCACGATACGTCTCGAGGTCGGTGGGACTCGGGTTGATGACGAGCGTTCCCGCCGCGCCGTCGAGCACCGCGTACTCTCCGCCCCGCAACTGCTTCGCGGCATCTCGAAGTCCGACGACCGCGGGGAGTCCGAGCGAGCGCGCAAGGATGGCGACGTGCGAGGTGCGCGTGCCGGCGTCGGTGGCGATGGCGGCGATGGCCGAGCGATCGAGCTGCACGGTGAGCGTCGGCGTCAGATCGTGCGTCACGAGGATGGCGTTCGACCCCTGCGTCGCCTCCACCGGATCGTGGTCGGGGAGATTCATCAGCAGCGACAGCACGCGAATCTGCACGTCGGTGACATCGCCGGCGCGCTCGCGCATCATCGGGACGGCGTGCCTGGCGAACTGCTGCCGCCATTCGAGAATCGTGAGGTCGAAGGCCTTCTCGGCGCCGAGGTTCTGCCGGATGAGCGACTCGACGTGGTGGATGAGATCGCTGTCCTCGAGGATGAGGAGCTGGGTGTCGAAGATCGCCGCTTCCTCCGGCCCCGCCTGTCGCTCGGCCCGTTCGCGCACGAGGCGTACGCGTTCGCGCGCCCGGCCGAGCGCCGCGTGCAGACGGGCGATCTCGTCGTCGATCTCGTCATCGCGGATGATGCGGTGCGGGACGTCGGGCACCTCCCAGCGCAGGAGGTGCACGGGACCCACCGCGATCCCCGGCGAGGCCGGCATACCGACGAGTGTGCGTTCCACCTAGTTCTCTCCGAACTTGCGCGCGATGAGCTCGGCGATCGCCTCCACCGCCTCGCGCGCATCAGGGCCATCCGCGCGTACCACGAGCGTCGAGCCGTACTCGGCCGCGAGCATCATGACCCCCATGATGCTCTTGCCGTTCACCTCGAGGTCATCGCGCACCATGGTGATCTCGGCCTGAAACTTCGAGGCGACCTTCACGATCTCCGCGGCGGGACGCGCGTGCAGGCCGTTCTGGTTCATGATCTGGACGGCACGTTCCATCATCGAAGCATCGAGTAAATGGTGAGAGCGGCGAGGACGCCGAGCGTGACGCGCCAACCTTCCAGGCGACCCTGCAACCGCACGAGAAGCGTGGCGATCACCGCCGCAGCGAGGATCGTGAGACCAACGAGTGAATCGACGTGCATGCCGGCCGGCGCGCCCGTCGTCATGTCCGGCGGGACGCCGAGCAGCACGCGCCCATCGCGCAGCACGCGTCCCGCGACGAGCGGCAGCGCGATGCCGGCCAGCAGCGCGACGGCGCGCCCGATGTACTGCGGCCCGGTGCGCAGCACGGGGTTCCCCAGCGCGGCGGCCGCCTGCAGTCCATAGCGCCACCCGACGCGAAGTCCCCACGCGCGCAGCGCGAGCTGCCCGATGTTATAGACTGCGAGAAAGATCAGCACGGTCGCCCACGGACCGGCACCGAGCCCGAACACCGCGAGCGCGAGGAGCGAGCTGAACGGGAGCCAGCCCGCCCACACGAGCCGATCCCCGACGCTCCCCAACGGTCCGCAGAGCGCGGTGCGGAAGCGTTCGATGCGCTCGGGCGGCAGCTCGTCCAGCTCCGCGCGTACGAGCGCGCCGACCGCGATCGCGGCGAGATACGGATGCGCGTTGAAGTAGCGCGACTCGCGCGCGAGGGCCGTGTGATACGCGGTGCCCTGCCGTCCGCCGGGCAAACCGCGGAGCCCGGGCTCCGTGCAGAAGCCGATGCCGGTGCCCACGAGGAGCTCGTAGTTCCACGAGCTCTGCACGGTGAAGAGTCGCGCGAAGATCGACAGCCAGGTGCGCATCGGAAGACGCGGCGGCGGTGTCGCAGCGGGCGCGGTCGTCATAGGAGCACCAACGCCGCGAGGCCGATCGCGAGTCCGCCCACGAGGTACCACGATGCCCCGGCCGCCGCGCGCGAACGCTTCCACGCCGCGCTCGCGGCGACAGCGATCGCGATGCCGACTGCGACGGCGCTGGAATCGCCCGCGGAGAGATGCCAGCGCTGCAACAGCACGGTCATGGCCGGCAGAAGCAACGCGACGGCAACCCCGGTGAGGAGCGCGCCGCGCAGGAAGTCGGCGACGAGCCCTCGCAGTTGAAGGTTGAGCACGGTGCTCGGATTGCCCGCGTTGATGGCGGACAGGCTCCGCCGCGCCCATAGGCCATTGAGCCGCCGCACCGACTGCATGGTCCATCCGCCGGCCCATGCGGTGATCACCGCCGCGAGCATCGCCAGCGCGAGCGCGCCCGCCATCGGCACGGGCTGCGACGCGAACAGCGCCCCGCCCACGACGGACGCGGATGCCCATTCGGGATACCACGCGGCACCCACGGGCAGCGTTTCCAGCGCGAGGAGCTCGAGCACGACCCCCATCAACAGACCGTCGCCAGGGTGGCCGAGCAGGGTGCCGCCGAGCGTCGCCGCGACGATGGGGCGCGAGATCATGGCTTGCGGAAAGCTCACGACATCGAGCCCCACCAGACCGCCCAGCAACGCGAGCGCGAGGATGAGGCTGGTGCTCATGCGCTCCCCCCGTCCCGCCCCAGCACTTCGGCGAGTGGCATTGCGCGCGCGGCCGGAACGTCCTGCGCGACGACGCTGATCCCGCGCGCTTCGAGCGAGCGCAGGACGGCCTCCTCCTCCGGCGTGAGGTAGATGTACCGCAGTCGCTGCGTGCGGCCCGCGCGGTGATGGATGCCACCCAGATTCACCGACTTGACGCTGGGCGCCCGCTCGAGAAAGCGGAACATCGTGCTGACGTCGCTCGTGAGGAGGATGCCGCGGCGAGGATCCGCCATCCAGCGCTCGAACTCCGCACCCGCGCGCTCCACCGACGCGAAGTACACGTCCATCTCCGGCGGCACACCCATGCGATAGAGCTCCTGCTCCCACTCGCTGTCGGCCACTTCGTCGTCCACGAGCACGATGAAGCCGAGGTCGAGGGGCTGCCCCCACCCGACCACGACCTGGCCGTGAATGAGCCGATCGTCGATGCGGTAGAGCTCGATGCTCACGTCTCGCTCATCCCGGCAGCAGCTTGATGGAGGCCTGGCCGCGCGTCACCGCGCGCACGACCGTCTCGCGCGGCGATCCGTCGGGGCACGTGGCGTACGCGAGGAGCGTGGGCAGGTTCACGCCGGTGACGACGAGCAGGTCGTCGCGGCCGCGCGCCAACCGGCACGCGGCGATGCTGCAGCTCCCCGCGGCCAGGTCCGTGAAGATGACCTCGGCGCGATGCTCGTCGACGAGCTCGCGCAGCCGGCGCTCGATGTCTTCGGCGCCGAGGCTTTCGTTCGACATGGCGACGAAGCGATCGCCGCGCCCCGTGATCCGCTCGACGGCACTGATGATCCCCGTCGCGAAGTCGCTGTGGCCGACGACGATCGCCGTGTGCGTGTCACTCATCGTCTTCGGCCAGGTACTGCCGCACATGCGCCGCCGCACGCATGCGCGAAATGAGGCGTTGATTGAACGCCTCCGCCGGATTCTCGCCCGTGTACCGCAGCAGATGGTTCATGGCAATGACCTCGGCCACCACGGTGATGTTCTTCCCCGGATTCAGCGGGATCGTGACCTTCGGGATCTCGACGTCGAGGATCGTGGTCGTCGCACCGTCGAGCCCCGTGCGGTCCACGGTCGCCGCACGGTTCCACTCCTCGAGCGCGACGACGACCTCGATGCGCTTCTGCTGGCGGACCGCGCGGATGCCGAAGATCGCGCGGACATCGATGACGCCCACGCCGCGGATCTCCATGTGGTGGCGCTGCAGGTCGTGTCCGCGGCCGATGATGACGTCGTTCCCGCGCCGCGTCGCGATCACCAGATCGTCGGCCACGAGTCGGTGCCCGCGCTCCACCAGATCGAGCACGCACTCGGACTTCCCGATGCCGCTCTTCCCGACGAAGAGCAGGCCGACGCCGTACACGTCGGCGAGCGTGCCGTGCAGCGTCGTCGTCGGCGCGAACTCCTCGGCGATCGCCGGCTTCACGCGGCGGTAGAACTCCGACGTCTTGAGCGGCGAGCGCAGGATCGGCACGCCGGCACGCTGTGCGATCTCGACCATCTCCGCCGGCAGCTCCTGCCCCTTCGTCACGACCGCGCACGGGATCGGGAACGAGAAGAACAGTTCGAGCACGTGCCGGCGCTGATCGGCCGGGAGCGAGTTCAGGTACGTGATCTCGGTCTCGCCGAACACCTGCATACGATTCGACGGGAAGCGCTCGACGAACCCGGCGAGCGCGAGCCCGGGACTCGAGACCTCGCTGCTCGTGATCTCGCGCGACAGCATCCCCTCGCCGCCCACGAGCTCGAGCTGCAGGATGCCGCCCATCAGGTCGAGCAGCCGCCCGACGGTCAGCGATTTCGTCACGTGCGTCGTTGCCATAGCCACGTGGGACGGCGTTACCGCGTCCCACCCTCCACGATGTCGAGAAGATGCGCTTCCGTCTGCACGGCCGCATCGTCCCACGTGAACCGCTCCGCGAAGCAGCGCGCGCGCACTCCCAGCTCCTCGACCAGCTCGGGGGCCGCCGCGACGGTATCCATCACCCGCGCGAGCGCCGCGATGTCGCCGTGCGGCACGAGATATCCCGTCTCCCCGTGCCGAACCGATTCGCGAAGCCCTGGCGCGTCGGACGCGATGACCGGCGTGCCACACGCCGCCGCCTCGAAGTTCGTGATCCCCCACCCCTCTTTGGGCGACGTGAAGACGAGCGCCCACGCACGGCGCAGGAGCGCGCGCTTCTCATCCTCCGTCAGGAATCCAAGAAACCGGACGCGCTCGCCCAGGTCAAGCGAGCGGGCGAGCGCTTCGAGTCGCGGCCGGTCGTCGCCCGAGCCGGCAATGGCGAGCGTGGCCGACGAATTCGTCATGCGCGCGAACCCCTGGAGGATGAGCTCCACCCCCTTGTACCGCTTGAGCCGCCCGAGATAGGCGAAGAGCGGCGCCTCGGCGCGCAGCCCGGGTGCCGGCGTGAACCTCGCGGCATCGATCCCTGGATAGATGACGTGGATGTCGCCGCGCGGGATCCCCCGCTCGGCCAGATCACGCGCCGTACTCTCGCTGATCGCCTCGAACGGTACCCCGCGATAGACCCGGCTGAGCGGCCGTTCCAGTGCCCAGACCACCGCCGCCACGGGAAACGAGAGCTCGCGGAACGCCGTCGTGCCGAAGAGATGCGGCACGAGCGCCATCACGCGCCGAGCGCCCCACTTCGGCGTGTAGAGCGGCACCTTGTTGATGTCCTCGACCAGCACATCGTAGCCGCGCTTCGCGAGCGTGTTGCGGTAATGCGCACGCGCGAGGAGCTGAAAGGTGTACCGCGTGCCCACGCGATGCACCTCCATGCCATCGAGCTCCGCCCGAGGCGCGCACCCGGGCCATCCGCCGCACAGCAGCGTGACCTCGTGTCCCCGCGCGGCGATGCGACCGAAGATCTCGTGCAGATGCAGCTCGGCCCCACCCGCCTGCGGGTTCTCCCGATCCTGCCAGTTGACGACGAGCACACGCACTAGAGCCGACCCATTCGGCGCGCGAGGGCATCCAGCACGCCATTGACGAAGCGGGCACTCGGCGCGCTCCCGAAGCGCTCGGCCAGGCGCACCGCTTCTTGAATCACCACGCGCGGCGGCGTCTCGCCGCGCACGAGCTCCGCGGCGGCCAGCCGCAGGACCGAGCGCTCGATGGCTCCCAGCCGCTCGAGCCGCCAGTTGGTCGTCACATCGCGCAGCGTCTCGTCGATCGCATCGCGATCGGCGATGAGCGTGCGCACGAGACGGCCGGCGAGCGCTCGTTCCTCCTGCGAGACGCACAGGTCATCCCACATTCGCGTCGCAACCCGGTCGAGCGCTTCGTCGCCGCGCAGGTCCCACGCGTACAACGCCTGGAGCGCGCGGGCCCGCGCCCGCGTCTCAATCTTCCGCGTCCGCGACATTCAATCGATCGAACAGGTCCGCCATCTCGAGCGCCGCGAGCGCCGCGTCCCACCCCTTGTTCCCGTGGTCGCCACCAGCGCGCGCCTCCGCCTGTGCCATGGTATCGCACGTCAGCACGCCGAAGCCGATCGGGGTGTCGAGCTCCGCGCTCGCATCGGCCAGACCGCGCGCCGCTTCGCCGGCCACGTAATCAAAGTGGGGGGTCTCGCCGCGAATCACCGCCCCGAGCGCGATGGCTGCATGGTAGCGCTCGGACGCGAGCGCGTAGCGCGCGGCGGCCGGCAACTCCCACGCGCCCGGCACCCAGATCAGGTCGATGTCCTCGAACGCGGCGCCGTGACGCGTGAGTGCCTCCATCGCGCCATCGACGAGCTTGCGGGTAATCGTCTCGTTGAAGCGGCTCGCCAGGATGACGAACCGGCGACCCGCCCCGGAAGGAACTCCCTCGAATTCCGCCATCAGTGTGCGAGCAGGTGTCCGAGCTTGGCCTGTTTGGTCGCGAGGTAGGCGCGGTTCTCATCCGTGGTCTGCGGGATGATGGGCACACGCTCCTCGATGCGCAGGCCGTACCCCTCGAGGCCGACCATCTTGCGTGGATTGTTGGTGAGCGGGCGGATGGACTTGAGCCCGAGGTCCAGGAGGATCTGCGCGCCGATGCCGTAGTTGCGCAGATCCGCGCCGAAGCCGAGTCGCTCGTTCGCTTCCACGGTATCCGCGCCGCGATCCTGCAGCTCGTACGCCTTGAGCTTGTTGAGCAATCCGATCCCCCGCCCTTCCTGGTCCAGGTACACGACCACGCCGCGCCCTTCCTGCTGAATCATTTCCATAGCCGTGTGCAGCTGCCAGCCGCAGTCGCACCGCATGGAGCCGAACACATCGCCGGTGAGGCAGCGCGAGTGCATGCGCACGAGCACGTTCTCGGCGCCGCCCACATCGCCGTACACGAGCGCGACGTGCTCGTGCTCGTCCACGTCGTTCCGGTAGCCGATGATCCGCCACTCCCCGAAGTCGGTGGGCAGGCGCGCCTCGGCAATGCGATGCACCAGCCGCTCGGTCTGCAAGCGGTAGGCGACGAGCTGCGCCACGGTGACGAACGTGAGCCCGTACCGCTCCGCGAACGCCTCGAGCTGCGGCCGCTTGGCCGTCGTGCCGTCAGGGTTGAGGATCTCGCAGATCACGCCGGCTGGATAGAGCCCCGCGAGACGGGCGAGATCGACGGAAGCTTCGGTGTGCCCGACGCGCTGCAGCACCCCGCCATCGCGGGCACGCAAGGGGTGCACGTGCCCGGGCCGCCGCAGGTCCGACGGGATGGTGGCCGGATCGACCGCGACCTGGATGGTCTTCGCGCGGTCCTGCGCGCTGATCCCGGTCGTCACCCCGAAGCGATGCGCGGCATCGATGCTCACAGTGAACGCCGTGCGCTGCTCCTCGGTGTTCACTTCGCTCATGGGCGGCAGCTCGAGCTGATCGCACCGCTCGCCCGTGAGCGGCAGGCACACCCAGCCGCGCGCGTGCGTGATCATGAAGTTGATCAGCTCGGGCGTGACCAGCTGCGCCGCGCAGACGAGGTCGCCCTCGTTCTCGCGATCCTCGTCGTCCGCCACAATGATGAGCTTGCCCGCCTTGATGTCGGCGATCGCCTGCTCGATGGTTCCGAAGGGCATGGGAGAAATCTAGTCGCCGAATGACGGGAGTGGGGGGTGTGAGTCGTGGGTTATGGGTGATGGGTTGTGGGTAGTGAGTTCGAGGTTGCAGGGAGGCCCGCGCTCAAAACCGACTCACAACCCACGACCCATCACCCACAACTCATGACCGCCTATACGGCTCCGCCAACTGCCGCACGTACTTCCCCACGACATCCCCTTCCACGTGCACGCGTGTCCCGTTCACCAAGTCGCCGAGCGTGGTATGACGGAGTGTGTAGTCGATCAATGAAATCTGGACTACATCCGGAGCGGGGAGCTCGTTGACCGTGAGGCTCACGCCGTTCACGGCGAGCGAGCCGTGCGGGACCATGAGCTCCGCGAGCTCGGCGGGGAGCGCAATGTCGATCAGGCGGGCGTCGCCGCGCTGTTTCACGGCGGTCACGCAGCCAACGCCATCGACGTGCCCCTGGACGATGTGGCCGCCGAATCGATCGCCGGCCTTCATGGCGCGCTCGAGGTTGACGCGTGTCCCGACGCGCCAGTCGTCGAGCGTCGTCCGGTCGAGCGTGGTGCGCACGGCGGCCACGGTGAACCAGCCGGCGCCGCACTCCCGTACCGTCAGACAGGCGCCGTTCAGCGCGATGCTCTCGCCCGGCACGACGTCATCGGCGCGGCACCGCACGCGGAACTCGCGCCCCGCCGGGGTCTCGTCGACTCGCTCGATCGCGCCAATATCGGTGATGAGGCCGGTGAACATGAACGTCAGGGGTTCGGGGTTCGGGGCTGGGGGCTCGGGAACTGGCGACTGTCATCCCGAGCAGAGCGAGGGATCTCGGACGCGTGTCATCCCGAGCGTCAGCGAGGGATCTCAGGGTGCGAGCGAGATTCCTCGCTGACGCTCGGAATGACAGTGGCCCGAGATTCCTCGCCGTCGCTCGCCATGACAGCGCGTTCCGAGTCCCGAATCGCATACACCGTCATGGTGTCCGCTCCGAGCCGGCGCTGACGGAGAATCGGAAGGCGCGGTGCCTCGCCCAGTCCCAGCGACGGCGCAAAGGCAAAGGCATTGAGCGCACCCGCGCCGAGCAGCACCGGCGCCCGAAAGATAATCATCCGATCGACTGCGCCGTGTGTAAGCAGCGCGCCGGCGAGCCGCGCGCCGCCTTCGACGAGCAACGAGCGGATCTCGCGGGCGCGGAGTTGCGTGAGGGCGTCCATCAGCGAATCGGCGCGAACGACCTCGACGCCGGCGCGATCGAGCGCGCTCACCCGATCTGGCGACGCGGATTCCGTCACGACGATGGTCGGAATCTCGCGTGCGGTGCGGACGAGCGTCGCATCGAGTGGGATGCGCGCGGTACGATCGAACACCACGCGACGAGGCGCCACGCGGGGTGCGCGCACATCGCGCACCGTGAGCGATGGATCGTCGGCGAGCACCGTGCCGATTCCCACGGCTATCGCATCGTGGCCCGCGCGCAGGCGGTGCACCTCGCGTCGCGAGCGCGCTCCGGTGATCCATTGTGAGCGCCCCTGGGCATCCGCGATCGCGCCATCGATGGCGACGGCGAGCTTGAGGGTGATCCACGGGCGCGTGGCGGGGAACGCGTGGAAGAACGGTCCGTTGAGCTCGCGCGCGGCCTGCTCCTCGATCCCCACGGCGACCGCGATCCCGGCCTGGCGGAGTCGCTCGATGCCGCCCGCCGCGGTGGGATTCGGATCGCGCGCGGCGATCACCACGCGCGACACGCCGGCGGCGATCAACGCATCGGCACAGGGCGGCGTCTTCCCGAAGTGCGCGCACGGCTCGAGGGTGACGTACACCGTCGCACCGCGCGCGCGCGCACCGGCCTGTCGCAGCGCCGCCACCTCCGCGTGATCGCCGCCGTAACGCGCGTGGTACCCCGCACCGATGACCTCGCCACCCTGTACGACGACGGCGCCGACCATCGGGTTCGGCGCCGTCTGTCCCCAGCCGCGCCGAGCGAGTGCCAGCGCTCGGCGCATGTGCGCCCGGTCCTGGGAGTCGCCCGAGCGTTCCGCCATCAACGTGTCGTCACAGACCGCCGCGGAGGCCGAGCGAGAAATACCACCGCCCCTCGTTCGCGACCGGGTCGAAGATGTTGTACGTCGTCACGCTGCCGCCTGCCACGTGGCCGGCCTCACCCACGATCTTGAGCACCGCGAGGTTGAGCGAGAGGTCGACGAACACGTTCGTGCGCGTGGGCTTCGTGCCCAGCGTGAGCGAGTCGGTGGGACGCGTACCGCTCACGTCGTACGTGAGTGTCGCGTTCGCGTCGTACTTGTCCTGCCCGATCCCCGCGGCCACGCCGATGATCGCGAAGCTCTTCCCCGCCGTGAGGCGCCACGCGCTCGTCTTCAGTTGATAGTCCTCGACCGTCACACTGTCCGAGGCGCTCGCGGTCGCGGTGATCGTGGTCTTGGGGAGATCGCGGCGAAAGTACGTGAACGAGATGCCCGGCGTGGCGAACGTCTCGCGCATGAGCCCGATCCGCGCGCCGAACCCGAAGTTGTACGGGTGGTCCACCGTCTTCACGCCCACCGACTGCTCCGTGAACGACGGCAGCACGGTCGCGCTCACCAGCAGGTCCACGCCGCCGATGCTGGTGAGGCCGAGCGGGAAGCCCTGGAAGACCCCCACGGCCGCATCGACCGCGGGGAGCGGCACGAAGTACGTGTTGGTGACGAACGTCTGCGGCGCACCGACCGGTCCGAGGCTGATCCCCGTCTGCGCGATGTCCGGGATCGACGTCGCCATCGCGTTCGCACGAACGCCGACGGCGAAGTGGCCAAACCCACCCAGATTTCCGCTCTGCCCAAGCGTCGCATTCCCGCCTGCGACGAGCGTGCCGAACTGGATGTTCATGTAGTTGTAGATGTCGATCACCTTCTGGCAAGCGTCGCCACCAAGTTGTGCGGGCCCGACGAAGCGCGGATCAGTACACCGCGAATCCTGCGCGTGGAGTGTGGACGCCGATGCTGCGACTGCGAGAACGCCGAGTGCGAAGAGACAAGGCCGCATGAGACACCGAACGTAAAGGTTGAAACGGCAGTTGTGAGTGGCGAGCGGTGGGCTCTGAGCTGTGGGCTTTGAGCTGTAGGCTCTGAGTTGTGGGTGCGGCTGTGAGCTCGACCATCCAGGGAGCGTCGAGCTCAGAGCCCACTCACAGCCCACAGCTCACAGCTCCTTTCCGACGCCCAACGCTCGCTACTGCAACACCACCTTCCCCGATCCAGCTGCTACGCGCCCCATCCGCCATGCGTTCACCCCGGCGGAGTGCGCGCTCGACACGATGGCATCGGCCGAGTGTGTGTCGGAGATCACCACCATCCCCACTCCCATGTTGAACGCGCGGAACATCTCTTCCCGCGCCACACCACCCGCACGCTCCAACACCTGAAACACGTTCGGGATCGTCCAACTGGACGTGTCGACGATGGCGTCGGCGTTCTCTGGCAAGGCCCGGTCCAGATTTCCGGGGAGCCCGCCCCCCGTGATGTGCGCCATCGCGTGAATGTGACCGAGCACCGGTTTCAAGGCGGGGAGATAGGAGCGATGGATCGCGAGCAGCACATCCGCCACGGAACCGCCGCCGCCCGGGAATGGATCACCGGGACCGAGCTGCAGCCGCTCCGACACGATGCGGCGCGCGAGCGAGTAGCCGTTGGTGTGCAGCCCGGAGCTGGCGAGCCCGATGAGGACATCGCCCACGCGGACGCGCTGCGCCCCGAGCGCGCGGTCTTCTTCCACGCAGCCGACAATGAACCCGGCGAGATCGTAGTCGGGCGGCGTGTAGACGCCGGGCATCTCCGCGGTCTCGCCACCGACGAGCGCGCACCCGTTCTCGCGGCATCCGGCCGCCACCCCCCGCACGACGGCCTCCACCACACTCGGCACGAGCGCGCCGAAGGCGACGTAGTCCAGGAAGAAGAGCGGCGTCGCGCCCTGCACGAGGATGTCGTTCACGCAGTGGTTCACGAGATCGTGCCCGATCGTATCGTGGCGGTCGGCCTCGATGGCGACCTTGATCTTCGTGCCCACGCCGTCGGCGCTCGATACGAGCACCGGCGCGCGCAGTCCGTCGGGGAGGCGGAACATGCCCCCGAAACCGCCGAACGTTCCGCGCGCGCCCGCCGTGAACGTCGACTCGACGAGCGCCTTGATGCGCGCCTTCGCCGCATCGGCGGCGTCGATGTCGACGCCGGCATCGCGATAGCTCAGCGGGTCGCTCACATCTCCTCCTCGAAGCTCACCAACCGATGGAACTCGCTCACGCGCGACGCGATGTCGGTGGGCGTGATCTCGAGGAAACGGGCGATCGAGAAGCGCTCGACGGCAAAGGAGCCCATGGCACAGCCGTACACCACGGCGCGGCGCAGGTTGGCATCACTCACATCGCCGGTGCGCGCGAGATAGCCGAAGAACCCGCCCGCGAACGAGTCCCCCGCACCCGTCGGATCGAACACATCTTCCAGCGGATACGCGGGCGCGAAGAAGATGCTCGACGCCGTGAACATGAACGCGCCGTGCTCGCCCTTCTTGATGATGACGTGGCGCGGCCCGTGTGCCATGACCCATCGCGCAGCCTTCACGAGATTCACTTCCTCGGTGAGCTGCCGCGCCTCAGCATCGTTCAGCGTCAGCAGATCGACGTGCTGGAGCAACGCGAGGAGATCGGCGCGCCGGCTCTCGATCCAGAAGTTCATCGTGTCGCACGCGACGAGCCGCGGACGCTCCACCTGTCCCAGCACCTCGAGCTGCAGCCGCGGATCGATGTTGCCGAGAAAGACGAACGGCGCCTTGCGGAACTGCTGCGGGATCTTCGGACGAAAGTGCGAGAACACTCCGAGCCGTGTCTCCAACGTCTCCGCGGAGTTGAGGTCGTGCCGGTATCGCCCGCGCCAGCGGAACGATTCACCCGGCGCGCGCTCGAGACCCGCGAGGTCGACACCGCGCGCACACAGCGGATCGAGCTGCTCCACCGGGTAGTCGTTCCCGATGACGCCCACGAGCTGCACAGGCGCGAGGAGCGATGCGGACGCGGAGAAATAGGTCGCCGATCCGCCGAGCACGTTGTCGGCCTTGCCGAACGGCGTTTCCACGGAATCGAGCGCGACGGAACCGACGACGAGAACGGACATGGGTGGTGAGGGGAGATGGTCAGTCGGGGAAGACAACAGTGAGTCAGTGAGTCAGTGGGTCAGGAACGGCAGAAAGCAGAGAGCAGAAAGCAGAGAGCAGGGTTGTCATCCCGATCGACTGTCATACCGAGCGGAGGGAGGGATCGCGTTCTGCGCGCGAGATCCCTCGCTCCGCTCGGGCTGACAGCGCTCCGCTCGGGACGATAGTCGATCGGGAGGTCAGGCTCACCTGACGGGCTTTTCTGACTCACTGACCCACTGCCTCACTCACATCCGCTCCGGCGCCGCGATTCCCAGAATCGCCAACCCGTTCGCGAGCACGATCTGTGTGGCACGGGCGAGGAGCAAGCGGGCATTCATGATCCGTTCCGGCTCGCCGAGCACGTGGTGCTTGTGGTACCAGAGATGCGCCAGACGGGCGGTCTCGAGCAGGTAGTTCGCGATGCGATGCGGCTCCAACGCTTCGGCGGCACCGGCGACGAGCGCCGGGAAGTCGAGTAGCGCCTTGACGAGCTCCTGCTCCTCGGGCTCGGCGAGCGCGCCGAAGTCGACGCCCTCGGCGCTGATGCGCATCGCGTCGATCCCGCCGACGCGGAAGATCCCCGACATGCGCGCGTGCGCCATCTGGATGTAGTAGACGGGGTTCTCTTCCGTCTGCGAGCGGGCGAGGTCGAGATCGAAGACGAGCTGCGAGTCGCCCTTGCGCATGAGGAAGAAGTAGCGCACGGCGTCGCGTCCCACCTCGTCGATGAGGTCGCGCACCGTCACGTAGCTCCCCGCGCGCTTCGAGATCTTCACCTCTTCCCCGCCGCGCATCACCGTCACCATCTGGTGCAGCACGTACTCGGGGTACCCTTCGGGGATCCCCATCTCGAGCGCCTGGAGACCGATGCGCACGCGGGTGACGGTGCTGTGGTGATCGGCTCCCTGCACGTTGATCGCGCGACGGAATCCGCGCTCCCACTTGGTGACATGATACGCAACATCGGGCACGAAGTAGGTCGGCTCGCCGCCCTTCTCCGCGCTGCGCCGCATCACGCGGTCCTTGTCGTCACCGAAGTCCGTGGTCTTGAGCCAGAGCGCGCCGTCCTTCTCGTACGTATGCCCCGCGGCCGTGAGGCTGCCGACCGCCTGGTCGACGCGTCCCTCGGCGTACAGCGACGACTCGAGAAAATAGACATCGAACGCGACACCGAAGGCCTGCAGATCGCGGTCCTGCTCCTTGCGCAGCTCGCGGACGGCGAAGCGGCGCACGGCGTCGAGATCGTCGGCGTTCGGGTCATCCGGGTGCTCCGCGATGTAGCGCTGTGCGAGCTCCTTGATGTACTCCCCGTGATACCCCCCCTCGGGGATCCCCGTGCTCTTCCCCTGCACCTCGCGCACGCGCGCCTGCACGCTGAGCGCGAGGTTCATGATCTGCGCGCCCGCGTCGTTGTAGTAGAACTCGCGCGTGACGGTCCACCCCGTCCACTCGAGGAGCGAGGCGATGGCATCGCCGAGTGCGGCCTGGCGTCCGTGCCCCACGTGCAGCGGCCCGGTAGGGTTCGCGGACACGAACTCCACGTTCACCGGCTGTCCCTGCCCCGTCGCGTTGCGACCATAGAGCGCGCCACCGGCGACCACGTTCGCGAGCCCGCGCGCATTCGCGCCCGCCGCGACGTGGAAGTTGATGAAGCCGGGCCCCGCGATTTCCACGCGCTCGATACCCGCAGCACCGAGATCGAGATGCGACACGAGATCGCGCGCAATGTCCTGCGGCTTCTTCCGCAGTGGACGTGCGAGCGTCATGGCGAGGTTCGTCGCCCACTCGCCGTGCGCGCTGTCGCGCGGGCGCTCGAGCACCGGCTCCACCGATTCGGGCGCACCGATCGCGCGCGCCGCATCGGCCAATGCGGCGCGGATGGCATCACGGGGCGTCATTCAGCGGGCTTGGCCTTCTTGGCGGTCGATCCCGAGGCGCGCTCGGCGGATGCACTCCCGCTCGTGCTCGCGCTGTCGCCCTTCGAAGTGGCGGAAGAGGACGACGTATCGCCACCACGGCTCGACGCGCTCGCGTCGCTCGCCTTCGCATCGCTCCCACCTCGGTCGCCAGTGGCGGGCGGCGTCGCGCTCTTCTTACCGTCCTTCCCGTAATCGGTGATGTAGAAGCCGGACCCCTTGAACAGCAGCCCCGCGCCGCCGGAGATCTTCCGCGATGCGACCTGGCCGCACTCGGGGCACGGCAGCTCGGGTGCAGCGTCGCTCATCTTGCGGTAGAACCGGGTGAACTGATGCCCGGCGGGACACGCGAATTCGTACGTTGGCATGGATGGGAAAGGTAATCGATTTCCCGAAGCTATGTGCAGCGTGAGGGTGCTTCAAGCCGCGCCCGCCGGGCGTGTCCATTCTGCGCTTCGCCCTCCCTCGGCGGCATGAGTCTTCCGGGGATGGACGATCCCTGTGGCCCCTGCCCGGTACCAGTGCGTGACGAATGCCGGCGGCTCCCGCGTGGCGCAGCACCCGATTGCCAGGGCCATGGTTGATGCGACCTCTTTGCGTCACCTCACTGCGCCACTGGAGAGTACGATGCCTGGACACGACATCATCGTCATCGGCGCATCGGCCGGCGGGGTGGAAGCACTCAGACACATCGCGCGCGAGTTGCCCGGCGACCTCGCCGCGTCGCTGTTCGTCGTGCTGCACATTCCGCCGAACAGCCCGAGGCTGCTGCCCGCGATCCTGAACCGCGCGGGTCCGCTGCATGCCGTGCACGCCCGCGACGGGGAGCGGATCAAGCCCGGCCGCATCTACGTCGCGCCGCCGGATCATCATCTGCTCGTGAAGCGCGGATACGTGCGTGTCACGCGCGGGCCCCGGGAGAACAGCACCCGGCCCGCCGCGGATCCACTCTTCCGGACCGCCGCCGTGGCGTACGACCGCCGCGTGGTGGGTGTCGTACTCTCAGGGAACCTCGATGATGGCACGGCGGGCCTCGCCGCGATCGTCGCACGCGGCGGCATCGCCGTCGTGGAGAATCCCGAGGATGCGCTGTACCCCGGCATGCCTCGCAGCGCGATGGAGCACGTGACCGTCGACTACATCACACCGCTCGCCCAGTTGCCGGCACTGCTCACGCGTCTCACCCATGAACCAATCCAGGATGAAGGAGTCGCACCGGTGCCAGATGACATGGAGATGGAAGCCGACATTGCGGAGATGGATGCGGCCGCGATCGAGAGTAGCGCTAGACCGGGGGAACCGGCGGGCTTTGGATGCCCCGGCTGCGGCGGAGCACTCTTCGCCCTCTCGGATGGCGCGCTCATCCGGTATCGCTGTCGAGTCGGACACGCGTGGTCGCCCGATGGGCTGCTGGCCGCGCAATCCGACGAGCTGCAGGCGGCGCTGTGGACCGCGCTGCGCGCCCTCGAGGAGCAGGCCGCACTGTCCGGCGAGTTGGCGGAGCGAATGGCGAAGAAGGGAGCCAGCCTCGCCGCCGCGCGCTTCGAGCAGCAGGCGAGCACCGCGCGGCAGAACGCCGACTTCGTGCGCAGAGCGCTCAGCGGCGACGGGCTCGAGTCGAACGCGGCATCGAGCGGTGCCGTGAGAGATACCAATGCGCAGGCTGGCGAGGCAATCGCCAGCCACGATGTCGGTGTGACCACGACGACACTGGAAGCGACACGCGTGGCACATCGCGACCGCGAGTGAATCACCGTCCGCTCATCGCGCGCCATCGCGCGGCGCCCCTTGTATCCGTCGGCGTGCCGGCGCAGAATTGGGAAGACCGCTCCGCGTAGATCACTGACCGACCGCGCGTCGTACTGCTCGCGCGCCTTCGCCCCCGAGTCACGAGCGCCGGTATGAGTAGCACGGAATCCCCAGTCGAGTTCGAAGCGCTGCTCGACTACCTGAAGCGGAGCCGCGGCTTCGACTTCTCCGGCTACAAGCGTGCGAGCTTGATGCGGCGCATCAGCAAGCGACTGCAGAGCGTCGGCGCCACGGACTACGGCGCATACGAGGATTTCCTCGAGGTCCACCCCGAAGAGTTCGCGCACCTCTTCAACACGGTGCTCATCAACGTCACGGCGTTCTTTCGCGACCCGCAGGCGTGGCAGGTGCTCGCGGACGATGTTCTCCCATCGATGATCGGCGCCAAATCGCCCGGACAGGGGATCCGTGTGTGGAGCGCGGGGTGCGCGAGCGGCGAAGAGGCGTACACCATCGCGATGGTGCTCGCCGAGCTGCTCGGCGTCGATGACTTCCGCGAGCGCGTCAAGATCTACGCCACCGACGTCGATGAAGACGCGCTGACGAAGGCCCGCCACGCCACGTACAGCGAGCGCGAAGTGCAGGGCGTGCCCCCCGCGCTACTCGAGAAGTACTTCGAGCACTCCGAGTCCGGGTACACGTTCCGCAAGGACCTGCGGCGGCAGATCATCTTCGGGCGGCACGACATCACCCAGGACGCGCCCATCTCGCGCATCGACCTGCTCATCTCGCGCAACACGCTGATGTACTTCAACGCCGAGACGCAGGCGCGCATCCTCTCGCGGTTCCACTTCGCGCTCGTCGAACGAGGGATCCTCTTCCTCGGCCGCGCCGAGACGCTGCTCGCGCACAGCAACACGTTCAGCCCGGTGGATCTGAAGCGCCGGATCTCGGTCAAGATCGGGAGTCCAGGGCTGCGCGACCGGCTGCTGATGGCCGTGCACAACGATCCCGCCGACCCGGCGTCGGACAGCGATCCGAAGGTGCGCACCCGCGACGCCGCGTTCGATGCGGCGGGGGTGGCACAGGTCGTGGTGGATGGCGACGGGATGCTGGCCCTGGCGAACGAACGCGCCCGCGCGCTCTTCGGTCTCACATCCGCGGATCTCGGCCGGCCGTTGCAGGACCTCAAGCTGTCGTACCGGCCCGTCGAGCTGCGCGCGTCGCTGGAGCAGGTGCAGAGCGAACGGCGGAAGATCGTGCTCCCCGAGGTCGAGTGGCCGCAACCGTCCGCGGACCGGCGGTGGTTCGACGTTCAGCTGGTACCGTTGTTCGACCCCGCGCACGCGCTGCTCGGCGTCTCCATCTCCTTTGGCGACATCACCGCCGCAAAGCGCCTGCAGCTCGAGCTCGAGCACTCGAACCAGGAGCTGGAGACCGCCTACGAGGAGCTGCAGTCGACGAACGAGGAGTTGGAGACGACGAACGAGGAGCTGCAGTCGACCATCGAAGAGCTGGAGACTACCAACGAGGAGCTCCAATCCACGAACGAAGAGCTGGAGACGATGAACGAGGAGCTCCAGTCCACGAATGAAGATCTCCAGACGATGAACGAAGAGCTCCAGACGCGGAGCGCCGAGCTGAATCAGGTGAACGCGTTCCTGGAGTCGATCCTGATGAGCCTGCGCGGCGGCGTTGTGGTGCTCGATCGGGAGCTGAAGGTCCTGATCTGGAACTCCCAGGCCGAGGATCAGTGGGGGCTGCGTGGGGACGAAGTCATCGGCAAGCACTTCCTGAACCTGGACATCGGCCTGCCGGTCGAGCAGCTCGGGCGTCCGTTGCGCGCGTGCCTTTCGACGGACGCAGTGCAGACGACGACGACGGTGGACGCGACGAACCGGCGTGGCAAGCCGATTACCTGTGATGTCACCTGTATGCCGCTCGTCGGCCCGCGCTTCGAGGTGCGCGGCGCGATTCTGATCGTGGAATCGCGTGACGGCACCTCGCTGCAGGGGACGTAGGCATTCATGTGAGATGAGGTCGGTGCAAATGGACATTGTGGAGATCGAACGACGCATTGCAGTCGCGCGCGACCGCATGGCCACGTTGCAACACCGTGCCGACACATCGCCCGACGCGCGTGACGAGATGCTCGCCGAACTGCTGCAGGAGCTGCAGACGAGCATGGAGGAGCTGAACGTCACGGTGGAGGAGCTGCGGCAGCAGAACGAGGCGCTGGCGGACGCGCAGCACGCCATCGCATTGGAGGAGGAGCGCTATCGCGACCTCTTCGAGTTCGCCCCCGTCGGCTATCTCGTCACGACGGCGGACGGGACCATCCGCGCGGCCAATCGCGCCGCGGCACAGTTCTTCAATGCGCCGGTGAAGCATCTGCGCGGCAAGCCGCTGGTCAGCTTCATGGATCTCGAGGCGCGCCAGGCCTTCCGCGATCTTCTGCTGCGTATCCCGCAGACCATGCGTGCGCAAGAGCTGTCGGTGCAGCTTCGCCCGCGCCGGTCGCTCCCCATCGATGCCATCATGGTCGTCTCCGCCATCCACGGGCTGCCCGGGCGGCCGATGTCGTTGCGCTGGATCGTGTACGACGTCACCGCGCGCCGGCATGCCGAGGAGCAGATGGCCCTCATGAACGCCGAGCTGGAGCGGCAGGTGCTGGAGCGCACCGTGCAGATCGAGGCGGCGAGCCGCTTCAAGGACGAGCTGCTGCGGCGCGAGCGCGAAGCGCGCAGCATGGCCGAAGCGGCACAGGAGCGGCTCGCGCTCGTCGCGGCGGCGAGCTCGGTGCTCAGCCGCGTCCTCGACCCAGACGTCGCGTTGCAGCGGCTCGCGGCACTCTCGCTCCCACTCCTTGGCGACTGGTGCATCGTAGACGTGCTGGAGGAGCCGGACAATACCGTCCGCCGCATCGCCGTCGCGCACGCCGGCCCCGCGCCGTCACACATCGCGCGCGAGCTGCGCGCGTACTCGCCCACCCCCGATACGCTCGGCTGGGATCTGCGCGGGACCGGTGACGCCGACCAGCGTTCCGTAATGGTGACCGAAGTGAATGATGCGCAGATCCAGAAATCCTTCCCCGACGAACGCGAGCGGGAGCTCATCGCCGACCTCCAGCCGACCTCGTGGATGCGCATCCCGCTGGCCACGCACGGCGACGTACGCGGCCTCGTCACGCTGATCCGCACGCGTACCGATCGCCGATACGGCCAGGAAGACCTGACGCTCGCCGAGGACCTCGTCCGCCGCGGGGCGACGGCGCTCGAGCAGGCACGACTCTACCGGCAAGCGCAGGAGGCCAATCAGACCAAGAGCGGCTTCCTCGCGACCATGAGCCATGAGCTGCGCACGCCCCTCAACGCCATCATCGGCTACACCGAGCTGCTGCTGCTGGGGATCCCCGACTCGCTCCCGAGGCCGGCGGTGCGGCAGGTGGATCGCATCCGCACTGCGTCGCAGCATCTGCTGTCGCTCATCGAGGAGATCCTGAGCTTCTCACGCATTGAGGCCGGCAGCGAGCGGCTGTTCGTGGAGCCGCTCCTGCCGATGGACATCGCGCGCGATGCGGCGTCGCTCGTCGAGCCGCTCGCGCAGGCGAAGGGGCTGCGCTTCACGGTCGAGGTCCCGCCGGAGCTGCCCGTCCTCGAAGCCGATCCGGGCAAGCTGCGGCAGATTCTCGTGAATCTGCTCTCGAACGCCGTGAAGTTCACCGACCACGGCGAGATCGTGCTCTCCGCGCGCGCACTCAATGACGGTGTCGCGTTCGCGGTGCGCGACACCGGTGTGGGCATCGCGAAGGAGCATCAGGAGCGTGTCTTCGAGGCGTTCTGGCAGATCCGCTATCCCGGCATGCCGCACACGAGTGGGACGGGGCTGGGGTTGAGCGTGTCGCGCCAACTGGCGCGCATGCTGGGCGGCGATCTGACCGTCGAGAGTACGACGGACCAGGGGAGCACGTTCACGGTCTGGCTGCCCCTGCATGGGTGCACGAGCGCTGACGGAGCGCAGGCAACGACCGCTGTGCACGAGGACGAGCCGGCGCGCGCGCCGCGCCAGAGCTCGGCGGCAGCGTCGGTCGAAGCGGCACTGCACCGCGACCGCAATGGGGCCGTTCCCCCCAATCGCTCACATCCGCAGCACGTGGAGGATGGGCGGCACGAGCTGGGAGCGTGACACGGCATCAGGCGCGCCCGCCGCGGCGCGCCTGACCGCTCCCATCCGCTCGACCACTTGGGGGAGCGGCGACGTCGCCCAACGCTAGAGCGTGGGCCGGTACGTTCCCCAGCGCGTCGCCAGCGTGTTCGAGATCTCGCCCACGGTCGCTCTGGCGCGCACGGCATCGACAATGAGCGGCATGAGCGGTGGCAGCGCGGCATTGTCCGATCCGGCATCCAGACATGCGGCGGCCTCGGCAAGCTCGGTGAGCGCGTTCGTCACGGCCGTGGCATCGCGGCGCGCGCGCACGGCGTCGAGTCGCGCCACCTGCTCGCGAGCCAGCGCGGTGTAATCGGGCGCGGGGATGATCGGCGGCTCCTCGCCATCGTTGAAGCGGTTCACCCCGACCACGACCGTCTCGCCGCGCTCCACGCGCAATTGTTGCTCGTACGCGCTGCGGGCGATCTCCTCCTGAAAGAATCCCTCCGCGATCGCCCGCGCTGCGCCGCCCAGCTCGTCCACCTTCGCGATCAACACCTCCGCACGCCGCTCGAGCTCGCTCGTCAGATGCTCGACGTAGTAGCTCCCGCCGAGCGGATCGACGGTGTTCGTCACGCCCGACTCGTACGCGAGCACCTGCTGCGTGCGGAGCGCGAGCGTGGCCGCCTCGGCCGTCGGCAGCGCGAGCGCCTCATCGTAGCCGTTCGTGTGCAGCGACTGCGTGCCGCCCAGCACGGCGGCGAGCGCCTGCACGGTCACCCGCACCACGTTGTCGAGCGGCTGCTGCGCGGTGAGCGTGACGCCCCCGGTCTGCGTGTGGAAGCGGAGCCGTGAACTCGCATCGGATGCACCGAACCGCTCGCGCATGAGCCGCGCATAGAGCCGGCGCGCGGCGCGGAACTTGGCGACCTCCTCGAACAGATCGTTGTGCGCGGCGAAGAAGAACGAGAGGCGCGGCGCGAACGTCTCGATGTCCAACCCCGCCGCCACCGCGCGTGAGACGTATTCGATGGTGTTCGCGAAGGTGAAGGCCAGCTCCTGCACCGCCGTCGCGCCCGCTTCGCGAATGTGGTAGCCCGAGATCGAGATCGGATTCCACTTCGGCACCTCGGCGGCACAGAAGCGGAACATCTCCGTGATGAGCGCGAGACTCGGCACCGGCGGATAGATGTACGTGCCGCGCGCGATGTACTCCTTGAGGATGTCGTTCTGCACGGTGCCGCTCAGCGCGCCGCGCGCGATCCCCCGCTCCTCCGCGACGACGATGTACATCGCCAGGAGCGTGGACGCCGTCGCGTTGATGGTCATCGACGTCGACACCCGATCGAGCGGGATGCCATCGAAGAGCGCGTGCATGTCCTCGACGGTGTCGATGGCGACGCCCACGCGCCCCACCTCGCCCAGCGCGCGCGGCGAGTCGGAATCGATCCCCATCTGCGTCGGCAGATCGAACGCGACGGAGAGCCCCGTCTGGCCGGCGTCGAGCAGCAGCTTGAACCGCGCGTTGGTCTCGGCGGCGGTGCCGAAGCCGGCGTACTGTCGCATGGTCCACAGCCGCGTACGATACATGCCGGCCTGCACGCCGCGCGTGAACGGGAATGCCCCGGGATCACCGAGGTCGTTCGCGTAATCGATGCAGGCGTCGTCGGGGCGGTACACCCGTTCGATGCGAATGTCCGAGGGAGAGGTGCGGCCGGAGTCAGCGGAAGAGGACATGAGTACCCGCGAATCAGGAGCATTGGCGGCGCACGCCGCGCCGGCATCGATCGCCGCAATATAGCACGCGCCGACGGCGCGGGATGCGAGGCGACATCGCGGCCGTCGCGCGTCCTGCGCCTGACGCCTCGATCGGCTGGCGCCGGAGCAACGGTCCGGATACTATTCGCCATTCGTACATTATGAGCCCTACGTCGAGACCCGATGATCATCCCGACGCTCCATGCGTCGCTCACACGCCGCCTGCTCTACACGTGAGCGCTGCACGGCCGCCCAGACCTACCTCGCCCACACCTGCGTCGCCCGATCGAGCCGCCGACGGACCGAGCGATCACCGGGCCGTCATTCTCGTCGTCGATCGCGACCCCAACGTTCGCGAACTCGAATCCTACTTTCTGAACGAGGCGGGATTCGAGGTAGAATTCGCGGAGGATGGCCTGGCCGCGCTCGAACTCGCTCGCCGGTTGCGCCCCGACATCGTCGTCAGTGAAGTGCTCGTGCCCAAGATGGATGGCCTCGCGCTCTGCCGTGCCCTCAAGAGCGACCCGGCCACCCGACACGTGGCGGTGCTGGTGTTCAGCATTCTCGCAGCCGGCGGGCGGGCTCGCGAAGCTGGCGCGGATGCCTTCCTGATGAAGCCGCTCGCCGAACGGCGTCTCGTGGACACCGTACGCTCGCTCCTCGCCGCGCGCCAGCGGTCCGCCGCGCCCGCGGACTCGGCGTCCCCTCCGGCAACCAGCGCATCGCGCTCAACCCCCCAACAGCCATGAGCGCGATCCGGGAGCCGTCCGTGTCGGACGCTCGTACATTCGCCCGCGTCGAGACGGGCAGCGTCCAGGTGGATCAGATTCTGGCCGGCGGATTCCCCGCGAACTCGATCAACATCGTGATGGGGCAGCCGGGGACCGGGAAGACCATCTTCGCGGAGCAGCTCCTGTTCCACAACGCACACGGCGATCGGCCCTCTCTGTATCTGACCACGCTCTCCGAGCCGATGTCGAAGGCGGTGACCTACGCGCAGCAGTTTGGATTCTTCGACATGAGCAAGGTGGGGAGCAGCGTGGTGTACGACGACATCGGGGCGTTGCTGCTGGAGCACGGCCCCGAAGCACTCTTCAGCCGGGTGAAGGAAGCCATCAAGGAGATGTCGCCCCAGCTCATCGTGATCGACTCGTACCGCGCCATTCATGACCTGGCCACGGCCCCGGGTGAAATGCGGCGGGTGATCGCCGAGCTCGCCGGCCTGCTCTCCGCGTATCAGACGACCACTTTCCTGCTCGGTGAATACACCGCGACGGACATCGATCGATACCCCGAGTTCGCCGTGGCGGACTCCATCGTCGAGCTGGCCCGCAACCCGCTGGGCGTGCGCGACGATCGGTTTTTCCGCGTCCTGAAGCTCCGGGGGAGCGAGTACAGCGAGGGACAGCACGCGTTCCGGATCACCGAGACGGGGCTCAGAGTCTTTCCGCGCCTCATCTCGCCGCAGTCGCCCGCGGACTACACGGTGAGCACCGAGCGCGTGCCGTCGGGTGTGGAAGGACTCGACCCCATCCTCGGCGGTGGACTCTGGGAGGGGAGTACGACCCTCGTGCTGGGCCCGACCGGGTCTGGCAAGACCACCATCGCGCTCCAATTCGCGCTCGAGGGCGTGCGGCGCAACGAGCCGACGCTGTTCGTGCATTTTCAGGAGAATCCATCGCAGCTGCGGCAGTTGATCGCGAACCTCGGCGTGGACGTCGCGGACGCGGAGCATCGGGGGCTGCATCTGCTCTACACATCCGCGGTCGAGCTCCAGATCGACAGCCTCGTCGTAGAAATCTTCGATCTGATCCGGAGCCACGGGATCCGGCGCGTCGTCGTGGATGCGATCGGCGATCTGTCCGCCGCGGCCAACGACCCGCAGCGACTGCACGACTATCTGTACGCGCTCGATCAGCACCTGGCCGTGCGAGGCGTGACGAGCATGATGACGCTCGAGACGGTGGAGGACGGCGCGGGAAGGTTGGTGCACGGAGCATCCGAGCAGCGGTTCAGCTACCTTTCCGACAACGTGATCGTGCTGTCCCTACCGACGCCCGAGCGTGTGGCGCGAACGCTGCGTGTGATCAAGACGCGTCGGAGTCCGCACGAGCCCGGCCTGCATACATTCGAGATCGGCGAGCGAGGAGCGCGGATCATCTGACTGGAGGCACACTTTTGAACCCAGCGACGACGCGAGCGGACCAGCTGCAGCGACTCACACAGGTGAGTCGCGCGTTCACGTACGCGACGTCACTCAACGAGATCTTGCGACTCGCGGCGGAGCAGGCGGCGGAACTGCTCCAGGCCGAGAAGGCTGTCCTCGTGCTGGCGGATACGGATGGCACGCTGCATGTGCGCGCGACATCCGGCGTCCCCCAGGAGACAGTGGAGAGCCTCAGGGGCACGCTCGACGAGTCGCTCATTCGTGGGCTCCGGCACCTGCTCGATGCGGAGTCCGTTGAGGGCTTCGTTGGTGTTCCGCTCGTGGTGCAGGGCCGAGTCATCGGCCTGCTCGCTGTCATGCGCTCTGCCGAGCAGCCGGCCACACCGGAGGACGAGTGGCTCCTCTCCGCGCTGGCCGATCAGACCGCCGCGCCGATCGAGAACGCCCGGCTGGCAGAAGAGATCGAGCGCGCGTCCCTGATGGAAGAAAACGCGCGGTTGTACGAGGCCGAACGCGCGGCGCGCGAGGAGGCCGAATCGGCCAACCGGTCCAAGAGCGTGTTCCTGGCGAACATGAGCCACGAGCTCCGGACGCCGCTCAATGCCATTGCCGGGTACGTGGAATTGCTCGATCTGGGGGTGCACGGTCCCATCACGCCGGAGCAGCGCGAGGCACTGACACGCATCCGGCGCAACGAGCAGCATCTCCTGGGTCTGATCAACGATGTGCTCAACTTCGCCAAGCTCGAGGCTGGGCACGTGGGTTTCACGCTGACGGACGTGCCGATGGACGACACGCTCGTGGCGCTCGAAGCGCTCATCGCACCGCAAGTGCGCGCCAAGGCGCTGCGCTATCGATACGAGCCGTGCGATCGCACGATCAGGGCACGCGCCGATCGCGAGAAGCTGCAACAGATCATGCTCAATCTCCTCACGAACGCGATCAAGTTCACGCCAGCCGGGGGAGAGATCGTCGTCTCGTGCACGGCTGATGATGCGACGGTGTGCGTGTGCGTGCAGGACACCGGATGCGGCATCGCTGCCGATCAGCTCGAGATGATCTTCGATCCGTTCGTCCGTGTGGACAGCGAGCTGACCCGCGATACGGAAGGGACCGGGCTAGGACTGGCCATCAGCCGGGATCTTGCCCGCGCGATGCACGGCGATCTGACGGTCACGAGTACCCTCGGCCGCGGGTCGACGTTCACCTGCCGAGTGCCGCGCGCTGGCGCGTAGGCGCTAGGCGCCAACTCCGCTCAGGGCGCGACCGCCGAGCATTTCCCGCGCGAGCTCGACCTCGCACTTGCTCCCGATGTAGAGCGGCGTGCGCTGATGCAGCTCGGTGGGCTGAACGTCGAGGATGCGCGTCGTGCCATCGGTGGCCATCCCACCCGCCTGCTCCACCACGAACGCGAGCGGGCTGGCCTCGTACAGGAGCCGCAGCTTGCCGCGCGGGGTTTTCGCGTTCGACGGATAGGCAAACACACCGCCGCCGAGCAGATTGCGGTGGAAATCGGCCACGAGCGAGCCCACGTAACGCACGTTGAGCGCCTTCCGGTCCCCCTCGAGACCACGGTAGTGGCGCATGAGGGAGCGCACGTTCTCGTCCCAGTACTGCTCGTACGAGTCGTTGACCGAGAGGTACCGCCCCGAATCGGGGATGCGGATGTCGGGGTGCGAGAGCAGGAACTCGCCGATCGAGGGATCGAGCGTGAAGCCGTGCGCGCCCTGCCCCGTCGTGTAGACGAGCATCGTGCTCGACCCATAAATCACGTACCCCGCCGCCACCTGGCGGCGCCCCGGCTGCAGCACGTCCTCCAGCTCGCCGCGCGTGCCGCGCGTGATCTTGCGGACCACCGAGAAGATGGTGCCGACGGGGACGTTGACGTCGATGTTCGATGAGCCATCGAGCGGATCGAACAGCAGGAGGTACTTGCCGCATCGGAACCCTTCCGGGATCTGGATGATGTCCGGCTCTTCCTCCGACGCCATGCCGCACAGCCGTCCGCCGTGGTCCATGGCCTTGATGATGATCTCGTTGGCCAGGACGTCCAGCTTCTGCTGCACCTCGCCTTGCACGTTCACGGTGTACGTTGCGCCGAGGATGTCGGCGAGTCCCGCGCTGCGCACCTTGTTGGCGATCATCTTCGCCGCGAGCGCGATGTCGTACAGGATGCCGGACAGCTCGCCGGTGGCCTCCGGATGGAGCCGCTCCTGCTCGACGATGAAGCGCTCGATCGTGACGACCGACGTAGGAGTATGCTGGACCACGGCTAACCCTCTCTTCGACGCAGTTCGGAGCCGACGCCTCGCAGACGCTCGGCGGCATACGCACGAGCGTCGGCTTCGAATCGATTGTGGTGATACCCGCGGCGCAGACTCTCCAACAGATAGCGGATCGGGAAGGCCGCGCTTGCCTCAAACTGGTGTACGTGTCGCACTTCGTGCAAGAGCAGTTCCACCGACGGCGGAAGGTCCTTCGCGAGGAACACCGTGCGCCAGAGCGTGATCCCCGCCGCGGTGCTCCGCCCGATGAACCACCCGCCCACCCGCACCGGGAGCCCTCCGCGGCGGAAGCGCGCGGCGCGCAGCTCCGGAAAGCGCGCGAGCAGATCGTCGGGCAGCGCGATCGGCTGTCCGACCAGCGGTTTCAGAATGCGGGCGAGAGTGTCCATCGGTCTCCTGCATCTTCGACGTTCAACGTTCGTCCGTCTGTGCTGATGACGATGCTCCCCTCCCGATCGGTACGCAGAACCATGGCGCCCGACGCCGCGAGCGCGCGAAGCACGGCCTCGCTCGGATGCCCGTAGCTGTTCCCCGCCCCCACCGACACCACCGCCACCCGTGGATGCACCGCGGCGAGAAACGGCGGGGTCGTGCTCGTGATGCTCCCGTGGTGCCCCACCTTGAGCACATCGGCATGCAGCGCGGTCGAGTCGTGCGCCAGCAGCCACCGCTCCTCGCCACGCTCGGCATCACCCACCAGCAGAAACCGCACCGCGCCGTACCGCACGAGGGCGACGAGGCTCGCTTCGTTGGGATCGTCGAGCGAGGACATCCACGCCGAGTCGGGCGCGAGCACACGGATGACCACACCGTCCACGGCGAGGGAGTCGCCTGGATGTGCGCGGTGCCATTCGACGCCGGCCGTCTGCGCCATCACGAGCGACGCGCGATACGGCTCGCTCCCGCCGGCGAAGGCGCCGTCCCAGTACGCCGCGGGGTGAAGGGCGCGCAGCACGCTCGCGGCGCCGCCCACGTGATCGGCGTGCGGATGCGACAGCACGAAGGCGACCACGTCGCCGCCGTAGCGGCGCAGGTACGGGATGACGGTGCTGCGCCCCGCATCCCCGCCGCGCCACGAGCGGCCGGCGTCGAAGAGCACCCACCGGCCTCGCGGTGTGCGGAGCGCGATGGCGTCGCCCTGCCCCACATCGATGACGTGAAGCTCCACCCCGTGCGTGGTGGTCGGCGCGAACGGGAGCCAGGCGACCAGGGTGAGCGCACCGAGCGCCGCGAGGAGCGGCCGGGCGGGAAAGTCGCTCAGGCACGCGGTGAGGAACGCGGCGCTGGCCACGCCGAGCAGCACGGCGGCCGCGAGAGTGGGCGCCACGGTGAGCGAGCCGAACGGCACGCTGGCTCCCGCGCTCGCAATGCGGTCGAGCATCGCGAGCAACGGGTGCGCGGCATCCGCCACGAAGCGCGCGAGCGGGAGGACCGGCGACGCCAGCAGCGCGAGAAAGAGCGCGGGCTGGGCCGCGGCGATCACCGGGGTGGCGATCACGTTCGTGATGGGCGCGATGAGACTCAGTCGCCCGAAGCGCCACGCGGTGAGTGGTGCGCTCGCGAGCGTGGCGACGAGCGACACGAGCGCCACGCTCGCGAGCTCGGCACGGACGCCATCGAGACGCGGCGTGATCCATCGGCGCACGAGCGCGCTCCCCGCGATGAGGCTCGCCATGCCGATGATGCTCAGCTGGTATCCCACGTCGAGAGCGGTGCGCGGCGAGGCGAGTGGAATGGCAGCGCCCAGCGCGAGCGCCGCCCACTTGGATACCGGCCGCTGTGCCAGCCGGGTGAGCGCCGCGATGCCGAGCATGATGCCGGAGCGCAGCGCGGGCGGCGGCGCGCCGATGACGGCGATGTACAGCGCGGTGACGCCAAGCGTGGCGACGATGGCGGCCGTCCGTGGCAGACGCAGCGCCTGAAACACGAGGAGGATCGCCATGGCGATGATGGCCACGTGCAACCCGGAGATCGAGAGCATGTGCACGATGCCGGCGGCCGCGTACCGATCGCGGAGCGCGGGATCGAGCGAGCGCGTGTCCGCGATGAGCAGCGCGCGGACGAGCGGCGCATCGCTTCGGAAGACGCTGTCGATGGCCGAACCAGCGCGGGCGCGCAGCGCGATCAGCGCGGAGCCTTGGGCCTCGAACGCGAGCGAGGCGTGACGAATCGTGAGCCCGCGCGCGGATGCGGTGGCGGCCCCGTGGACGAGGACGTCGGCCCCCGCATCCGCTCGACCGCGCTCCACCGCGAGTGAGGCCAGGACCGTGCAGCCGGACAAGTGCAGGCGCGCCGTCACGAACGCGCCGGGCGCCGCGGCATCGTCGAGGGTTGCGCGCCATGCACGCTCGGTGAGCGCCCGCGCGCGACACGCCGCCTCCGTGCGCTCGGCCCAGTGCGCGACGAGCACGCCCGTCGCGCCGACAACCGCGAGCACCGCGATCGTCGGCGCCCGGCGGTGCGCCGCGATCAGCAGCGCGATGGACGCGGCGATGGCGGCTGGAATGAAATCGTGGCCGAACCCCAGGAGGAGCCCGGCCACGTATGCAGCAACGGCGTAGGCGATGAGGGGCATGGCGGATCGTTAGCCCCTCGAGTCGCGGAGTACGTCATCGATTGTATGCTGTTGAACCAGTACGTCGCACCGGCCCGGTCGTCATCCTGAGCGCAGCGAGGGATCTCGGATCAATGGGGTCAGAGCCGATTGATCGCTGGCGATCAATCGGCTCTGACCCCTTTGATCCTACCCCGCCATCGGCAGAGGCTGTCCCTTCCGCACGATCGCGCCGGTGAACGTCGACCCGGTCGTGCCGGTGAGCTCCACGTCGTAATAGCGCCCGATCATGCGCTCGTCGCCCGGGATGAGCACGGTGCGATGATGCCGCGTGCGCGCCTGGAGCAGCGTCCCGCGGCGGGAGATCCTCTCGACGAGCACCTCGTGCCGCGTGCCGAGCAGGGCGAGGTTCCGCGCCCGCGACCCCTCACGCACGACCGCGATCAGCTGCTCCAGCCGGTCGCTCGCCACCTCGTCCGGTACCATCAGCTCATCCGGCATTCGCGTGGCCGGCGTCCCCTCGCGCGGCGAGAACTTGAAGGTGAACGCATCGTCGAAGCCGATCTCGCGCACGGCGCTCACGGTCTCCGCGAAGTCCTCATCCGTCTCCCCGGGGAAGCCGACGATGACGTCCGTCGTGAGCGCGAGATCGGGGATCGCCGTGCGCAAGCGATCCACGCACCGCATGAACCCCTCGCGCGTGTACCGCCGCAGCATGCGCTTGAGCGTGCGCGAGGAGCCCGACTGCATAGGGAGATGCACGTGCTCGCACACGGTCGGGGTCTCCGCCAGAGCGGCGATCACGCGGTCGCTGAAGTCGTTCGGGTGCGGGCTCGTGTAGCGCACGCGGCGGATGCCGGGAACTCTCCCCACGGCGCGCAGCAGGTCGGCGAAGTCGTGCTCGCCATCGTGATACGAGTTGACCGTCTGCCCGAGCAGCGTGACCTCGGTGATCCCCGCGTCCGCGATCTCGCGCGTCTCGCGCACCACATCCGCGAGCTGGCGACTCCGCTCGGCGCCGCGCGTGGTCGGCACGATGCAGTACGTGCACCGGTAGTCGCATCCACGCTGCACGGGGATCCACGCCCGCACGCCCTCGAAGCGACGCGCGCGGAAGTCCTCGTAGTGCTCCTCGAGGTCGAAGTCGACGGCCGCCACCCGCTGGCCGTTGCGAGCGCCCTCGATGAGCGACGGCAGCGCGCGGTAGCCATCGGGACCGATCACGAGATCCACATGGCGCGCGCGGTCGAGCAGCTGCGCGCCCATCCGCTGCGCCATGCACCCGGTCACGCCGAGCACCGTGTCGGGCTTCATGTGGCGCTTGAGCTCGCCCAACCGCCCCAGCACGCGCTGCTCGGCGTGATCTCTGATCGCGCAGGTGTTGATGAGGATGACGTCCGCGCCTTCGGGCCCGCCCACGGGTTCGTACCCGTACTCGGCGAGGTGGCCGTACATCAGCTCGGAGTCGCTCACGTTCATCTGGCACCCGTACGTCTCGATGTAGACGGTGCCGCGGGGAGAGCTCTGCATGGGGAGAAGTCTACACCGCCGCCGGAGGAGCGAACAGGGCGGCGTCGTGCGCTGCCGCACTCACGCCGATGCGGCGGACTCGGCCTTCATTACCGTTGGCATCGGAGGGAGCGCGATGTGGAAATGGCTCCCGTGCCCTTCGCTGCTCCGCACCCAGATACGCCCACCGTGTGCTTCGACGGCGAGCTTGCAGAACGCGAGGCCCAGTCCCGAGCTGCGCACGCGCGGAATCTCCGGCTTCTTCACCTGCTCGAACTTGCGGAAGATGATCTCGTGGTACTCCGGCGGGATACCGGGGCCGTTGTCGGAGACGGTGAAGAGAATGCCGCCGTTCGTCCCGCGCCGCGCCGAGAGCGTGAGCTCGACGCTGTTGGCCGAATGCGTGATCGCGTTCTGGATGAGGTTCGAGAAGACGCGCTTCAGGAGCCCCTTGTCACCCTGAATCACCGGCGCCTCATCAGCCACGTCCACCTTCACTGTCGCATGCTCCTGCTGGAAGCGCACCTGCCACTCGTGCACGACCTCGGCGAGGAGCACGCCCGGCGCGATGGGCTGCACATCGAGCTGGATCTCCGTCTCCTCGATGCGCGCGACCTCGAGCAGATCTTCGATGAGCGACAGGAGGTCCTCCGCCTTCGCCTCCGCGTCGCTCAGCGCCTGGCGCTGGTTCTCCGAGATGGCGCCGAAGTCGCCATCCAGCACCATCTCGAGCGACGCGAGCACGGACGTGAGCGGCGTCTTGAGATCGTGCACGATCATCTTCATGAGATCGTCGCGCACCTTCTCCAGCTCGCGCAGCTTGCGATAGCTGTCGTCCAGCGCGTCCGTCGCGAACTTCAGGCGGAGCAGGCTGCGCACGCGCGCGCTCAGGATCTGCCGGTTGTGCGGCTTCGTGAGGAAGTCGTCGCCCCCCGCCTCGATCGCCTTCACGCGGTCGGTGGTGTCGTTCAGCGCGGTGACGAAGATGACCGGAATGCGCGCCGTGCGCGGATCGCGCTTGATGCGCCGGCACACCTCGAACCCGGTCGAGCGATGGTCCACGCCGAGATCACCCGCCGGCATCGAGATGTCGAGGATGCACAGATCGGGGCGGTGCTCGAAGCACGCTTCGATGGCCGTCGGCCCATCGACGGCCGTGACCACGCGGTAGCCCAACATGTTGAGCTGATCGCACAACAGCTCCACGTTCGCCGGAACGTCGTCGGCGACGAGGATCAGCGGCGGCTGCGTGGTCGACGTTGCCATGGGTCAGGGTCGTACGAAGAGGCCGGCGCTGATGATCCAGGCGTGCTCCATTCCCGACACATCCGCCGTGCGCGACGCACGCTGGAGGCCGAAGTCCAGGCGCGACCGCTCGCCGGCGATCGGAATGCCGAGTCCCGCGGAGATCGAGTTCTCGGTCACCTCCTGCCCTCCGACGCCGAAGGGCAAGGTGCGGTGCCGGTACCCCGCGCGCAACGGCATGCTCGAGCCGAACAGCGTGGGACCGTTCGCCTCCGCCCCCACGCCGACGTCCCAACCGTCGAATCCCGTGACGTCGCCTTCACCGAGCTTGCTCATCGTCGACCATTCCGTCCACTCTGCCCGAGCGGCAAGGAGCAGGCCGCCAATCGCGGTGATCTCCACCCCGCCGCCGTAGGCGTTCGGGATGTAGGCGCGGCTGAGCGTCGTGTCGTTCCGCGTCGAGGTGATCGGGCCGCCGAGCCGCCCGGTGGCCGCGAGCCAGAGCCCGTGCACAGGCTCCACCTCGAGACCGCCGCTCACCGCGCTCCCCGCGTAGCCGATGGTCGAGTTCTGCGAGAAGCTGGCGAAGGAGCTGTCGGCGAATGTGCGCGTGATGTTGAGCCGGTTCTCACCGGTATACACGTGCCCCGCGACACCGATGCGAATCGCGGGGATGATCTGATATGCCCCGGCGAGCCGCACATCGTTGATCGCGCCGTTCACCGAGAAGTTCTCCGTGAACTGCGTGGAGTCCCCCTGGTTCCCGTGCTGGAACGATGTGACCTGCGTGTGCCAGGTGCGATCGAGGAAGGTGGCCGCGGAGATGCCGAACGTGGCGTGCGAGCCGATGCCGACGGCGGCGGCCAGGAGCGGGAAGCGGGTCACGGTCGCGTGATCGGTGCCGCCCGGTACGCTCACGCTCCGGAACTCCGGCGAGTACTGGAAGTAGAGCGCCGTGCGCCCCCCCCACGATGTGAGCGCCGCGGGGTTCACGGCGGAGAGCGGATCGAAGGGCGACGTGGCGCCACCGGAGGCCGCCGCACGGGTGCTCAGCTCCCCGGGCGGATAACCGAATCCCTGCGTGCTGAGCGTGCCCTGGGCGTACGCCGCCGGAGCGACGCAGATGAGAGCGAGCAGGATGGCTGGCAGTTTCTGCATCAGGGAAGCCCGAAGCTGGCGCGGGGGATGTAGCTCAGACGCAGGCGCGGGCGGAGCGAATCTGGCACCGCCGCGTTGCTCGAGTAGAAGAGGACCTGCCGCGGATCAAACCCCTCGTTCCCGAGCTCGAGCACGAGCGAGCGCTGGTTGTCACCGATCAGCTCCGATCGCCAGAGCCGGACGAGCTGCACGATCTCGATGTTGCGCTGCCCGCTGTCCTGCGGGAGGACGGTGAGCTGCGGAACGTTGATGAACCCTTGCGGCGCGGCAAGCAACGCGGCCTTCGCGGGATCCGTCACGTCCTTGGTCGCGCGGACGACGAGCGGGACGATCGTCGCGGTGTCCGGCCCCAGGAAGCTCGGACTGGCTCGCTGCGTGAGTTGCAGCGAGGCCCGCACGACCGTCGTCGAGTCCACGATGCTCGACGGAAGGTTGAAGCGAAGGTAGGTGCGGCTCCCGGGAATGCCGCCGACGGCGAGCATCGTGGAATCCGGCGGCGCGGTGCCCTTCACCACCACCGTGTAGTCGGCGAGCGTGGAGAGATCGACGCCGGTACCGGCCTGTACGTTCGCGCCCACGCTCACCAACGCACTGTCGGTGCCGTGGTGCGCCTCGTACGAGAGCGACGGCGTATTCCCGCCTTCGCTCGAGACGAGCCGCACCTGCACAGGGGAATTGTCCCCCGTGACGGCCTCGAACCCGAGGAGCAGCGGCCCGCCCGCAGCCACCTTGCTCTTGACCAGGTCGCTCGGCAGCGGGATGCGCAACGCCCCCGTGATCGAGTCGCGCGCGACCGTTCGCGAGGCGCCGGGAATCAGGCGGTCCGGGCGAACGGTCGCGGCAATGGCGCGCGTATCGAAGATGTCCGCGGTCGTATCCACGTCGTACACACGAATCGTGACCGAATCGGTGTGCACGAAGATCGTGTCCTGCCCCGCCGCGAACGGCGCGAGATTGACCGTGACCGCGGCCGTGTCGACGGAGTCGGCGGAGACTTCGGCGCCGCCGCTGCTGGGCGTGAACGTCGTTCGCAGCGAGTCGAACCGGACGACGCCCACCGTGTGCAGCGTGTCGGCGCCCGACACCACGTTCGCCAGGAGCAGCGAGGGGGAGCTGCCGAGCGCCGGGAAGCCGGTGACCGTGACATCCGTGTCGATGGCACCCTCGATGACCGTGTCCTGGTAGGTCAGGTTCTGCTCGGGACAGAGCGATGGGCAGGCCGCACCTCCGCTCAGCTTTTCCTGGCACCCCGCGACGAGCACGGTGATGGCGGCAATGAGGGCCAGCGCGTACCGCGAATCACGCACGAGCGGAACTCCTGTCTTTCACGTCGAAACTCTTCACACGAGCATCCTGTCGTCGGAAGCGAACGGGTGCACGGCATCGCGCGCGGGAGACCGGGCGTGACGTCCACGCAACATCAGCGGTTCAGCGAATGGGGAGTGAATGGGTACGGCAACAGATCCGAAAGGTTCCAGCGCTGCTCCGCACCGCCGGCCGTGCAGCTGGTGATCGTCATCCGTGGATTGAACTCGGCAAGCATCTGCCGGCACGCCCCGCACGGCGGCGCGGGCGCATCGGCCTCGGTGGCGATCACCAATCGGTCGAAATCTCGCACACCGTGCGCGATTGCCGCCAGCACCGCGCCCCGTTCGGCACAAATGGACGACCCGTAGGCCGCGTTCTCCACGTTGCACCCCACGAAGGGCCCGGCGTTCCGGCTCGCGAGCGCCGCCCCGACGCGAAATCCAGAATACGGGGCGTACGCCCGACGCATGACGTCGAGCGCCGCCTCGCGGAGCCGCGCATCGGTGACGGACTCGCTCACGGGGCGACGAGCTCCGGCAGAAACGACGTGCCGCGCCCGCGGAACGGGACGCCCAGCCACTCGGCGACCGTGGCGCCGAGATCGGAGAAGGTGGGCCGCTCGCCCAGCGACCGTGCGCGAACGTGCGCGCCGAGCGCGAGCAGCGGGACACACTCGCGCGAGTGATCGGTGGACGGGGTGGTCGGATCGTTGCCGTGGTCGGCGGTGACGAAGAGCACGTCGTCCTCTCGGAGGGCTTCTTCGATGGAGGGAAGCGCACGATCGAACGCGCGGATCCCTTCGTGGAACCCTGCCACGTCGTTCCGGTGCCCCCAGAGCTGGTCGAAATCTACCAGGTTGGCGAACAGGAGCCCACCGTCCATCTCGCCGAGCGCACGACGGATGGCGTCGACGCCGGCGGCGTTGTCGGCCGTGTGCTCGCTCGTGATCGCGCGGCCGGCAAAGAGATCATCGATCTTCCCCACTGCGCGGCGGGCCACACCGTGCGCCGCGAGGGCATCGAGCAACGTCTCCGTGGGGGGCGCGATGGAGAAATCGCGACGGTGCGCGGTGCGCGTGTAGGCGCCGGCCTGTCCCACGAACGGGCGGGCAATGACGCGCGAGACGTTGTGCGGCGCCACGAGCATCGCGCGCGCCATCTCGCAGGCGCCGTACAGCTCCTCGAGCGGAATGACGTGCTCGTGCGCCGCCACCTGGAAGACGGAATCGGCGGAGGTGTAGACGATCCACTTCCCCGTTCGCTCGTGCTCCGGGCCGAACCGGTCGATCATCGCGGTGCCGCTCCCGGCGATGTTCCCGATGACGCCGCGCCCCGTGCGACGGACGAACTCGTCGATCACTTCGTCGGGGAATCCGTGCGGGTACGTGGGGAACGGCTGCGCGAGATGGACGCCAGCGATCTCCCAGTGTCCGGTCGTGCTGTCCTTCCCCGCCGATGCGGGGCGCATGCTCCCCCACGCGGCGCGCGGCGTGACCTTGGCCGACACGCCGTCGAGCGGCGCGATGCGCCCCAGACCCAGCGCCTCCAGATTGGGCACGTCGAGCCCGCCCACAGCGCGCGAGAGATTGCCGAGCGTATCGCTCCCGACGTCGCCGTACGCGGCCGCATCGGGCGCGGCGCCGATGCCGACGCCATCGAGCACGAGGATGATCGCGCGGCGCGAGTTGCGGGCGGTGCGGCTCATGCCGTGTGCATTGGTCATGCGGTGTACATCGCTCGCGCGGTGTGCATCGCTGGTGCGGTGTGCGTCCCCGCCCCGTGCATCCAGTCAGACATGCGAGTCCCTGTACACACGCTCGGCGCGCAGCTTGAGCCCGGTGAGCAGCTCGTACGGTGACACATCAGCCAGGCGCGCCACGGTCTCCACGTCGAGACAATCGTCGCCGTCGCACCCGATGAGCGTGGCGGCATCACCCACCTCGCACGGCACGTCGGTGACGTCGAGCATCACCATGTCCATCGTCACGAGCCCGGCCACGGGGGCGCGACGTCCGTGCACGAGCGCCACGCCGCGGTTGCTGAGCGCGCGCCGGTAGCCATCCGCATAGCCGATCGCGAGCGTCGCGATGCGTCGGTCCGTTGGCGCGCGGTACGTGGCGTCGTAGCTCACCGACTCGCCAGCGTTGACGGTGCGGATGCTCACGACCGGCGCACGCAGGTGCACCACGGGCTCGGGCTCGATCTGCGCGCCGGCACCGCTGCCCACGCCGTAGAGAAAGATCCCCGGTCGCGCGAGATCCCAGGTGCCGGGCACACCGCGCGCGATCCCGGCGGAGTTGGCGGCGTGAACGTGACGCGGCCGCGCCGGCAGCCGCGCGATCGCCTCGCGAAACCGACGCTCCTGCTCCGGCATCGAACCGTCATCCAACTGGGCGGAGTGAAAGTGCGTGAACGCACCGGCGGGCGGGTTGTCGCGAAGGAGATCGGCGAGCGCCGCGACGCAGTCCCAGCGCACCCCGGCACGATTCATCCCGGTGTCGATGGCGAGATGCCATGCTCCGCCGCCCAGCGCCCGCCACGCGCGAATCTCGTCCGCCGAATTGAGCGCGGGGATGAAGCCGTGAGTGTGCACGGTGCGCAGATCGTCGGACGCGAGCGGCGTGAAGACGACGATGGGACGCGTGATGCCGGCATCGCGCAGCTCGATCCCCTCGCGAACCGCCGCCACACCGAACCCCCAGGGCTCGATCGCCTCGAGCGTGCGCGCCACGGCAATGGCGCCGAGGCCGTACGCGTCCGCCTTGACCATGGGCAGCAGCGGACATCCGGCGCGGGCCGCCAACGCGGCCCCATTGCGTCGCAGCGCGCCTAGATCGATCTCGACCCAGGCGCGCGTCATATGCGTGTTCATTGACCCGTCATGAGTTGCGCGGGTAGTATACCGGCCCCGAGGAGGCTATGCAAGACAAATCCACACTTGAAGATACTCTCGCGCTCATGCGCGATCTGCGCGCGCGATGCGACTGGGATGCCGCGCAGACGCACGAGTCGCTCCGCCCCTACCTGATCGAGGAAGCGCACGAGCTGGATGACGCGCTCCGCAGCGGTGATGATCGGCTGATCCGCGAGGAGCTGGGCGACGTCCTGCTGCAGGTGCTCTTTCACTCGGTGGTCGCCGAGGAGCGCGGCGCGTTCGACATCTCGGATGTGGCCGACGCGCTCATCACGAAGATGAAGGCGCGGCATCCCCATCTCTACGGCGACGGCGTGCGTGAGCCGTGGGAGCGGCTCAAGGCGAAGCGGCGCGAATCGATCGCCGACGGACTGCCACCCTCGCTGCCAGCGCTGCATCGCGCACACCGATTGCAGGATCGCGCGGCCGGCGTCGGCTTCGACTGGCCGGACGTCGAAGGTCCGGCCGCGAAGGTGGAGGAAGAGTTGGGTGAGGTGCGCGAGCAGCTGGAGCACCATCCACCCGCCGTCGGTCCTGGTGGCGTCCCCGTGCTCGACGCGCGACACGCGGCGCTCGAGGCCGAGCTCGGCGATCTGCTCTTCGCCGTCGTGAACCTGTGCCGCAAAGCCGGCGTGCACGCCGCGCTCGCACTCGACAAGGCCAACGCGAAGTTCGTGCGCCGCTTCGCCGAGGTCGAAGCGCTCGCCGCCGAGCGGGGGATTCCGGTAAGCGAGGCGGGGCTCGAGGTGCTGGACCGGCTGTGGGATGAGGTGAAAGCGAAGGAGACCAGGGAGGAGGAAGGACGGAGGAGAGAGGGCGAAGGCGAGGGATAGTGCGGGGGCGCGAGCTCGCGCGTCTTGCTGCAGGGTTCGCGGCTCTCGATATTGGGGCCCTCGATCAGATCGGCGGGAGGAGCAGCGCGGGCAAGCTCATGGGACGTCTGGAGCGCCAGGCGCTCCGGCCATTCGGCACCATCTCCACGGAGGGCAGCATGTCTGCACAGGAGAACGCACGAATTGCCCGAATCCCCTACGAGGCATTCAACACTCGCCACTTCGACGATGCGGCCGCCGCCGTCGCGGACGACTTCGAGATGCGCAACATGGCGACCGGGGAAATCTTCCGCGGGCCGAACGGGATCAAGAAGGCGCTGCAGCAATGGGCCGACGCCTTTCCCGATGGGAAAGCCGAGATCCGCTCAGTGATCGCCGACGAGAACGGTGCAGTTGTCGAGTTCATGGGACACGGCACCAACACCGGCCCGCTCGCCACCCCGGCCGGCACCCTCCCCGCCACCAATCGCACGGCGGATCTGCCGTTCTGCGATGTCGTCACGATCCGGAACGGCAAGATCGCCACGACGCACGAGTATCTCGACATGTCGACGATGCTGCGTCAACTCGGGTTCATGCCTGAAGCAGCGGGCGCGGGGACGGCGGGGGCGGGAGCGTACGCGAAGTAGTGGGTCATGGGTGGTGAGTTGTGGGTTCTGGATCGAGACAGGAGGATCAGAGGGGTCAGAGGCGATTGAT
>DASVCF010000163.1:0-5228 GCA_036381735.1 Gemmatimonadaceae bacterium | reverse complement strand
CGGGATGCGGGATGCGGAAACGGCGCGCGGGTGAGAAGTCCCCGTTTCCGAGGCCGTTTCGCATCCCGCATCCCGCATCCCGCATCCCCGCAGCTCCGCGCCCGATCGCTTCCCGCTTCTCGCAGACGCGGCATCAACGAGAACTACGGCCGCGAGCTCATGGAGCTGCACACGCTCGGCGTGAACGGCGGCTACACGCAGCAGGACGTCATCAACGTCGCGCGCGCGTTCACCGGCTGGACGCTGCAGGCACCTCGACAAGGTGGCGGCTTCATCTTCCGGCCGCAGATGCACGACGCCGGGCCGAAGGTCGTGCTCGGACACACGCTCCCCGCGGGCCGCGGCATGGAGGATGGCGAGCAGGTGCTCGACATCCTCAGCTCGAGCCCGGCGACCGCGCACTTCATCTCGATGGAGCTCGTGCGCCGCTTCGTGAGCGACTCGCCGCCGCCCGCCCTCGTCGGCCGCGCGGCCGACACCTTCACACGGACGAACGGTGACATCCGCGAAGTGCTGCGCACGATCTTTTACTCCCCCGAGTTCTTCTCGCGCGCCGCGTACAAGGCCAAGGTGAAGAGTCCGTTCGAGCTCGTCGCGAGCGCTCTGCGCGCGGTCGGCGCCGAGCCCGACACCACGCCGCGCACCGCGCGGATCGTCGCCCGCCTCGGCGAGCCACTCTTCATGCACCGCGACCCCAACGGCTACCCCGAGACCGGCGATGCCTGGATCAACACCGGCTCGATCCTCAATCGCATCAACTTCGGCCTCGCTGTCGCATCCGGCCGAATCCCTGGTGTCTCACTGGCGCGATGGAAGCGGAACACCAACCTCGCCAACGCGCCGCTCGCCCAGCAGGTCGACACCGTGATCGCCGACATCCTGGGCGGCGAAGCATCACCCGATACACGCAAGGTGCTGATGGAGGGGGAGAACCCACTACTCGGGATGCGGGATGCGGGAGGCGGGATGCGGAACGGCCTAGGGGGAGCGGACTCTCTCGCCACGAGCCGATTCCGCATCCCGCATCCCGCTTCCCGCATCCCGACCCTCCTCGGCCTCGCCCTCGGCGCACCTGAATTCCAGCGGAGGTAGACCACCGTGCAACGTCGCGTCTTTCTCAAGTCGGGCGCGCTCGCGCTCGTGACCGTGGGGCTGAGCCCCAGCTTCCTCCGTCGTACCGTCTTTGCCGCCGAGCTCCAGCGCGCGACGCGGAAGGGGAAGATCCTCATCTGCCTCTTCCAGCGCGGCGCGGCCGACGCGCTCAACATCGTCGTTCCGCACGGCGAGCCGGAGTACTACGGGCTCCGCCCGAACATCGGGATCCCACGCCCGCGGTCGGGTGATCCGAGCACGGCCATCGACCTCGATGGATTCTTCGGACTGCACCCCGCGCTCGCACCCTTCAAGCCGTTGTGGGACCGCGGCCTCCTCGCCCCCGTGCACGCCGTCGGCAGCCCGAGCAGTACGCGCTCGCACTTCGATGCGCAGGACTACATGGAGACGGGGACGCCCGACGTGAAGTCGACGCCGGACGGTTGGCTCAATCGCTACCTCGCCATCCGCGGGACGTGCGCCGAGTGCTCCGGGCACGCGGCGACGCAGCCCGGAGCACACGAGGCACCGACGGCGAGCGATGGGGATGCGAGCAGTCCGGCGTCCGCGGCAGCTTCTCCCTTTCGCGCCGTCGCCCTCTCGCAGCAGACGCCGCGCATCCTCGAGGGTCCCGCGCCATCCATCGCCATGTCGTCGCTCTCCGACTTCACCATTCGCGCGACGGGCACGGATGTCGAGCGCCTGGAGGCGCTCTATCGCACGGGCTCCGCGGACATCATCCACGGCGCGGGGAGCGAGACCTTCGATGCGGTGAAGATGCTCCGCGCGGCGAACCCTCAGCAGTATCTGCCCGAGCGCGGCGCCGAGTATCCGCGCTCCCCCTTCGGCCAGAGCCTCAAGCAGATCGCGCAGCTCATCAAGGCCGACGTCGGCCTCGAGATCGCGTTCGCGGACGTGGGCGGGTGGGACACGCACGTGAACCAGGGCGGCGCCACGGGCCAGCTCGCCAACCGGCTCCGCGACTTCTCCAGCGCCATCGCCGCGCTGGTCACCGACCTCGGCGATCGGATGGATGACGTGGTCATCCTGACGATGTCCGAGTTCGGCCGTATGGCGAAGCAGAACGGGAACGGTGGCACCGACCACGGCCACGCCGGCGCGCTCTTCGTGATCGGCGGCAGCGTGCACGGACACAAGGTGCACGGCACATGGCCAGGGCTCGCGCCGGAACAGCTGTACCAGGGACGCGACCTCGCGCTCACCACCGACTTTCGCTCCGTGTTCGCCGAGGTGGTCACCAGGCACCTCGGCGCGCCGAGCGTCGCGACCGTGTTCCCCGGGTTCGAGGTGCCCCCGTCTCAGTGGATTGGAGTGGTCTGATCGGCGCCCGCGTTACGCGCCCGCGCGTCGCGCCGTCGTCATACGACGAGCAGTGTCATCCCGAGCGCAGCGAGTGTCATCCCGAGCGCAGCGAGGGATCTCGCCGTCTGCCCGAGATTCCTCGCATTCGCTCGGAATGACAACGCAGCGTCTCGGAATGACAACGCAGCGTCTCGCAATGACAACGCAGCGCCTCGGAATGACGAGGCGGCGTAATCGACGGAGCTCACACACTACCGCTACGCCCGGGATGTCATTACGATTGGGCGCCGCTTTCGTCCCACCACATTCCATCCCCTCACATTCAGATGCACCGCCGTTTCGCAGTTGCCGCCGGCCTCCTCGCGAGTGCGCTCGCGTGCGGGCGCGCTGCTGTCCATACACCGCCCACGTTCCCGACCACCACATCGAAGGGCGATGTGGTGTCGTCCCCGAAGCCATCGCGCTCGCGCGCCGATACCGGTGCCGCGCCGCGCGCGCCGAACGAGCTCGGACGCATTCCGATCCTCGAGTACCATCTCATCACCGATCGCGAGAGCCGGTGGTCGGTGTCGCGCGAGCACTTCCGGCGCGACCTCGAGATGCTCTACGCGCGCGGCTATCGCCCGGTCACGGTCGCCGATCTGGTCGACAAGAAGCTCGATCTGCCCGCTGGCTTGTCGCCCGTCGTCATCACCTTCGACGACGCGTCGCCATCGCAGTTCCGCTACGTGGAGCACGGTGATTCGTTGGTGATCGATTCCACGAGCGCGCTCGGGATCTGGCTCGGCTTCCATCGCACGCACCCCGACTGGGGAAACAAGGCCGTGTTCTGCGTCCTGCCGGGCGCAGCGGCCGGGCACGCATTCTTCGGTGACAAGGACATCGAGGGACAGAAGACACAGTGGCGCATGCGGAAGCTGCGCTTCCTCGCCTCGCAGGGCTTCGAGCTGTGCGATCACACGCTCTGGCACGCGAACCTGGGCAAGTACTCGGACGACGTCGTACAGGAGCAGATCGCGCGCGGCCAGCTCGCCATCGATTCCGCGGTAGCCGGCTATCGTGTGCGCACGTTCGCACTCCCGCTCGGCGTGTGGCCGAAGAATCGCGCGCTCGCGCAAGCGGGTGCGTGGCGCGATCCGAAGACCGGGCGCGATGTACGTTACGCGTTCGACGCGATTCTCGAGGTGGCCGGCGGACCCGCGCGCAGTCCGTACGACCCGACGTTCGATGCCCTGCGCCTTCCGCGCGTCGAGGTGTTCGCCGATGCACTCGAGCGCACGCTCGACCAGCTCGACCGCGGTGACATGCGCTACGTCTCCGACGGCAATCCCGCGACGATCGCGCGTCCACCGCGCGTTGCAGCGCGTGCGACCGCCGCGAAGGAGTGACCGCCCGACCACACGCGGCGCATCCGTGATGCGTAGCTGACCGGTGCGTGGTGCGGCCGAGCGGCCGCGTTCACATTGCATATTGGATACACGGCACAAGGGGCCGCTTCGCATCACGCGAAGCGGCCCCTTGTGCCGTGTATTGCGCCGGGCTCCCTTCCGCCCCCGCGCGTTTGCCTTCCACTTCGGTGCTCGTTCGCCTCCCCCAGCCCCTGTCCTAAAACGACCTATTTCTGTCTGAAAATGTGCTTGAACTCCCGGTCGGGGCATCCCATGTTGCACGCCATCGTAGTTGGCAGTCTTGCCATCGGAGGATTGCATGACAGACACGCAGGTCCGGCTGCCGCACTTCCCATATTTTGAAGCGCTCGCGAAGACGAGCAGCGAAGACGACCCCGACTGGCGTTCGACGAAGGCGGGGTTGCTCGTGCTTCGCCTGTTGGACAACTGGGCGATGTGGGGCGCCGAGGTGATCACCGGGAACGAGTGGAGCGTGCACGTCGTGCGCCGCTCGGTCACGTTGATCGACGACGGGAGTCCGCTGCGCGGGTTACTGATGAGTGTGCTCGACGGGATGCGGAAGTCGCCCGAGAGCGCGCCATCGGAGGTGATCCCGCAGCTGATGGCTTACGCGCGCGGTTTGGAGTTCGATGCGAAGTGGGCGCTCGCGGCGGATGTGTACGAGACGATCATCCACAAGGTCGCCCAGCCGGTGGTCGATGCGCCATCCGTCATCAAGTCGTACATGGCGCTGGGCGCGTGCTACCGCATGCTCGCGAATTGGAACGAGGCGACGGCCGCGTACAAGGCTGCGGGGAGCCTCGCGAAGCTGCGGGGAGATACGGAGAGTGTCATCCGGTCAGAAATCTCGATGGCGAACCTATCGACCAGTCGAGGGAATCTGCCCCAGGCCGAGAAGATCCTCGACCGGGCAATTGCACATGCAGAGACGGCCGGGCTGGAAGAAATCCACGCCATGGCCTTGCATGCGCGAGCTGAAGTGGCGCACCACCGAGGGCAGTACACCCTCGCCATACGGCTCGCTTACCAAGCGCTCAACGGACTTTCGCAGCCAGTCGCCCGCGACCGCGTACTCGCGGATATCGCTGCATCCTTCTTCGAACTCGGGCTGACCGATGCTGCGCGCGACGCCCACATGATTCTTGCCGCGACCGCCCAAGAACAGTATCTGCGCTGGCTCTCAGCGATCAACTTGCTCGAAATCGCCGCGACAGACCGAAACCAGGCTGCATTCGAGCAGTATCGACACGGACTTGTCAACGCTCCATTACCTGTCTCTCTGCTCGTCCACTACCATTACTACACCGGCCAGGGATACAGAGTATTTGGCAAGATCGACATGGCGATACAGTCGCTTGAGGCTGCAGTCAGTACCGCTGCGAAGCACAATCTGAATGAAGTGCT
>DASVCF010000162.1:0-9603 GCA_036381735.1 Gemmatimonadaceae bacterium | reverse complement strand
GGTGCTCGATCTCTCGTCCGAGCTCGGCGGCTTCGCGCGTGCGGCGCACGCGACATCCGCGCGCGCATGGCTCGACGCGATGGCCGGCTATGTGGCCCCCGCGCAGAACATGCTCGTGGCCGATCGCGCGGGGACGATCGCCATCCGCTCGACGGGTCGCTTCCCCATCCGCCCGGACAACGAACGCGGCGACGTGATTCACGACGGCACCGTGCGCACGAGCGACTGGGTGGGCGCGTGGCCCGTCTCCCGCTACCCCTTCGCCATGAATCCGGCGCAAGGGTACCTCGCCTCCGACAACCAGCAGCCGATCGATCCGGCGACCGATTCGTCGTACCTCGGCGCCGACTGGCCGCCGCCGTGGCGCGCGATGCGCATCAACGCGCTCCTCCGCGCGGACTCCGCCGTCACCCCGGACGACATGCGCCGCTTTCAGACCGACCCCGGGAGTGCGCGCGCCGATCGATTCGTCCCCGCGTTTCTGGCAGCCGCTCGCGCGCGAGACGCAAACGACTCGACGCTGCGTGAGGCCGCGATGCTCCTCGCCCAGTGGGACCGCCGCTACACGAGGGACAATCAGCGCGCGGTGCTCTTCGAGTTCGCGATGGATGAGCTCCAGCGTCGCACCTGGGACGAGCTCGCGACGCCCGAGGACCCGGCGCCCTTCCAGCCGCCATCGGAGTCGGTGCTGGCGGAACTGCTCGCCTACCCGAACAGCGTGTGGTGGGACGATCACCGCACGGCGACGGTCGAGCGGCGCGACGACATTCTCGCATCGAGCCTCGCGGCCGCGCTGCGTCGCGCCGAGTTCGAGTACGGCGACCCCGATGCGGGCGGCTGGCGGTGGGACCGGATTCAGCACGCGAACATCTATCACCTGCTCCGCCTCCCGGACTTCTCCGCGCTCGGGCTGCCGGTGCAGGGTGGGCCGTCCACGTTGAGCCCATCGAGCGGCTCGGGGCGGTATGGCCCGAGCTGGCGCATGGTGGTCGAGATGGGGCCGGAGGTCCACGCGTGGTCCATCTACCCCGGCGGACAGTCGGGGAATCCGATGAGCTCGCGCTACCTCGATCGGCTGCCGCGATGGCTCGCGGGCGAGCTGGACCCCGTGCGCTTCCCGCGCCGCGCGAGTGATCTCGATTCGACGCGCATCGTCTCCACGCTCACGCTCGCGCCGAGCCGGTCGAGTCGATGATGATCCGCGTGCTCGTGCGTGTACTCGTGCGGATCGTACTGCTCGCCGCCGCCTTCGCGCTCGCGACCATCGGCTTCGGGTGGTGGGCGGTGGCGCTCGTCGCCGCAGCCTGGGGCGTCGCGGCGCGCACGCTGCGAGGCGCCGCGTTTGCGGCCGGTGTCGCCGCGCTGCTCGCCTGGAGCGCCCTGCTCGCGTGGGGCGCCGTGCACGGACCCGTCGCGGAGCTCGCCGTCAAGCTCGCGGCGGTGATGCAGATCCCTCCCGTGGCGCTCGTCGTCGCCACGCTGGTCTTTCCCGCGCTGCTCGCCTGGAGCGCGGCGGCGGTGGCCGGCGCGGCGACTGGTGCGATTGCTGCTCACGCTCAGCAGAGCTGAGAGCGCGCCGGCACCGCCGAGCGCGGTGACCACGGGAGGACGACATGCAAGCGCAGCTCATCGACGCCGGGCAGGAGCGTACGTTCGCCATCATCTTCGCGACGGGGGACGATCCCATGGCGGGGCTCCTCGCCTTCGCGCGTGAACAGCAGCTGCGCGCGAGCCACTTCACCGCCATCGGCGCCTTCAGCTCGGTCACCCTCGGGTACTTCCAGTTCGAGCGGAAGACGTACGAGCACATCCCCGTGTACGAGCAGGTGGAGGTGCTCTCCCTCGTGGGCGACATCACCCTTGATCGTGGAGAGCCCGCGCTGCACGCGCACGTCGTGATCGGGAAGTCCGACGGGACCGCGCACGGCGGACACCTGCTCGAGGCGCGCGTGCGCCCCACGCTCGAAGTCATGCTCGTCGAGTCGCCCACGACATTGCGCCGGCGGTTCGATCCCGACACCGGACTCACGCTGATCGACCTGCAGGCGGGCGCACGATGAAGCGACAGTCGGTCGTGATGCCGCGGCGGCACGGCGTGATGATCAGGCGGCAGATCGTCGCGCTCGGCCTCGCCCTCGGCCTGCTCGCGAGCTGCTCGCCGTCAGAGAGCACGCAACCCAACCCGCCTCCGCCGCCCGGAACGCTCCACGTGGAGCCGGTGGTCACGGGACTCGATCTGCCCCTCTACCTCACCGCGCCGGCCGGCGACGCGCGCCTCTTCATCGTCGAGAAGACGGGCCGCGTCCGGATCGTCGAGAACGGCGCGCTCATCTCCACCCCGTTCCTCGATCTCCACGACAGCGTGTCGAGCGGGGGCGAGCAGGGGCTCCTGAGCGTGGCGTTCCATCCGCGCTACGCGTCGAACGGATTCTTCTACGTCGATTACACCGATCGATCGGGGAACACGCGCGTCGTACGCTACGCGGTGAGCGCGTCGAACCCCGATGTCGCCGATCCATCGTCCGCGCATCTCATCCTCACCGTCGCCCAGCCGTTTCCCAATCACAACGGCGGGCTGCTGCTCTTCGGCCCCGACGACAAGCTCTACATCGGGCTCGGCGACGGCGGGAGCGAAGGCGATCCGCAGGGGAACGGCGAGAACCTGGGGACGCTGCTCGGCAAGATCCTGCGGGTCGATGTCGATGCGAGCGGCCCGTACGCCATCCCGCCCGACAATCCGTTCGTGGGACGCGCCGGCGCGCGCGGCGAGATCTGGGCGTACGGCCTGCGCAATCCGTGGCGCTTCAGCTTCGACCGCACGTCGGGCCGCCTCTATATCGCCGACGTCGGCCAGGGCATGTGGGAGGAAGTGGACGTCGCCCCCGCGTCACAGGGCGGACAGAACTACGGCTGGAACATCATGGAGGGGATGCACTGCTACAACGCGTCGAGCTGCAACGAGCAGGGGCTCACGCTCCCCGTGCTGGAGTACAGCCACGCCGATGGGTGCTCGATCACGGGCGGCTTCGTCTACCGCGGCACGCGCATCCCCGGCATCGTCGGGCGGTACTTCTACGCCGACTACTGCTCGGGCTTCCTCCGGAGCTTTCTGTACGACGGGAGCACGGTGAGCGAGCAGACCACGTGGGACGTGGGCGACCTCGGTCACGTGCAGTCCTTCGGCGAGGACGCGAGCGGCGAGCTCTACATGCTCTCGGCCAACGGCACCGTCTACCGCATCGCCCCGCAGTGATCAGCGCGCGCGCTGCACCTCGTCCACCAGCTCCACGAGCAGCTGCAGCGCCTGCATCGGCGTGACGAGATTCGGATCCACCTCGCGCAGCCGCTCGACCACGGGATGCTCGGCGGCGACAAACAAGCCGAGCTGCGCCTCCGCCTCCTGCCGCTCGCCTCTCGTCTCCCGCCTCTCGCGGTGCTCCTCCCTCCTCCCTCTTCCCTCTTCCCTCGTCCCTCCCGCTTCCCTCGTCGTCCCGCGTCCCGCATCCCGCATCCCGCATCCCGCGACCAGATGCCCCCCCTCGAGCAGGTGCAGCAGCTCCCGCGCCCGCTGCAGCACGGCCTCCGGCAGCCCGGCCAGCCGCCCCACCTCGATCCCGTAGGACCGGTCCGCGCCGCCCGGCTCGAGCGTGTGCAGGAAGAGCACCTGCTCCCCCACCTCGCGCACCGCCACGTTATAGTTGCGCACGGCGACTAATTCGTCGGCGAGCTGCGTGAGCTCATGATAGTGCGTGGCGAACACCGCCTTGCACCCCACCGCATGGTGGAGATGCTCGCTCACCGCCCACGCGATCGACACGCCGTCGTACGTCGATGTCCCGCGCCCGATCTCGTCCAGCAGCACGAGGCTCTGCCGGGTGGCGGTGTGCAGGATCGCGCTCGTCTCCGACATCTCGACCATGAACGTCGACTGCCCGCGCACCAGGTTGTCGCTCGCCCCCACGCGCGTGAACACGCGGTCCACCACGCCCAGCCGGGCGCGGGTCGCGGGGACGAAGCTCCCCATCTGCGCCATGAGCGTGATGAGCCCGATCTGCCGCAGGATGGTGGACTTCCCCGCCATGTTCGGCCCGGTGAGGATGATCATCCGCGCGTCCTCGGTGAGCCGCACATCGTTGGGGATGAACTTCTCGCGCGGCATCATCCGCTCGACCACCGGGTGCCGCCCCGCCACGATCTCGAGCGCGAAGTCATCGGTCATCTCGGGGCGCACGTACCCTTCGCGCTCCGCCACCTCGGCCAGGGTCGACAGTACGTCGAGCTGCGCGAGCACGCCCGACACGCGCTGCAGCCGCGCGATGTCCGCGCCCACCGCCTGTCGCAGCGCCTCGAACAGCGTGCGCTCGCGCTCCTCGATCCGCTCGGCGGCGGTGAGCACCTTCTCCTCGTACTCCTTGAGCTCGGGCGTCACGTAGCGCTCGGCGCCGGTGAGCGTCTGCCGCCGCTGGTAGTCGGCCGGCACGAGGTGACGGTTGGCGTTCGTCACCTCGATGAAGTAGCCGAACACGCGGTTGTAGCCCACCTTGAGCGATGGGATCCCCGTGCGCTCGCGCTCGGCCGCCTGGATGCGCGCGATCGCATCCTTGCCGCCGTCGCGCAGTGCACGCAGCGTGTCGAGCTCGTCGTCCACTCCGTCGCGGATCGTCGCCTCGTCACCGATCGCCACCGGCGGCCGCTCGACGAGCGCGTGCGCGATCCGCTCGCTCAGGTGCGTGCACGCATCCCACTGCGCGACCAGCTCGGGGATGACGCCGGCATCGCCCACGCGCCGCGCCGCCTCTTCGACCGCGGGCAGCCGCGCGAGTGATGCGCCGAGCGCGCCAAGCTCGCGCGGATTCGCGCGCCCCGCCGCGGCCTTGCTCGCGAGGCGCTCGATGTCGCGCACGCCGTCGAGCGCGGAGCGGAGCGCGCCGCGCGCGAGCGCATCGCGGGCGAGCGCATCGACTGCGTCGAGCCGAGCATCGATGGCGGCGCGCGCGGTGAGCGGCGCGAGCACCCAGTGCCGGAGCGCCCGTGCACCCATCGGCGTCATCGTGCGATCGAGCACGTCGAGCAGCGTGCCCGAGGTGTCGCCGCCGCGCAGCGACTCGACGAGCTCGAGATTGCGGCGCGTCATCTCGTCGAGCGGCATCACACTCCCCGGCCGCTCGATCACCGGGCGCGCGAGGTGCGGCAGCCCGCTCGGCTGCAGCTCGCGCAGATAGCGCAGCAGGGCGCCGGCCGCGCCGATGGCTGCGTCATCATCGGTGCCCAGCCCGAACCCTTCGAGCGAGGCGACGCCGAAGTGACGCGCGAGCTCATCGCGCGCGAGCGCGGGGTCGAACTCCCACGCATCGCGCTCCGTCACGAGCGCGTTCTCGTCGCCGCGCTTCGCGGCCGACACCTGCTCGGATGGAGCGCCGCGACAGGTGAGCAGCTCGCCGGGCGCGAGCCGCGCGAGCACCGCATCGAGGTCGTCCGGCGGCGTGACGACGAGCCGCAGCTCGCCCGTGGACAGATCGGCGGCGGCGAGGCCGAGCGTGCCGTTCACGCGATGGAGCGCGCAGAGAAAGTTGTTGCGCACGCCGTCGAGCAGATCGTCGGCGAACACCGCGCCCGGCGTGATCGTCTCCACGACCTCGCGTCGCACGATCCCCTTGGCGAGCTTGGGATCTTCCACCTGCTCGCAGATGGCGACGCGAAATCCTTGCGCGACGAGCCGGCGCAGATACTCGTTCAGCGCCTTCACGGGGACGCCAGCGAGCGGCACCTCGGCGGCCCCGCCGTTGTTGCGGGCCGTGAGCGTGAGCCCCAACACACGCGATGCCGTTTCGGCATCGTCGTAGAACATCTCGTAGAAGTCGCCCATCCGGAAGAAGAGGAGCGCGTCCTGGTGCCGCGCCTTGATTTCCCGGTACTGCTGCATGAGCGGCGTGGACGACTCGCGACTCACCGCCGCTCCGCGTCCGTCACCATCCCGTCGATGTGCCGCGCCCGGAGCGCCTTCACGGCCTCGACCGCGTCGCGCCGTGTGGCGTACCGGCCAATGCGCACGCGGAAGTACTTCCCGCCGGGCACCACACGCGCCTGGAAGCCGCGCGAGCCGAGTCCCTCGCGCAGCCGCTCGGCCGCATCACGCGACGTGAACGCCGCGATCTGAATCGTGTAGCGTCCGGCCCGTACATCGTGCGACGACGCCGGATGCGATGGACGAGCGGCCGGCTGCCGTGCAGGTGCCGGATGTCCGGGCACGGAACGTTCGACCGTCGAACGCGAGGTCGTTGGATGCGCACGCGTCGTCGACTCTGACACGGCGGCGCTCGGCGCGCTCGCGTACATCGGCGTCGTATTGGTGTCTGCGCGATGCGCTGGCGATTTCGGAGATTGCGCTGGCGACTGCGGAGCATGCGCTGGCGATTTCGGCGCCGCGGTAGGCGGCACAGACGACGGCGCCGCTTCCGGTGCACGCTTCGGCGCGGGTGCCGGCGCGGGTACGGAGTCCGGCGTCGATGGGGTGCGCCGCCCGGTGTCCGCGCGCGCCGCCGCCGAGGTATCGACACCGACGCATCGCTGCTGGTAGTACGCGATCTGATTGCGCAGCTCCACGTCGCCGGCTGACGTCGCGGTGGCCGCCTGCCCGAGCCGCGCGCAGGCGGCGGCGGTCTGACCCTTCTCGAACAACAGCTGCCCCATCCAGAACGCCGCGCGACCGCGCGATGGATTCTCGGGGTGCTCGAGCAGCAGCCGATCGAGATGCTCGAGTGCCTGCTGCTGGTCCCCACGCGCCATCTCGAGCTGTGCCAAGCGCATCAGCGCGTCACCGCTCTCCGGCGAGAGCGGGTACTCGATCACGATACTCCGGAGATCGCGCTCGGCGCCAGCCGCCGTAGCAGCCACCACGGCGCGCCAGTAGAGCGCGGTCACGTAGCGCGGCGAGCCGATGGGCGCCGAATCGAGCTGCGCCTGCACCAACGCGCGCCCCGCATCGCCCTGCCCGTTCGCCACCATCTGCTGTGCGCGGAGAAACACGGAATCGACCGCGCTGGTCGCGCTGTCGACCGTCCCGGTCGCCGTGGCAGGCCGCGCGGTGCTGTCGACGGCGCCGACCCCCCGACTGCTGATGAGCATGCGAGCGCTGGTGTCCGCCTGCTGGCCGGCGGCCACGGCGGGGAGCGCAACGAGCAGAAGAGCGATGGAGCGCATCATGGGACACGACTACGGTTGAGGGTTTGCTCGACACGTGCGGTGAGCGACTGCGACGAGGGACTGCGACGAGCGACGGCGACGACCGATTACGGTGAGCGACGGCGACGAGCGACGGCTGCGAGCGACGCGGGACGCCGCCGATGGCTCGTCAGGCCATCGCGCCGACTCGGCGGCGCGGGGCGGTGGAACGGGATGCCCGCGTCGCGCCGGTACACAGTGCGAGCACGAGTGTCGTCAGGATCTGTTCGTCCGAGGAGACGCGCGTCTCCTTGAGCGCGATGTCGGCAGCGAGGAGCGCCGCGAGCGCGGCGTCGAGCGACGCCGCGTCCCACCGATCGACGGCTCGCGCCCAAGCTTTCACCGCCTCGCCCCACGCCCGCCCCGTGTACGCGCTCGACGCGCTCTTGAGCAGCGCGAAGAACTCGCCTTCGAGCCGCGCGGGGGGCGTCCCCCGCTCACGACGCAGCACCTCGCCCCACGCGAGGGCGAGCGTCTGCGTCGTCAACGCCATGACGATCGAGACGCCCGTGGTCTTCGGCTGTTCGAGCACGTGATGCAGCATCGCGAGCGCGCGCGCTGCATCACGGGCCGCCACACTGTCCAGGAAATCGCCCAACGTCTCGCCGCGCCGCACGCCCACCACGGCCGACACCGCCTCGTCTCCGATCTCCGCACCGCTCGTGTAGCTCACGAGCTTGTCGAGCTCCGCGGCCAGCGCGGGCAGATCGCTCCCCACCGCGTTCTGCAACAGCTCGGCCGCCTCGGGCGTGATCGACCCGCCCAGCTCCGTGCTCACGTGATGTGCGATCCACTTAGGCACGCGATCACCGGTGAGCGGCTGGAACTCGACCGCGAGCCCCACGTGCTCGAGCGTGCGGTCGACCTTCGCCTTCTCCCCACCCGAGGCGACGAGCACGAGCACGATGTCGGCCGACTGGGCCGAGGTGCGTGCCGCACGCTCCAGGTACCGGTCAAGCGCCGCGCGCGCATCCTTCTTGAGCGCCGCCACGTCGCGAATCACCACCACGCGCCGCTCGGCCATCATTGGCGGCGTCGAAACGAGCGAGCTCAACGTTTCGGCATCCAGCTCGGCCGCACTGCGCACATCCAGATTGAAATCCCTGGTCGCCGGATCGACCGCGCTCGCGATGAGTTGCCGCACGGCGTGCTCCTTCAGGAAATCGTCTTCACCGTAGAGGTAGTAGACACTCTCGAAGGAGCGCGCCTGCAAGGACTTCCAGAACGCGCGATCCGGTGCGGGGGGCATGGGGGGAATATAGTGCGGAGCTGGGGATGGGGGTAAGAAAGTGAGTCAGTAGGTCAGTGGGTCAGTGAGTCAGATAAAACCCTGCAGGGCGAGGGTGTCATTCCGAGCGAAGACAGGATGTCATTCCGAGCGCAGCGAGGAATCTCACTGGATGGCTGAGATTCCTCGCTGCGCTCGGAATGACAAAGCAGTCCGAAGATCCCTCGCTCACGCTCGGGATGACAGCCGTACGGGCCGTTTCTGACTCACTGACCCACTGACCCACTGACTCACTTCTACTGTCCCCACCCCGTCAGCTGGAACTCTTCCGTGGCGAAGTGGACGGGGACCTGCTCGGCCAGCACGGCGGCGGGCCAGATGGGCATTCCGGCGGAGGCGGAAGCGACGAACCCTTGATTGACGATCGGTGAGGGCGGCAGCTCCGGCTTCGTGGCGACCACGGGGGAGAGCGCGAGCTCGCGCGTGGGCGTGGTCCAGTTGAGTGCGGATGCGGCCACGAAGCCGACCATCACGACCGCGGCCGCGGCGGCAAGAAAAGAGCCGAGCCCGGGACCGTGATAGACGGCTGCGGCAAGCTCGGCTTGATGGATCTGACGAAGCCTCGCGTTCAAGCGATCGCGAAAGTCCGGCGACGGCTCGATGGACGGAAGATTTCGGAACAGCAGAAGCCCGCGACGCATCGCGGTGTCGTGTCGCGCGCACTGCTCGCACTCAGCGAGATGCTCCTGCATGACTGCGGCATCGGCATCGGCGAGCGTGTTATCGAGAAACGCGAGATGCTGCTTGCGAAAGTCGCGACAGTCCATCAGGGCTGAGGGCTCCACGGCTACAGGTTCAGCCTAGAGGTACCCGGGAGCGTGGGAGCGGTTCCGCTGGGGGAGAGGGGGAGGGAGTGGGTCAGTGGGTCAGTAGGTCAGTGAGTCAGTGAGTCAGTGAGCCAGTTGAAGCTCGTCGGATTGTCATTCCGAGCGGAGCGAGGAATCTCGGTGGATGGCCGAGATTCCTCGCTCCGCTCGGAATGACAGGCTTACCCTACAGTTGTTCCTGACTCACTGACCCGCTGACTCACTGACCCACGTAGCCAGAGGCAAGAAGGGGCGGAGCCGGCCGGCTCCGCCCCTTCTTGCCTCTGG
>DASVCF010000161.1:0-61030 GCA_036381735.1 Gemmatimonadaceae bacterium | reverse complement strand
ACGAGCTGCGCGAACATGCGCTCGGCGGAGCCCTGGAAGATCGCGTCGCGGATGCGCGAGAGCGCGCTCCCGCCGGCGCGCTCGGCTTCGACCGTGGGGAAGTAGCGGTACGCGCGTCCCTCGGCCTCGTGTCGCACGTAGCCCTTGTCCTCGAGCGTCTGCAGCGCGGAGAGCACGGAGGTGTAGGCGAGCTCTTCGTCGAGCTCGTCGCGCACCTCGGAGACGGTAGCGGAGCCGAGCCGCCAGAGGATGCTCATCACCGCGAGCTCGCGCGGCGGGAAGTAGATCTCGTTCATGGTCGCTCTCTACTGGTTTGTCAGTAGAATAGGGACGGCTCGGCCGTTTGTCAACGGATTTTTCAGTAGACAGGGTTGTCATCCTGAGCGTGAGCGCCTGTCATCCCGAGCGCGGCGCCTGTCATCCCGAGCACAGCGAGGGATCTCGGGCTGGGGAATGAACATCCACCACAGAGGCACAGAGACACGGAGAACGACAGCGGCGTTGCTGTTGACGTTGCTGTTCTCCGTGCCCTCTGTGCCTCTGTGGTGAACTGCTGTTCGGATGCCACGGCCGAGATCCCTCGCTGCGCTCGGGATGACAACCGCCCGGGTGACAGCCGCTCCGGATGACACCCCGCGGCAACCCTTTCCGCGCCGCCGCCATCCAACTGCTTGCGCCGAGCAGGGCGCCGCTGCATTGTCGGTCGCCGGCTGTCCCACCCCGGGAGGAGGGCACATGCACGCGCTGGTGAGGGATCTCCGCTACGCGCTGCGCACCTTGCGCGCGAACCCCGCGTTCACGATCGTCGCGATCCTGACGCTCGCCCTCGGCATCGGCGCGAGCACGGCGATCTTCAGCGTCGTCAACGCCGTGTTGCTCCGGCCGCTGCCGTACAAGAATGCGGACCGGCTGGTGCTCGTCTGGACCGACATGCGCGCCCGGAACATCACGGACTTTCCGATCGCGCCGGGCGACTTCCCCGACATGCAGCGCGGGGCGACGTTGTTCGACGGACTCGCCGCCGTGGCAACGGGGCGCGCGCCGATCACGGGTGACGATGGCCGGCCCCAGCTCGTGAGCACCGCCGGCGTCACGACGAATCTCTTCTCGCTGCTCGGCGCGCGCATCGCGCTCGGTCGCGACTTCGTCACGGCCGACGGCACGCCGCAACCGGCCCCGCCTCCCAATGCCGCAGCCGCAGACACCACGGCACGAGCGCCGGCGCAGCGCCTGCCGGCGATCGCGATCCTGAGCTACGGCTTCTGGCAGCGGCAATTCGGCGGCGACCCGAGCGTGATCGGGAAGAGCATCCACATGGGGAACGCGGAGGCGCAGGTGGTGGGCGTGCTCGCGCCGGGGTTCGAGCTCCTCTTTCCGCCGAGCGCGAACATCGAGACGGCGCCCGACATTTACACGGCGCTCCGCGTGAACTACGCCAACGCCTCGCGCATCAACGTGTTCATGCGCGTGATCGGACGGCTCAAGCCCGGCGTCACGCTCGCGCAGGCGCAGACGCAGATGGACCACGTGGCCGACCAGCTCCGGCAGCTCGTGCCGATCAAGGCGTCGGCCGGATTCGACATCCGCCTGGAGCCGATGCACAAGGATCTCGTGGCCGATGTGCAGCCCGCGATCCTCGCGCTCATGGGCGCGGTGGTCTTCGTGCTGCTCATTGCGTGTGCGAACGTCGCGAACCTGCTGCTCGTGCGCGCGTCGGCGCGCGAGCGCGAGCTGGCGGTGCGCGCCGCGCTCGGCGGGAGCCAGTCGGCTCTCGTTCGACAGATGCTGGCCGAGAGTCTGGTGCTCGGCGCAGGCGGCGTCCTGCTCGGACTCGCGCTCGCGGCGCTCGGCATCAAGCTCCTCATCGCGCTCGCGCCGGCCAACCTGCCGCGGCTCGATCTGGTGGCCATCGATCCGATGGTGCTCGCGTTCACCGTGGTGATCGGTGTTGCGGCGATCGTCATCTTCGGCGTCGTGCCCGCGGTGCGCGCGTCGCGGCCGGATCTCATGGACGTGCTGCGCGCGAGCGGGCGCGGCTCGGTGGGGCAGCGCACCGGCGCGCTGCTGCGCAACGGCGTGGTGATGGCGGAGGTCGCGCTCTGCTTCGTGCTGCTCGTTGGCTCGGGGCTCATGATGCGGAGCTTCGTCGCGCTCGCGCACGTGAATCCGGGCTTCGACCCGAACGGCGTTCTCACGTTTCAGTTTGCCAATGGACAGCTGCGCTCGCCGGACGATCGCGCGGCGTTCGTCCGACAGCTGCACGATCGCCTCGCCGCGTTGCCGGGCGTGCAGGCGGTGACCGCCGCGGTTCCGCTGCCACTGGATGGCCAAACCGCCAACGCGCGGTGGGGCACGGAGCGCGCGCTCGCCGATCCCAGCACGTTTCAGCAGGCGAACTTCCACGTCGTGCTGCCAGGCTACTTCCAGGCGATGCGGACGCCGCTCATCGCCGGGCGCGCGTTCACCGAAGCCGACGACAACCCCGACGCGAAGACCATCATCATCGATCAGACGCTCGCGGCCAAGGCGTTCCCGGGGCGGTCGGCCGTGGGACAGCGACTGCTGGCGCGCATCAACACGCCGGAGGTCCAGTGGTACGAGGTGGTCGGCGTCGTCGGGCACGAGCGGCACGAGTCGCTCTCGGATGAGCGCGAGGCGATCTTCATTCCCGACGGCTTCGTCGGCCACGGTGCGGTGAGTCGCTGGGCGGTGCGGACTTCGGGCGACCCGGCGCGCCTCGCGCCGCAAGTGCGCGCGCTGCTCACCGCACTCGATCCACTCGATCCGGTGAGCGAGATCCAGCCGATGACCGCGTTCGTCGACCGCGCGATGGCGCCCACGCGCTTCGCGCTCACGCTCATCGCGATCTTCGCGAGCGTCGCCGTCGTGCTCGCGGGCGTGGGGCTCTATGGCGTGCTGTCGACCGTCGTCCGCCAACGCACGTCGGAGATCGGCGTGCGCATGGCGTTCGGCGCGTCGAACGAGAGCATCTTCCGGCTCGTGATCGGGCAGGGGGTGCGGCTCAGCATCGCCGGCCTGGTGCTCGGCATCGTCGGCGCGCTCGCGCTCACGCGCGTGATGACGAGCATGCTCGTCGGGGTGGCGCCGACCGATCCCATCACGTTCGCGAGCATGGTGCTGCTTTTCCTCGCGATCGCGGTGGTGGCGTGCTGGCTCCCCGCGCGACGCGCCGCGTCGCTCGATCCGACGAGCGCGCTGCGCGAGGAGTAGCGCCGCGCTGGCTCAGCGCCAACGTCCCTCGACGTAGTACCAGCCGCGGTGATCGTGCGCCCAGTAGCCCTGTTGGTAGGCGTGGCGGCCGTGCGGTGGCCGCTCCCAGTGGCCGGGGACCCAGTCGTAGTCCCGGCCGTCCCACCGGTAGTGTCCCTCGACCCAGACGTAGTGATGACCGGGGGACCTGGTCACCACCTCCACACGCGCGGGCGGAGGCGCACGGTGGATGACATAGACCTGCTCGCGATACACGCGCTCGCGCCTCGGCGGCGCCGCCGTCGCGCACGCGCCCGCCGTGAGGCAGAGCGCGAGCGTGAGCGGGGTGAGCTTCATCAGCTGCGTACGACACATCGGCATGCGACGACCTCCATCGGTCACGTGATTCAATCGAGCGCGCCACGTCACGCGCTGAGAGAGTAGACGATGCGGAGAGGGCGGTGTTAAGGGATCAATGGGGTCAGAGACGATTGATCGCATGCGATCAATCGTCTCTGACCCCATTGATCCAGCTCACAACGCTTTCGCTCCCGTATCGATGGCCGGTATCGTGATGACCCCTCGCTCCACGTAGATCGGCCGCACGAGCGCGCGCAGCGCGGGCAGCCGAAGCGCGAACCACACGCCGCCCAGCATGCAGGCGATGCCGCCGAGCAGGATCGTGTGCGCCACGCCGATGTGTTCCGCCACTATGCCGGCGATCAGGCTGCCGATCGGTGCGGTGCCGAGCACGGCCATCGCGTAGAACGCCATCACGCGTCCGCGCAGCCGCTCCTCGACGATCGTCTGCAGGATGGTGTTCGTGGACGCCATCTCGATCATGAAGCCCGCGCCCACGAACATCAGCACCACGAGCGAGATCCAGAGCGTGTGCGAGAGCGCGAAGGCGACGAGCCCGCCGCCGAAGGTGAGCGTCGCGATGACGATCGCGCGGCCGAGCCCGAGCACCGTGTGGCGCGACGCGAGGTAGAGCGCGCCCGCCAGCGCGCCCACGCCGGTGGCGGTCATGAGGAAGCCGAGCGTGTGCGCACCGCCGTGGAGCACGTCCGTCGCCATGGCCGGCATGAGCACCGTGTACGGCATCCCCATGGTGGCCACCAGCGCGAGCAGGATGAGGAGCGTGCGGATGGGCCGGAAGCCGGCGACATAGCCGAACCCGGTGCGCAGCTCCTCGATGATCCGCGTGTCGGGGCGCATGCGCGGGTTCCGCACGACGTGCATGGCGAGCAGCGAGGCGATGACCGCGAGGTAGGAGATCGCGTCGATCCCGAAGCACCACCCCTCACCCGCGGCGGCGATGAGGACGCCGCCGATCGACGGGCCGATGATGCGGCTCGCGTTGACCATCGAGGAGTTGAGCGCGATCGCGTTGGGCAGGTCCCGCCGATCCTCCACCATCTGCACGACGAACGCTTGCCGAGCTGGCGTGTCGAACGAGTTGATCATCCCCTGCATCGCCTGCAGCACGAGGATGTCGGTCACCGTGATGATCCCGCCGAGCGTGAGCACCGCGAGCGCGAGCGACTGGAGCATCGAGAGGACCTGCGTCACCACGAGAATGCGATGCCGGTCCCATCGATCCACGAGCACGCCGGTGAACGGCGTGAGGACGAGTGTCGGGATCTGCCCCGCGAAGCCGACGACGCCAAGCAGCAGCGCCGAGCCCGTGAGGCGGTAGACGAGCCAGCTCGTCGCGATCCGCGTGATCCAGGTGCCGATGAGCGAGATGCTCTGTCCACCGAAGAACAGTCGATAGTTCCGATGCCGGAGCGCTCGGCCGATGTGCAGCCCCCTGGCGGGACGTTCGGTGGGTGCGGCGGGTGCGGCAGGAGGCGTCGTCATTCGCGAGCGTGCAACGGGAAAGCGGACATCGCGGTGTTCAAAGAGGGCGGAGTGGACGGCGCAACTTCGCGCCGGTGCATCCCCCATTCAAGGATTGCTCCAAGGCGATGTGCAGCACATGGACATCACGGTCATCATCGCGCGCGCGAGTGCGACGGCAGTAAGTTGTCGGCATGCACGAGACCAATGGCGATGCACCGAGCGTGGTGTTCGAGAAGCTGTATCCGGACGTAGAGCTCCCATCGCGCGCGACGGCGGGCGCGGCGGGATACGACATCAGAGCGTACCTCACGGGGAGCCGGACGAAGCTCATGAGTGGGAGCGGCGTGGTGGAGCGCGGCCCGGATCCCGAGGCGGATGTCCCGTTCATCACGCTCCTCCCGCGCGATCGGGCGATCATCCCGACCGGGTTCAAGGTCGCACTCCCCGAGGGGTTCGAGATGCAGGTGCGGCCGCGCTCGGGGACGAGCTTCAAGAAGGGGCTCGAGATCATCAACGCGCCGGGTACCGTGGACGAGGACTATCGCGGCGAGGTGGGCATTCTCGTGCGCAACGGGACGGAGCTGTCGATGGTCATCGAGCACGGCGAGCGCATCGCGCAGGTGGTGTTCTCGCGCGTGGCGCATCCCGTGATGCGTGAAGGGGTGGTGGACGAGACGGCGCGGGGCGCTGGAGGGTTCGGGTCGACGGGGCCGCGGTGAAGGAGATCCGGTGAAGGAGATCCCGTGAATACGCGCAGACAGTTTCTCATCCGGGCGCCGTTCGGCCTGCTCGGTATGGCCGCCGCGTGCCGCGGCCAGACGCCGGTTCCATCGATTCAACCATCGGACAGCACCGGCGCATCGGGCGCCACGCCCGGCGCACCGCCGACGTTCGCCACAGCGCCGGCCGTCGGTCCCGCCGTCACGCCCGCCACGTTCGCCGAGGCGGAGAAGCTGGCGCAGGTGCAGCTGAGCGATGCCGAGCGCGCGATGGCGGCATCCAATTGGCCGCGCGCGATGGCGCCGTACCTCGAGCGACGCACCGGACCGAGGACAGTCGCGCTCGATGCGACGCTCGCGCCGGCGACGAAGTGGAACCCTGTGCTCTCGAGCGAGTACGCCGCGGGCCCCGAGCGCGACCGGTTCGTGCGCAGTCGGGTCGATCCCGGTCCACTGCCATCGAGCGATACGGAGATCGCGTTCGCGCCCATCACGCGACTCTCGCGGTGGATCGAATCGCGCGCGCTCACGTCGGAGCGGCTCACGAACATCTACCTCGAGCGGCTCCAGCGCTTCGATCCCAAACTGCGGTGCGTCATCACGCTCACGCGCGATCTCGCGCTCGAGCAGGCGAAGCGCGCCGACGCGGAGATCGCGGCCGGCCGATATCGCGGACCGCTGCACGGCATCCCGTGGGGCGGCAAGGATCTGCTCGACACGGCCGGGATCCCGACGACGTACGGCGCCGAGCCGTATCGCAACCGGGTGCCGAGCGAGGACGCGGCGGTCGTCAAGCGACTGCACGATGCGGGCGCGGTGCTGGTGGCGAAGCTCAGCATGGGTGCGCTCGCGCTCAACGACATCTGGTTCGGCGGGCAGACGATGAACCCGTGGCTGCTCGAGGAAGGCGCATCGGGCTCGAGCGCGGGGCCGGGTGCGGCGACCGCGGCGGGGCTCGTGGGCTTTTCGATCGGCAGCGAGACCGAGGGGAGCATCGTGAGTCCGAGCATGCGGTGCGGCGTCACGGGGCTGCGTCCGACATATGGTCGCGTGCCGCGCACGGGCGCGATGACGCTGTGCTGGTCGCTCGACAAGCTCGGCCCCATGACGCGCAGCGTCGAGGACACGATGCTTGTGCTGCAGGCGATCTCGGGTCCCGATGCCGGCGATGTGGCGAGCGTACCGAGTCGGCTCGACTTCGATGCAAGCGCGTCCGTGAAGGGGCTGCGCGTCGGCTACGTGCCGGCGTGGATGAAGGAGGCACCCGCCACCGACGTGGACCGCGCCGCACTCGAGACGGTGCGCGCGCTCGGCATGCTCCCCACCGAGGTGTCGTTCCCCGACTGGCCGTACGACTCGCTCAACGTGATTCTCTTTGCCGAAGCGGCGGCGGCGTTCGAGGAGATCACGTTGAACGGCCAGGTGAACGGGATGCAGATGCAGACACCGGATGCCTGGCCGAACCTCTTCCGCAGCGCGCGCTTTCTCTCGGCCGTCGACTTCGTGCAGACGGACCGGTTCCGGCGGAAGGTGGCCGAGGAGATGGAGCGCATCTTCTCGCGTGTCGATCTGCTGCTCGTACCCTCGTTGCGCGACGAGACGCTCACGATCACGAACTTCACGGGGCATCCTTCGCTCACGCAGCGCGCGGGGTTCGTGGAGGTGAGCGAGGCGCGCAGCGACTGGGCGCCCGATCCGGCGCATCCGCTGCCGAAGTTCAACCCGCCGCGTCGCGTGCCGCACGGCGTCACGTGGATCGGGCGGCTCTTCGATGAAGGGACCGTGGCGCGCGCGGGGCTCGCGCTGGAGCGCGCGCTGCACGTGGTGGGGGAGACGCCGCCGGGGTTCTGACTATCTCGGCGAGCGCGTCCCGTTGGTCATCAACGCCACCGGCTTTCGCGGTCTGGAGACCGGGGTGGCGGATGCGGTGCGAGCGTGGCTCGCTCGTTCGCACGAGGCGCCGCTGCCGCTCTGAACGACGCGCGGTCGAGCGCGGAACCCCGACGCGCGCCGAGGTATAGGTCCGCCAGGAGACCGTGCAACGATCACCTCGTCCGATACGCCGTGGGAGCTCGCCATGCGCCATCATGCGCTCGCCATCGTGCTCGCCGTTGCTGCCGCACTCCCCGCCTGCGCTCGTGCGCAGGTGATGGCCAGTGAGTACGGCTCGGTCACGCAGCGCGTGGACGGCACGATGATCACCATCGACTATTACCGCCCGCAGGCACGCGGCCGCACGAACCTCATTGGCGGTGTGGTGAAGTGGGGGAGCATGTGGACGCCGGGCGCCAACTGGGCGACGACGATCGAGGTGAACCGCGATGTGCGCGTCGAAGGGCACGCGCTCGCCAAGGGGAAGTACTCGATCTGGATGGTCCCGCAGCCCGAGCGATGGACGGTGATCCTGAGCAGCGCATGGAAGCGCTTCCATGTGCAGGGACCCGACTCGACCGCGAGTCAGGTGCGCTTCACCGTGACGCCGCAAGCAGCGCCGATGCTCGACGTGCTGACGTTCACCTTTCCCGTCGTCGACCGTGACGCGGCGACGCTGCTCCTGCACTGGGGGACCACCGCGGTGCCTGTGCGCATCGAGGTCACGCCATCGAACGCGATGGCGCCGACGGGGGAGGAGCGCGAGTAGCGCACCATCGGTGCTAGTACCGCACGGGCAGCGCTAGTACTGCGCGGTGATTCCCTGGTACCGCACTGTCGTCCCGAGGATTGGGGTGACCTGCTGCGGGATACACGCGCCGGGCATCGGCATGACGGGAAACGGCCGCGCAGCATGGAACTTGCCGCCGTCGCATGTCACGGTTCGCATCAGCGACCGTTTCACGTATCTGCAGGAGGAAGCCATGTGGCGACTGACGGCGCTCACCGTAGCGCTCGCGGTGACACTCGGCGCGTGCAGCGGCTCGAAGGAGCGCGCATCGCGTGGTGAGAGTGCGATGGGCAGCATTGCGCAACAAGGAGCGGCGGGCGCGGAGAGCACGACGGCGGCGGCCAAGGGGGCCGCGGCAGGTGCCATGGATACGATGGGCCAGAAGATGGACACCGGAGCTGCCCGCGTGAAAGCCAAGACGGAGTCGGCCGGTGGCGAGGTGAAATCGCAGGCCGAGTCGGCTGGCGGCGAGGTGAAATCGCGGATGGATACCAGCGCCCGGAAGGCCAAGTCGCGGATGGACACCACCGCGGGAAAGGTGAAATCGAAGCTCGACACCGCCACGGGCGAAGTGTCGCGAAAGGCTGGCGCCGCGGCGGGAGCGGTGAAGGGCACGGCGTCATCCGCGGCACTCCACACGAAGCTGGCGACGCTGTCGAAGGACCAGGTGAAGCAGTTGCAGACGGCGCTGACGAACGATGGATGCAACGCCGGCACCGCTGACGGCGTGGTGGGGAAGAAGACCGTGAGCGCGGTTCAGTGCGGGCTCCAGAAGCACAACATCAGCGGCACGGACGTGGATTCGTTGTACAAGGCGCTCAACCTGAACTTCGGCTCCTGATCGTTTCCTGGTCGTTCGGCCACGCGCTGCACTCGACCGCGCGCTGATGGACGATCGCGAAGGGTCGGCCTCCAACCACGTCGGAGCGCCGGCCCTTCGTCGCGCTATGGCTCTTTGCTCGAGCCCGATCCGCTCTTCTTCGCCGCGCTCTTGTCGCCGTCCGCGGCGATCGATCGGTTGGGGTAGTGCGGCGGCTCGGGGACGGGCACGGGATGCAGCTTGATCTCCTGCATCAGATAATCGACCGCGGCATCGAGCTGCGCATCCTTCCCCAGGAAGGTCGCGTGCGGCAGGTTGTCGACGACGAGCTCCGGATCGACGCCGTGCTGCTCGACGAGCCAGTGTCCCTGCGGACCGTACACGCCCATCTCGGCCGCCGTCGCGATGCCGCGGTCCACCAGGAAATTGCTCGACGTGAGCCAGATCTCGCCGCCCCAGCTCCGGGTGCCGATCACCTTCCCGATCCCGAGCTTCTCGATCCCCTCGGTGAACATCTCGCCATCCGATGACGTGCGCTCGTTCTGGAGCACGGCGATGTGCCCGCGGAACGCGCGCTGCATGTTCCAGTAGGGCGCGCCCACGCGCGGCTGCCAGTACGCCCACGCCTTGCGCATGAGCCGCTCGATGATCCAGCTGTCGATGTTCCCGCCGCTGTTGTTGCGCACATCGATGATGAGCCCGCCGCGGTTGAACACGGGGTAGAAGTCGCGCACGAACTGCGCGATGTCGTTCGTGCTCATCGCGCGCAGGTGCAGGTAGCCAATGGCGCCGCGGCTCTTCTGTTCGACGGCGCGCCGGCGCGTGTACTCCCACTCGTCGTACCGCAGATCGGCATCCTTCCGCTCGGAGATGGGGACGACGATCACATCGCGCGACGCGTCGCCGTCCTTCGCGCGCACGTGGAGCAGCACCTGCTTCCCCGCCTGGTCGCGCAGCGCTTCGCCCGGATCGCCGAGCGTGAGCGCGGGGACGCCGTTGATCGCCGTGATCACATCGCCCTCGTGCACGTCGAGCCCCGGCTCGGCGAGCGGGCTGCGCGCGTCCGGCTCGTCGGGATCGGTCTCGTAGATGTGCGCGATGCGGAAGCCGCCCGCGCGCGCATCGCGCGCGAACGTCGCGCCGAGCGAAGCGGGCTCGATCTGCGTGCGACCCTCGCGCATGTCGCCGCCGCGCACGAACATGTGCAGCGCGGAGAGCTCGCCGATCATCTGCCCGAGGATGTCGCTCAGCTCCTCGCGGCTCGTCACGCGACTCACGAGCGGGAGGTACTTGTCGCGCATCACCGGCCAGTCGATGCCGTTCATCCCGCGATCGTAGAAGTAGTCGCGCTCCAGGCGCCACGCCTCGATGAACATCTGGTGCCACTCCTCACGTGGATCATAGGAGAAGGTCCAGTCCTTCAGGTCGAGCTTGGCCTTCGCGAGATCCTTGGGCTTCGGCACATCGAAGACGTAGAGGTCGTTCTCCTTGCGTACGAGCAGCTTCTTCCCGTTGGCCGAGAGCTCGTAGCTGCGCACGTCATCGACGACCGTCTCGGGCTTGTTCTCCTTCGTGTCGTCGATGCGCAAGCTGCGGAGCACCGTCTTGCGCTCGGGCGAAGTCTCGCGCGACAGGAAAAAGAGCGCTGCGCCGTTGGTGGAGAGATCGGAGTAGTTGCCGGCGGGTGCGGGGACCTCGAGGAGCCGCGACTGGATCCCGTCGAGATCGATGACGACAGGCGCGGTCGTCGGCTGCTTCACCTTCGCCGCGGCGGTCGTGTCCGCGGGGACCTTCACCGTCTTGCCGGAGACCGCGCGCACCTCGACCGTCTTCGTCGTGTCGCTCGCGGCGTACAGCTCGTCGGGCGGCTGGAAGGGCGAGCGGAAGTGCGCGCGCAGCGGCAGGAGATAGATCTTCGTCTGCCGATCGAAGAACGGCTCGGGCTGCCGGTTCCCCCACGGCGAGCCGACCGACGACTCGAGGTTGCGATCGGAGAGGAAGTAGAGCCACTTGCCGTCGGGCGACCACACGGGGCTCTCGCTGTCGTAGCGGTCGGAGGTGAGTGGCGTAATGGTGCCGGTGGCGACGTCGTACAGCTTGATCTGGTCGAAGTCGTTGTCCGCGGGCTCCACGAACGCGAACCAGCGCGAGTCGGGGGACCAGCTCACGTCGCTGAAGCCGCCGTGCGTGCTCACGGCAACGCGGTGCTGCTTGCGCGCCGCGACGTCGAAGAGCCAGAGCTGCTGATCCTTGTCGTAGTGCGCGATGTACTTGCCATCGGGCGACGGGATGCCATCCCACCGGAGGAAGCTCGCGTCCGATGTGAGCTGCTCGGCTTTCCCCACGCCGTTCGCCGGCACGCGCCAGAACTCCAGCTCGCCGCTCTCGTCGGAGAGGGTGAGCAGCGACTTGCCGTCGGGCATGAAGCGACCCTGCCGGTAGCGCGCGAGCTTGGTGCGCGTGGCCTGCACGATGCGCGCGCCATCCACCGGCATCACGAACAGCTCACCGCGCGCGGTGAGCACCACGCGATCGCCGGTGGGCGAGAGATGCGCCGTCGAGACCCATTCCATGGGCTTCGTAATCCACTGCTCGCGCATCTGATCGAAGTCCGACGCGAGGCGGATGTCGAGCTTCGTATCGGTGTTCGCGGCGATGTCGTAGAGCCAGAGATCGGCGCCCTGCTGGTAGACGATGCGTCCGTCGTCCAGCTGCGGCGACTGCACATCGTAATCCTCGTGGAAGGTGTGCTGCCGGAGGTCGCCGCCCTTCGCATCCATCGACCAGATGTTCATCGTCCCGTCACGATCGCTCGCGAAGTAGACGCGCCCCTTCCACACCATGGGCGAGCGGCTCGTCCCCGTGAAGCTCGCGGTGAGCGGCACGGCCTCGGCGTCGCCCGATGCGAAGCGCCAGATACTCTGCGCCATCCCGCCGGTGTAGCGCTTGGTGTAGCTCCCCTGGAAGGGCAGACGCGTGAAGAAGAGCGTCTTCCCCGTGGGGTCGTACGCGCCGTCGGCCGCCTGCGCGAGCGGGACGAGCGTCCGCGTCCCCGTCGTGAGATCGATGGTGGCGAGCTGTACTTCGGGGAGCGTCGAGTAGTGCCGCGTGGTGTAGAGCACCTTGCCGTCCGGCGTCCAGCCGACCACCGATGCGTTCGCGCCTTCATACGTGCGACGCACGGGAACGCCGCCATCGATCGGCATCGTGTATACCTCGGTCGGTCCCTCGTAGCTCGCCGAGTAGGCGAGCGTCTTCCCGTCCGGGGAGATGGCGGGGTGCGATTCTTCGGCCGGGTGCGTGGTGAGCCGACGCGCGATGCCGCCCGACGTGCTCACGCTCCACAGGTCGCCCTCGGCGGCGAAGATGATCTCGTTGCCGTGGATCGTCGGATAGCGGTAGTAGCCGACGACGCCTTGCGCGTGGAGTGTGGGGGCGAGCGTCAGCGCGCACGCGAGGGCGACGAGGGCGACGAGGGCGATCGGCGACACGAGCGCGGCACGGCGCAGGCTCGGCGCGCGGTGGAAGCGAGAGCGGACACGGGGATGCATGCGGGAGCTCCGGAGTGGGACGCCGGTGCTGCGGGATCGATCGAGACGCGGCGGGCGCCGCGCCCGGGATGTGATGGAGTGCTACTGTATCTTCCGGGGGAGGAGAGCGAAAGAGCGACGTGGCCGAGCGCGGTTGCTGCCGCCGCGCCGCGTACTGCGCCGGCCGGACCTCGACGCACAGCCCGGGGTACTGCCCTTGCAGCCCGGTGTCGCATCCCCGCATGGTGAGGTGCTCACGCAATGCGCTTTGGCGGCGCCATCGATCGATCCACCGGTGCGCGCTCGTGGGTGGTCTGGCTGCTCGCGATCGGACTCACGCTGCTCCTCTTTCTCTCCATCGGGCTGAGCGCGGGGAGCGTGCGTCCCGGAGATCTCCTGTTGCGCGCCATGCTGCCACGCCAGCCGATACAGCAGGAGCGACTCGCGTTCGAGACAGTGCCGCAGCGCACGCCGGGTGTGTCGCGCGTCGCGCCGCGCACCGCACCACGCACGACACCATCGGCTCGACCCGTGCCGCGACAGGCGGTACCGGCGTTCGTCGTTCCGCCGAGCCATACGAGTGCGCGCTCCGATTCGGGGCGCAGTGCCGCGGGGCAATCGCGCGCGCAGCAGCCATCCGCATCGACTCCCACGGGACTCGCACCGCCCGATGCGCGGCTCACCGCCCCCGATGCGCGGTTCGCGCCGCCAGCGGAGCCGCTCGCCTCACCGGACCGATCCGCGCCGGCAAGCGGCGTGAATGCCACGCCGCCGTGCAGCGCCCCGTGCGTGGCTGGCAGCCGTGCCGGCATTGCGACGGCGCTGCGCACGCTCACGCCCGCCGAGCGCGATTCCGTGCTGCGGGCGCTCGCGGCCTCCGTCCCCTATCTCGCGAATCGCCCGAATGACAGCGCCGGGCGTGCCGGCGACTGCGCGGGATGTGCCGGGATTCCCGCGCCGCCGTCGCCGAGCAGGATGCCCACTCCGCTTTCGACCGGGATCGCGATCCCGCTGCCTGGAGGTGGACCCAGTCGCGCGCAACGCACGCGCGACAGCACGGTCAACGCGCATGTATTGCCGATCCTGGCGCGTCTCAAGCAGCGCGCGGATTCGGTGCTGGCCGCTCGGCGGCGCGATTCGCTCGCTGCTGCCGCGAAGCACCGCCGCGATTCGCTCGATGCGGGAGGGAGGCAGCGGCAGGATTCGACATCGGGCACACGGCCCTGGCGGATGTCGTCACCCTGAATGCAATGTCTCAACGCCGCTCGTCACCTCCGACCGCGAACCCTCTATGCGTTCTCTCCCTGTGTCGTCCGTCCGCCGGTCCGCTGTGCTCACGCTGTTGATTGCCGGTGCGGTCTCACTCACCGTCCCCGCGCGCTCGAACGGAAGCGAGCGCGACGCACGAGGCGCCCTCGGCGCTGCCCGGAGTGTGCCAGCGGCGCATCGTTCCAGCGATGACGCCAGCGCACCGTCCTCCGCTGACGACTGGCGCGGGCAGATTCACGACTTCGCCGAGACGCACCTGCAGCACACGGCCTGGGGCCCCGCGCACGCGCGGCGCGACTACGAGATGACGCTCGCGCTCGCGCGCGCCGAGGGGATCACGGTGGATGATGACGCGCTCTACGCCGCGGCCTACCTGCACGACATGGGCGGAATCCCGCCGTACGCCAGGCCCGGCGTGGATCACGGCGACCGGAGCGCCCAGCTCGCCGACAGCGTGCTGCGCGCGGTGGGGTTCCCCATGGAGAAGGCGGCGCTCGCGAAGGAGATCATGAGCCACCACCAGTACTACCGCCCGCCGGACACGCTCGCCGTCGCGATCCTCTTTCGCGATGCCGACATCCTGGACTTCCTCGGCGCTATCGATGTCGCGCGCATCATCTCGCTCACCACGCGCGAGAAGATCGCGCCCGATCTGCCTCACGCGATCGACGTGATTCGAGAGCAGATGCTCGACATGCCGGGTCGGCTGCACACGGACGCTGCGAAACGCGAAGGCGCGAAGCGCGTGCGCGAGATGCAGCAGTTCCTCGATGCGCTCTCGGCGGAGACGGACTCGCTGCGGGTGATCTGATCACCCGTTGTCATCCCGAGCGCAGCGAGGGACCTCCCGACACAGTCGTCATTCCGAGCGAGAGCGAGGAATCTCGGGCAGCCCGCGAGGAGATCCCTCGCTGCGCTCGGGATGACAACGCTCCGCTCGGGATGACAACGCTCCGCTCGGGATGACAATTCAGCAGCCGAGCGACTCACCCCAGTGCCGCGAGCACCTCGTCCGTCGTGCGCACGCGGCCGATCGTCGGGAAGAAGCGCTTGACCGCGAGCGTGTGCAGCTCGGCGTCGCGCGCCGTCATCGCGTCTTCCACGAACACCTGCTCGTAGCCGCGCTCGAATGCCTCGCGCGCGGTGGCTTCCACGCCCACGTTCGTCGAGATGCCGCCGAGGACGATCGTGCGGATGCCGCGACGCCGGAGCTGTACCTCGAGATCGGTGGCGTACAGCGCACTCGGCTGATGCTTGGTGACGATCACATCGTCATCGCTGCGACCGAGCTCCGGCACGAGCTCCGTCCACTCGGGCGGCACGTTGAACGGCGGGCGTTCGACGTCCGTGATCGGCCGGGGAAAGAGCTCGCCGTGCGGGCCGGGATCCACGTGGACGAGGACGACGAGCGCGTGGCGCTCGCGGAACCGCTTGGCGAGCCGCGCGGCGCGGGCGATCACGTCGGACGCCGCGTGCGGCGCGGTCGGTGCACCGATGATGCCGCGTTGCAGATCGATCAGGACGAGAGCGGTCGTCGCGGGGTCGAGGGTGAGAGTGGGCATCGGGATCGGTACGGGTGAAGGTGAGCGCTTCGTATCGCAAACTCGGCGCGCACCGCCACTGTTCCCGACCATGGAGATGCCGATCACCTCATGATGCTCGCGGCGTCGGGGCTGTACTGCATGCCGTTGATGGCCCACACCGTTTGCGTGATGTCCACGCTCTTGCCGGCCAACCCGGCCTCCACGCCAGTCGTAAAGCCCGCATCGGTGAAGTTGCCACTGCCATCGAATGCCAGACTGATGCCGATCTTCCCGCTGAGCGAGGCGGACTTCGGGCCCACGCCAGCTACTCCGGTTTCTTTTCCGCCAATGGATAATCCTGGTCCCTCCACGTTCAGTCCGCCCCCGAGGAAGATCGTGCCGGCATGCGTGTGGATGTCGTACTTCAGCGCGCCGAGCAACCCTTCGCCGCCGGAGAGCGTGACCGAGCGGCAGTCGATCTTGATCGAAAGAATGATGGCCTTCCCCTCGAGCAGCGTGTGGCACGGGCCGGGGTGAGCGACGTCCTGCATCTGCGGCTTCCGAACGGCCCGAACGTCGGCGGACGCGGGGCACGTTTGAAGGACGATCATGGTGTTCGGGCCGAAGGTCGTCGCCTCCTGATCGATGTACGACTGCAGGACCAGGAGGTTGAGACGCACGTTCGCTTCCTCGATGGCGGCGATGATGGGGTCGTGCAGCCGATCGATGAGTCGACTCGCCCGGGCCGCATAATCCTTCGCGATGGTGTTGAGCGCCGTGACGGTGCTGTTGTGGACGCCGAGGAACTTGCCGTATTGCGTCGTGAGGGCCGGCATGAGCACCGAGCATGGATGTCCGCCCTGCCCGATGACGTCGAACGCACGGTTGCTGGTCACCTCCATCGCATGGTCGATGTCCTCGAACACCGGTTCGTTGCGTTCCTCCACCGCCTGTTCTTGCGCGTACGCGTCGTCCCATGCCTGGTCGAGCGCTTCCTTGATCCCCTCATCGGAGATCGGGATGATCTCCGTGCCTCCACGGTGCACGGTCGTCCGGCCGGGGAGATGCGCGAGCATGGCTTCGTACTCCGATTTCTCCCGCGTGTAGCGCTTTGTCTGCTCGACATCGTGCGCCGCGGCGTCATTGAAAGCGTGCCGCTTGACCAGCAATGTCGTGTAGCCCGCGACCGTTCCGGGGAGGAGGATGATGCTGAGCGCGCCATCGATGCGCGTCTGGCGGGTCGCATGTGGTGCATCGTTCGTCGTGCCGGTGGCGGCGTTCGACGCACCGGGGTCCGTGTTGGAGGCCGCGTCGACCATCGGGATGTTCGTGGTCCGCCAGACCGCCATCATGAACTGCTGTCTGGCGTGGCTCGGCTGTTCCTCGGTCGCCTGGCGCATGGCCGCGAGCGCATGGGCCATGTCGCCCTCGCACTCGAGCACGCGGCCGAGCGAGAATCTCGCGTCCGAGAATCGGGGTGCTGTCTGCAGCACCTGCCGCAACGTCCGCTCAGCGCCGCGCAGGTCGCCGAGATTGGCCATGGCGACGGCCAGGTTGTTGAGCGCGGGGACGAGCGCGGGGTCCTTCGCGAGTGCGGCGCGCAGCACGGTCGCCGCATCGGCGTAGTCGCCCGTCGAGTTGAGCGCCGCGCCGAGATTCGTGAGCGTGTTGGGATCGCTCGAGCGCTTGGCCGCGCTCGCCAGCGCGTACGCACCGCCGTTGCTCGCGCCGTACATCCAGAGCACCGCGCCCAACTGCGCGACGTGCGCTGGCGATGAGGTGCCGGCGATGACGGTCGCCAGCTTCGCTCGTGCAGTAGGAGTTTCAGCCCGCGCGCTCCGTTGGATGATGCGATTCAACGTCGAGGAGAGCTGGCTCGCCGTGGGTGGCGATGTCGAGAGCGCGGGCGAGGTGCTCCTCGATGCGGGGCACACCGCGGAGCCCATCGCCTCCGCCGCTGATGCGACCCGGTTGCCCGCGGCCGATGCCATGAGGCCGTTCATCAGGCCGGAGGGGAGCGCCATCGCCTTGCCGAGGAAGGCCTGAGTGACGAACGCCTTGAGTTTGGCCGCCTCGGCCGGTGTCGCTTTGTGGCCGGCACGCACGCTGCGCACAGTCCGCTGAATGTCGTTGGGCGCACCGTCGAAGAGCGGCGACATGGCGTCGAGCAGCTGCGGGCTCGGCGCCGACATGCTTCCCGTCGCCTGGACGAGCTCCTTCATGCGCATGGCTTCCTGCGGCGTCGGAAACTCGCCGCGCTGCAGCTTGGCCATGATCGCGCGGACCTCGGCGATCGATTGCGCACTCGCCCCGCCCGCGGCCGGATGGCTAGTCCGCGTGCCGGACGATGTCTGGCTCCGCAGCGGCGCGGCCGCGAGCAGGGTGAAGACGACGACGCACGACAGCCTGACACAGCGAACGCACGAAATCATGGCGAGCCCCGGAGAGTAGATGGTGACTGCAGCGCCACCAAGATCCGCCGCGGGCTCTTCCAGACATCAACAAGTCAACATGTTGCCGGGCATGCCGTTAATGCGGCGTGATCATCATCGTGGCACCACTGCGGGTGGCACGGCTCGCTTCATCGCCTCCGGCTTCTGCTGCCGCGCCGCCACCTCGTCGCGCAGCTCCTGCTCGAGCTCGATGCGCGGCACACCGTTCGTGAGCCAGTCGGGCGCGGGTGCGCCGAGCAGGTAGTGATCGAAGAACTCCCGCATGCGCATCGCGTAGTCCTTCTGGTTCACCGGATTCCGGAGCCCGTGGTTCTCCCCCACATACTCGAGCAGGATCACCTGCTTGCCGAGCTGGCGCAGCGTGTTGAAGTACGTGATCCCCTGGTTGAAGTCGACGGCGCCGTCCTTGTCGTCGTGCAGGATCATGAGCGGTGTGGTGACATTGGCGGCGTGGAAGACGGGCGAGTTACGGATGTAGGCGTCGAAGTTGTCGGTGAAGTTCCCCTTGAAGCGTCCCTGGCTCGCCTCGAAGATCGCCTGGTTGGTGCCGCCCGAGTTCCAGTAGATGGAGCTGTACATGCTCACCATGTCGGTGAGCGGCGCGCCGGCGATCGCCGCCTTGAAGATGTGCGTTTGCGTGACGAGGAAGGCCGTCTGGTAGCCGCCCCACGAGTGGCCCCAGAGCCCCACGCGACTCGAGTCGACGATTCCCGTCGCGATCGCGGCCTTCACCGCCGGCACCACGCACCACACGGCGGACATCCCCGGATCGTTCACACGATAGACGATGTCCGGATCGAGCACCGCGTAGCCGCGGCTCGTGTACACGCTCGGATCCGGCGTGCGCGTGTCGCTCGGCGCCGCGTACTGATGCAGGTTCTGCGAGCGCTTCTCGTAGATCGTGACGAGCAGCGGATACCGCTTGCCGGGCTCGTAGTTCGCCGGGAGATACAGCGCGCCCTGCAGCGAGTCGCCCTTGTCGCTCACATAGTTGATGAGCCGCGCGCCGCTCGACCAGGCGAACTCCTGCTGCTGTGGGTTCGCGTTCGTGATCTTCCGCCCGCTCGAGAAGTCGGCGCTCGCCACGTACCAGTCGGGATACTCGTTGAACGTCTGGCGCGTGTAGAGGAAGACGTTCGCCTTCTCGGCGCGCGCGACGTCGACGCTCGCGTCGTCCCACATGAGTCGCTTCACCGTCGCGTGCTCGGCGTCCACGCGCGCGAGCCCTTCCTTCTTGGTCCACTCGCCGTAAAGCGCCACGTACATCGGCTGCGCGAGGTCGATCCCCTTCTCCTTGCGATCGAACACGTAGCGGCGCTGGTAGCGGACGCGCGTCGACTTGCCGTCGTGCGTGAGGTTCACCGCGGAGCCGCCATGCACGGGGACCTTCCAGATGTCCCACCCGTCGGAGAGCAGCACGTAGCGGCTGTCCGTGCTCCAGCCGAGCGCGGCGCGCTGCGGGGAGACGGGCGGCGGGTAGAGGTTGTTGTGATCGTCTTCGACGTTGGCGAAGGTAGTCGGCACGTCCTTCGTGATCACGCGATCGGCGCCGGTGGCGATGTCGATCACGTGCCACTGCGCATCGGGGCCCCAGGTGAGGAGCTGCGTGCCGTCGGGCGAGGGGATGGTGCCCGGCTCGTGCTTCTGCAATAGCAGGCGACGCGAGCCGTCGTGCAGATTCACGGCGTAGATGTCCGCGTAGCGGCGACCGTCGTAGCTCGCTGCGCGCTCGTAGGCACGCGTGTCCTCGCCCACGCCCCATCGCTCGTGCGGCGCGAGCGAGACCTGTCGCAGTGCGCTGTCCGCCAGGCGCACGAACCGATTGTCGGCCATGCGATACTCGGCGAGGTAGCTGAACGCGCGGTCGCGCTGCTCCTCGACGAGCTGCTGCGACTGGAGGCGGTGGTCCTTCCAGTGCCAGAGGATGAGCGACGGCGGATCATCGTCGCCGGGGAGCGCGGACGGGTTCTGATGGATGGTGCCGCCCATCCCCGGCGCGCCGGGCTGCACGGGCGAGCGCCGATCGCCCGCCGCGTAGACGGGGCCGCGTGGCTTCTTCGCGTCGCGGATGCCGAAGAACACCGTGCGGAAATCCTCGCTGAAGCTCGGCGCGCGGTTGGCGCTCAGCGCCATCTCGGCGGGGAACTCCGCGTGCTGCGACGGATCGAACACCGTCTCCTTCGGTCCGTTGGCGCCGAACGTGGTGAAGGCGAGAAGCGTGTAGAGCGTGTCGCTCGTGAGCGTGTCGGCGCGGCCGCGCAGGACGGCGAGCGCGTCGCCGCTGTCGGCCCACGTGAGCTGGCGATAGATGGCGCTGTCGCTGTCGAGCACGCGAATGGTGCCGGCACGCAGGTCGCGGAGCTGAACGCCATCGCCCGCGGCTTCATGCGCGTCGACCGTGTAGGCGAGGTAGCGGCCCGCGTCGTCGAAGCTCCACTCGTCCACGTTGCCGATGGTCATCACGGTGCCCGACGCGAGATCGTAGAGCAGGAGATCGGCGGCGGTGGAGCGGGAAGGCGCCGCTCCGTTCTGCGCTCCGTCACTTGATGGTGCGCCCCCGCCGCGCGCGCCCTCGGGCGCGTAGCCCTGCAGCGCGAGCCAGGCGGGCGCGTCGTCGTCGTTGAAGCTGAAGCGGCGGATGCGATCGAAGGTGTGCGTCGCGCCCGTCGAGAGGTTCACGAGCGTGACATCGTCGTACGTCGGCTTGTGCGCCTTGCGCGCGCGGCGTGCGTCGTCGTGCGCGGGGTAGACGGTAAACGCGGCCCAGCGCGAATCGCCGGAGATGACGAGATCGCGCGAGCGCGCGGCGCCGAACGGACCGCCGGCCGACATTGGCGGCTCGCCGATGGGGAAGCGCATCTCCCTTGCACCGTCGGCCGTCGCGCGGATGATGACCGTCGCGTCGCCCTCGTTCGGTGCGAGGATGTACGCGAAGTACTTGCCGTCCGCGGAGAGCGTGGCCGAGCGGATGGTGTGCCAGTGCTCGAGATCGGCGATGGTCATTTGCCGGTTGGTCTCGGGCGCGGGTTGCTCGGTGGCCGCGGTCGGGTCGTGCGGCCGAGCGCGGGTCGCGGCGCGCTGCGCGAGGGCGGGTGTGGTCACCAGGGCGACGGCGAGGGCGGCGAGCGGGGCCGTGAGGGCGGATCGCATGCGGGGATCCTGAGTCGGGACGGTGGGGCGACGGGGGTCGTGCACAGTTGTCATCCCGAGTGCAGCGAGGGATCTCCTCCCGCCGAGCCGAGATCCCTCGCTGCGCTCGGGATGACCACGGGTCAGCGGAGAGGACGAAGCAGCCCTAAAGTGGCGCAGGAGGGCGGGAGCGCAAGAGGGGGCGGTGGCCACCGGACATCCGCGTGTGCGGGGCGCCGGTATCGCCTCGGCGCTCCCCTTGACATTCGATGTATCGGTGCACACCGTATACATCGACACCCGATGGGAGTCCCATGCCCGCCACACCGCTCGACCTGCTGCAGGGGACGCTCGATCTCCTGATCCTGAAGACGCTCGCCTGGGGCCCGGCCCACGGCTACGCCATCGCCCGCTGGATTCAGCACCTCACCGGGCGGGTGCTCACCGTGGGCGAAGGCTCGCTCTACCCGGCGCTGCATCGACTCGAAGAACGGGGCGCGATCACCTCCGAGTGGCGGCTCACGGAGCACAACCGGCGGGCGAAGTTCTACAGGCTCACCACGAAGGGACGCCAGCAGCTCCGCGCCGAGACGGCGACGTGGACGCAGTTCGTGGATGCGGTGGGGAAGGTGCTGCGCGCCACCGAGCAGCCCGCCTGAGGAGACAACGCGCGTGAGCGACACACCGCGCTGGCGGCGCTATCTCCGTTTCTGGGGGCCGGACCATCGTGCCGATGTCGATGACGAGCTCGCGTTTCACTTGGAGACGCGCGAACGCGATCTCGTCGCAGCTGGGATGACACCCACTGCGGCCCGTGCCCAGGCTGAGCGGGAGTTCGGGGACGTGCGAGGGATTCGCACGGCGTGCGTGAAGATCGACGAGCGACGACAACGGCACGCCCACCGCCTGGAGGTGACGGACGCCATGTGGAACGATCTGACTTTCACGGCGCGCACACTGCGCAAGAGCCCGGGCTTCACGCTCACCGCCATCCTGTGCATCGCGCTCGGGGTCGGGATCACGACCACGATCTTCAGCGCCGTGAACGCGATCCTGCTCCGCCCGCTGCCCTATGCGCACCCCGATCGCCTGGTCGCGATCTACTCGGGAAGCGCGGCCATCAATGCGCACCACAGCAACATCTCGTATCTCGATTACCTCTCGTGGCGCGACGAGAACCGCACGTTCACCGGGATCGGCATGTGGACGTGGACCTCCCTCACGCTGTCGGGAGGCGACGGAGAAGCGGAGCGCCTGGAGGGTGCCGAGGTCACCCCGAACCTCTTCCCACTGCTCGGCGTGGACCCGCTCGTCGGGCGCACGTTCGTGAAGGGCGAGGATCGTGCGGGAGGGGATCGCGTGCTGCTGCTCAGCTATGGGCTGTGGCAACGTCGCTTCGGCGGCGACCGCGCGATCGTCGGCCGCACGGTGACGGTGGACGGCCTGCCGTACACCGTCGTCGGTGTGATGCCGCGGCGCTTCGCGTTCCCGGATCGCGGCCAGGTGTGGATTCCGCTCACACCTCGACCGCAGGAACTGCGAGAGAACCGCATGTACGCGGGAGCGATCGGCCGTCTCGCGCCGGGCGTCTCGCTGGCGCAGGCGCGCGCCGATCTGGCGACGGTTTCGGCGCGGCTGCAGCGCGAGTACACGAAGGAGAACTTTGGCTGGGTCACCGAGGTCAGCACGTTGCGCGACGACCTCGTGGGTGATCTCCGCAAGCCGGTGCTCATCCTGTTCGGTGCGGTGACGTTCGTCCTGCTCATCACGTGCGCCAACGTGGCGAATTTGATGCTCGCTCGCGGCGCAGCGCGCGAGCGCGAGATGGCCATCCGTACTGCGGTCGGTGCCGGGCGCGGACGTCTCGTTCGACAGATGCTGACGGAGAGCATGACGCTCGCGGTGCTCGGCGGTGTGCTGGGCGGCATCTTCGCGGCGTTGGCCGTTCCACTGCTCCGGTTCGCGTTCCCCGGCGACGTTCCCTTCTACATCACCTTCAGCGTGGACGGCGCCACGCTCGGCTTCGCGGTGCTCGTCGCCGCGCTCGCGGGTGCCCTGTTCGGCATCATCCCCGCCTTCCGCTCCACACACCTTGAACCGAGTCGTGCGCTGAGGGAAGGTGCGCGGGGATCGGGGAGCCTCGTACGGAGCCGGCTGCGGCGAGCGCTCGTGGTGACGGAGCTCGCGCTTTCCGTGATGTTGCTCGCCGGCGCGATGCTTCTCATCAGGAGCTATCGCGCACTCGAGGGGACGGACCTCGGCTTCGATGAGCATGGCATCCTGTCGATGCGGATCTCGCTTCCCGAGTCCGGGTACGCGCAACCTGCCAAGCGCGCCGCGTTCTACCAGCAGCTGTTCGATCGCGTGGCGGCGCTGCCGGGCGTGCAGGTGGTTGGCTCGGCGCAGGGCATCCCGTTCAGCGGATGGGACGTGCAAGCGGGGATGTCGATCGAGGGGCGGCCCGCGCCACGGCCCGGCCACGCGTTCATCTCGCACTTTCAAGAGATCACACCCGACTACTTCAAGGCGATCGGCGTTCCCATCCTCCGTGGACGGGGGATCGCGCCGGCCGATCGCGACTCGTCGGCGCACGTCGGTGTCATCAACCAGATCTTCGCGGAACGCGCCTTCCCCGGTGAGAACCCGATCGGCAAGCGCGTGAAGATCGGCGACCTCGACTCGCCAGATCCCTGGATCACCATCGTGGGCGTCGCGCGCGACTTCCGTCATTATCGGCTGCCGCAGCCTATGGGGCCGGCCATCTATCTGCCGTACTTCGCTGAGCCGGTGCTCACACAGACGCTCGCCATTCGCACGTCGCTCGCCGATCCGCTCTCGCTCGTGCCTGCCGTGCGCCGCGCGATTCGCGACATCGACGCCGAGGTCCCGGCGTACCAGATCCAGACCTTCGAGCAGGTGGTGTCGCGCTCGCTGTGGCGACAGCGGGTGCAGGGTCAGGTGCTGGGTGTGTTCGCCGCGCTCGCGCTACTGCTGGCTGCGGTCGGGCTCTACGGCGTCATCGCCTACGCCGTGGCGCAACGCACGCGCGAGCTGGGTGTGCGCATTGCGTTGGGCGCCACGAGGCGGAACGTGCTCGCGCTCGTGATGGGGCAGGGCGCACGTCTGGTCGTCGCCGGTGCGTGCATCGGACTCGCGGGCGCATTCGCGCTCACGAGCGTCGTGGCGAGTCTCCTCTATGGCGTCGAGCCAACCGACCCGGTGACGTTCCTCGCCACGCCGATCGTTCTGGTCATCGTCGCGATGCTCGCGAGTTGGCTTCCGGCGTGGCGTGCGACGAAGGTCGATCCGCTAGTGGCGATGCGAGTGGAGTAGCGGTCATGACCGACGCTCCGCGCTGGCGGCGCTACCGGCGCTTCTGGGGCTCGGATCCCGTCGCGGATCTCGATGATGAGCTGACGTTCCACCTCGAGTGCTGGTGCAGGAGTTCATCGCCGCCGGTATGTCCCCAGCCGCCGCGGGCGCCGAAGCCGAGCGCCGGTTCGGCGCCGTGCCTCCTGTGCGGAAGGCGTGTCTCACCATCGACCAGCGTCGTGCTCGGCGCGACACACGTCGATCCCGCGGTGACGTTGCGTGCAGTGTAGCGATGACGGGCGCACGGCGGCGATGCGGGGCAGGCTGCCGTCGCGCAGGTGAAAGCTGGCCTCGCTGGTGGAAGACGATGCGGAGGTAGGGGCGGCAGGCGCCCGCGCGTCGCGCACGCGAGCCGGACGCGCTAGACTACCGGGGCCCACAGCTCGATTCCGCGGCTCCGGAGACCTCGCCTGATGCGTTGGATACTCGCCGTTCTTCTCGCCCCGTTCGTCGCCGCACTCACACTCGCCGGCACCGTCGCGCTCCCCGCGCGCGCGCAACAGCCCGCGCCCTATCCCCTCGACCCTCTCACCGCGCCGGAGATCACGCGCACCGTCGCGATCCTCCGCGCCGCGGGGAAGACGGATACATCGAGCGAGTTCGCGAACATCTCGCTGCACGAGCCGCCCAAGGCGCAACTGCTCGCCGACACGACCGGCACGCCGCTCGACCGCGAGGCGTTCGCCGTCGTCTACCAGCGTACGACGCGGCGGACGTTCGAAGCCGTCGTGAATCTCACGAAGGGGACGCTCGTTTCGTGGACGCCGAAGTCCGGCGTGCAGCCGCCGCTCCTCCCCACCGACTACGCGCTCATCGAGCACATCGTGCGCGGCGATCCCGCGTGGCAGGCCGCGATGCGCAAGCGCGGGATCACCGCGTTCGACAGTGTGCAGGTGGATCCGTGGAGCGCGGGATGGTTCGACCTCCCCGGTGAGAAGGGGGTGCGGCTGTGGCGCGCGCTCTCCTACTTGAAGGGCGCGGCGACGAACGCGTACGCGCGGCCGGTCGAAGGCGTCATCGCGTACGTCGATGTCGACCATCACAAGGTGATGAAGCTCATCGATCTGGGCGTGCGGCCGATCGGCCACGTGGACGACTACGACACGATCGTCGGCGCACCGCGCGAGGCGCCGAAGCCGCTGGTCGTCTCGCAGCCCGAGGGCGCGAGCTTCACGCTCGATGGCCATGAGGTGCGGTGGCAGCACTGGCGCTTCCGCTTCGCCGTCGTGCCGCGCGAGGGGCTCGTGCTCTACCAGGTCGGCTACGAGGACCACGGACGCGTGCGTCCCATTCTCTATCGCGCATCGCTCTCGGAGATGGTCGTCCCCTACGGCGATCCGGAAAAGGGGTGGTTCTTCCGCAACGCGTTCGACGAAGGCGAGTACGGGCTCTGCTGCTGGCTCACGGCGCCGCTCGATCCGTCGGTCGATGCGCCGGCCAACGCGACGTTCGTGGATGCGACGTTCGCCGATGCGGAGGGGAGACCGGTCACGCTGCAGCGCGCCGCGGTGCTCTACGAGCGCGACGGCGGCACACTGTGGAAGCACGTGGCGGAGACGCCGGACGGGCGCCGAGCACGCGAGCTGGTGCTCGCGTTCGTGACGACGGTGGGGAACTACGAGTACGGCTTCCACTGGATCTTCCATCAGGACGGCGTGCTCGAGCAGCAGGTGGAGCTGAACGGGATCCTGCAGACGCAGGCGTTGCCCGACAGCATCGCGACGCCGGGGAGTGATGATGACGCGCACTACACCCGCGTGGCGCCGTACCTCGCGGCCACCTATCACCAGCACTTCTTCAACTTCCGACTGGACTTCGACGTCGACGGGCCGGCGAACAGCGTGACGGAGATGAACACGCACGCGGAGCCGCGCGGCGCGAACGACCCGTACGGCAACGCGTTCGCGGTCGCGACGACGCCGCTCCGCCGTGAGCTCGAGGCCCAGCGCACGGTGAACCTGGCGACGGCGCGCATGTGGGACATCGTGAATCCCACGGTGACGAATACGCTCGGCCAGCCGGTCGGCTATCTGCTCGTGCCGGGGATGACGGCGGTGCCGTACGCCGATCCGTCGTCGTCGGTGCGCACGCGCGCGGGCTTCCTCAAGGCGAACCTGTGGGTGACGCCGTACGACGCGCGTGAGATGCACGCGGCGGGCGACTACATCAACCAGAGCCCGGGCGGTGACGGACTCGTGCAGTGGACGCGCGCCAACCGATCGGTCGACAGGCGCGACATCGTGGTGTGGTACACGTTCGGGATGACGCACATCCCGCGGCCCGAAGAGTGGCCGGTGATGACGATGCAGAGCGTCGGCTTCCGCCTCATGCCCGCCGGGTTCTTCACGCGCGATCCCGCGCTCGACCTCCCGAAGGCACAGCCGACGAAGTCGGCCGGCGGGCCGTGATGCGCCCGGGCGCTCACACGAACTGATCCACCGCCCCCGCGGCGCGCACCAGCACCTCGTGCATGCTCTTCCCGTACGGGTAGAACTTGTCGCGCTCGCCCGATTCCCACAGCTCGCGCATCGCCGGCGAGTCGATGTGCCAGTCGGGGCGGATCTGCGCCGTGAGCTCGCGCAGATCGCGGTGCAGGTCGGCCGTCGATGGCCGGCCCCAGTACCAGTAGCCGTTGTAGATGCGCGCGATCTCGAGACCGGGGGCGAGGATGAAGGTGTACGGGATCATGGGATGGTGCTTCTGATCGGTGTACTCCTCGATCCCGAGGTCCTTCGCGATCACGCGGTCCGTGTCGTAGAGGAACGGCCAGTCCGCCCCCACGCCCATGCGCAGCTCGTTCAGCTCGAGGACGGTGTCGTCCGTGGTGATGCTCACGAGTCGTGTGTAGGCGACGACGCACTGCGGGGCGAAGGCGACGAGCTGCTGGAGCTGCTGCCGATCCTTGGGGCAGTAGAACCCCCGATGCAGGGTGAGGATCATCGGGTCATCCCCTTGCAGCACCGAGAGTCGGCGGAGAGTATCGGTCTCGTCGGGTAGCTCGTAGTCGGGGAAGGTGGCTCCGGGGGTGATGTCGGGGCGCATGATGATCCTCCTGTATAGGCCGGTGCTGTCTGCACGTTCGTCTGTGCATGCCCCTTGCCCGCGCGGCCGTGTCCCGCGAGATGCCCTCGCATCGTGATCCAACCAGGAGATCGGATAGTGTGCGTGATGGAGCGATGATGCTCCGGGAGTCTGTCTGTTGAATCCTCAATCCCAGTGCCCGAGCCGGATGCGCGGTTCCGCATGCCGACGGCGAGTACCGGGAGCCAACCGCCGCGATAGGGAACACATCCTGCGATGTTCGGGCGCTCGGTCGAAGTCCCGCTCAGCCGTTCATCCAGGAGGTTCCATGCTGCGTCTCCCTTCGCCCCCGGTCCGCTTCGCGCTCGTACTGCTCGGGCTCGCATCGTTCACGGCGTGCGAGACGCGGCACACCGAGCCTCCGCAGCGCACATCGGCGGGCGGCGAAGTCGTCGGGTCCGAGCGCGGCGCGACGGGCGCTGACACGGCGCGCGGCGTCGACACGACACAGCTGCGCAATCCCGCGAGCGAGACATCCGCCGCGCGCCCCGGGGCGACATCGGCCGGAGCGGCGGGGACGATCACGCTCACCGTGCCGCACGTCTTCGGCATGTTCGATGACGCGAACAGCACCGAGATCAGCGCGGCCGGGCTCGCGGTGGAGCGGGGGACGAACGCCGCGGTCAAGAACTTCGCCACGCAGCTGATCCGCGATCATCGCCAGCTCCTGCACGAGTCCCGCACACTCTCCGCGCGGCTCGGTGTCACGCCGCAGGCCACGAACGACAGCACGCTCGTCGAGCTGGAGACGCAGCTGCTCGACACCCTGCGCGCCACGCCGCGCGGGCCGTCGTTCGACCGCGTGTTCATCGCGGATCAGATCCGCCTGCACCAGAAGGCGATCTCCGCGGTGCGTACGGCCGAGCAGGCGACGCAGGAGTCGCAGCTGCGCGGCCTGTTGCAGAACGCCGTGACCGTGCTCGAGTCGCACCTGCACGAGGCGGAGCGCATCCAGCAACGACTCTCATCGTAAGAAACCGCGGCAAGGGGTCGCGTGCGTGGGAGGCTGCGTGCGCGGCATCCGGCGCGCGTTCGCTGGCGCCACGCGATCCGTCGCCGGTGCGCGTGGCGTGTACGGTTCTTGCGCCAGTCGATGGATTTGCACCATGCGGCGTCGCGTCGGATGGCGACGACCGATCGGGGCACGATGCGTTGCCCCTCTGACTCATGCAGGAGGTTTGTATGCAGATCACGGCATCGCGTTACGCCAGCCTCGCGCTGGCGATCGCGGTTGGCACGACCCTGGGCGCCTGCAGTGGACGGCGCAGTTCAGCGGCCGTTTCGGAGTCCGCGGGCGGGAACGTTGCGGCGCCCGCGCCGCCGAACAGCACGAGCACCGGCGCCGCGGGTGGCGCAACCACGGGCGCAGCGACCGGCACGGATACCGGCGCGGCCACCGGCGCAACGAGTGGCGCCACCACGGGCGCGGCCACCGGCACCGACACCACGGGCGGGAAGGCGGCGGGCTCGGATACCAGCGCGGTGAAGAGCGCGGCCGGCGGCGACGTCGCGAGCCTGACGAGCAGCTTCAAGGGACTCTCCGACGCCAACTACGCCGCCCTCGTCCACGAAGTACACCAGGGTGATATAGAGTCCGGGAAGCTGATGGAGACGAAGGCCACCAACCCGCGCGTGAAGGCGTTCGCGCGTCGGATGGTGACGGACCACAGCGCGCTCGATAAGCAAGGGCAGCAACTTGCACAGAGGCTCAACCTGACCCCGCAGCCGCCAGCCAACGATCTGGTGCAGCCGTCCGTCACGAGCGGGATGCAGCAGCTGCAATCGACGCCCAAAGGGCCCGCGCTCGACTCGACCTACATGGCTCAGGAGGTGACGCTCCACAAGGCGGCGATCGGCCTCCTGAACACGATCGAGAGCGATGCCAGCAATGCGCAGCTCAAGGCGCTGGCGAAGAAGGCGCACCCGCTGATCCAGTCGCATCTGACCGAAGCGGAATCGATCCAGAAGCATCTGCAGTCCGGCGCGAAGTCCGGCACGTGAGCGGCACTCGCGTCGGTGCACGCGATCGGACCTCGGACACTCGTGACCGCGGATGAACGACGGGGGAGCGCCATGTGGCGCTCCCCTCTTTCGTTTTCCCCGTCAGCTATATTTTGCCTGTGTGTACGTCACACCCCGGTCGTTCGTGATGCACGGCCGGGGTGTCGCGTCCTTGGGGCGTAGCTGAGCTGGCAAAGCGTCGGACTGTTAATCCGAAGATCGGTGGTTCGAATCCACCCGCCCCAGTCCCTCCCTCACTCCTGCTTCAGATTGCGCAGCACGTACTGCGCGTGATCGCTCGGCAGCAGCTGCAGCAAGGCCTTGAGCAGCTCCTGCTGATTCGTGCGCAGTCGCGCGACTTCGTGCTCGAGCTCGTTGAGGCGGTCGTTCTGATCCGTCGACTTGCTGGCCATCACACTCTCCAAAAGAAGTTGCACGAATACGGAATCGATTACGCTGACGTGTCGGGTGGCTCCGGCGGCCACCGGCCGCGGCTCGGCGAGTCGAGCACGTCGCGCACGCGGCGCGCGAGCGCGTTGGCGGTGAACGGCTTCTCCAGGAACTCCACGCCGGGATCCAACAGACCGCGCCGCAGAATCTCATCGTCGGTGTAACCCGACACGAAGAGCACCTTGAAGCGCGAGCGGCGCGTCGCGAGCTCCTCCACCAGCGCGCGTCCACTCAGTCCCGGCATCACGAGATCGGTGACGACGAGATCGAGCGGTCCGTCGTACCCCTCGAGCAGCTGCAGCGCCTCGCTCCCCTGACTCGCCTCGAGCACGGTGTAGCCGTTGTGCTCGAACACTCGGCGCGCCAGGCGGCGCACCGCTTCCTCGTCTTCAATGACGAGCACCGTCTCCGAGCCCGGCGCGGCCACCGGCATCACGCTGCCGGCCGGCGTCGGATGTCCCGCGGCGCTGCGCGGCAGGTAGATCGAAAAGCGCGTCCCGCGCCCCGGCTCGCTCTCCACCGACACGTGGCCGCCCGACTGCTTGATGATGCCGTACACGGTCGACAGCCCGAGCCCCGTGCCCTGTCCCGGTCCCTTCGTCGTGAAGAAGGGCTCGAAGATCCGCGCCTGCGTGGCCGCATCCATCCCGAATCCCGTGTCGCCCACGGCGAGCATCACGTACGGCCCGGGCGGCAGCCCCACCTCGTCGTGGTGCGCGTGCGTCACGTCGATGTCGATGTTCGCGGTCTCGATGATGAGCACGCCGCCGGTCGGCATGGCGTCGCGCGCGTTCACCGCGAGATTGACGAGCACCTGCTCCAGCTGCGTGGGGTCGGCCATCACGCGGCACAGCGAGGGGGCGAGCCGGGTGGCGATCTCGATGTCCTCGCCGATGAGCCGCGCGAGCATCGGCACGAGCTCGGCGACGGTCGCGTTGAGGTCGAGCACCTGCGGGCGGAGCAGCTGCTTGCGACTGAACGCGAGCAGCTGCCGCGTGAGCGAGGCGGCGCGCGTGGCGGCCATGCTGATGCCGCTCACGTCGCCGTACTCGGGCGTCCCCTGCGGGAGCTGCTCGAGCAGGAACTCGGTGTGGACCTTGATGACGGTGAGCAGGTTGTTGAAGTCGTGCGCGACCCCGCCCGCGAGCTGCCCCACGGCTTCCATCTTCTGCGCCTGACGCAGCTGCGCCTCGAGCGCCTTCTCCTCGCTCACGTCGACGAAGAACAGCACCGCGCGCTGCGGCTGCCCCGCGGCCGCGGGGAGCGCGGTGCCGAGCATCACGACATCGACCTGCGTGCCATCGCGCCGCATCCGGCGTGTCTCGACGGCGTAGACGGTGCCGTCGCGCTTCAGCGACTGGTCGAGCTTCGCCGACTCCGCCAACCGATCGCTCGGCACGAGCGGATACGGGCGACCGATCAGCTCGTCCGCGCGCCATCCGAACAGGTGCTCCGCGGCCGGGTTCCAGCTGCGAATGGTGAGGTCGTGGTCGAGGTCCACGGTGACGAGCGCGAGCGGCGCGGCGGCCACGAGCGTCGAGAGCGTCGCGTGGGCGGTGCGTAGCTCTTCCTCGTCGCGCTTGCGCTGGCTGATGTCCTGCACCTGCGCGATCAGGTGCCGCGGCCGGCCGTCGGCGTCGCGGCTCATGCTGACATCCACCATCACCCAGACGGTGTGCCCTTGCTTGTGGACGTAGCGCTTCTCCACGCGATAGGCGAGTCGCTCGCCGTCGAGCAGCTGTCGCAGCAGCTCGAAAGTCGCGGGGAGCTCATCCGGGTGTGAGATCTCCCGAAAGTGCCGGCCGAGGAGCTCGTGCTCCGTGTAACCGAGCAGGCGGCAGAGCGCGGGGTTCACGAGCTCCCATCGGCCATCGAGTGTGGAGAGCGCCATACCGATCGGCGCGTTGTCGAACGCGCTGTGGAACCGGCTCTCGCTCGCGCGCAGCGCATCGATTGCCGCGGCGCGTTCGGCTTCGGCGCGATGATGCTCGGTGGCATCGAGGCGCAGCTCGGTCTCCGCCTGGCGACGCTCGGCCAGCTCCGTGCGCAGCGCGAGCTCGGTGGTGAGCGCGCCGGCGAGGTCGCGGAGCAGGGCGACGTCGCGCTCGGTCCACACGCGCGATGCCCGGTCGAGCACGCAGAGCGTGCCACGCACGCGGTGGATGCCGATGTCGAGCGGCACGAACAGGCAGGCATTGACGCCGAGCTCGCGGAGGGCCGCGTCGCCTCGAACGAGCGGGTGGTCGCGCACGTCCTGTACGATGAGCGGCTCGCCCGAGGCGGCCGCGTGCCGATAGAACGAGTGAGTGCTCGGCATCTCGCGACGCGCGGCCCACTGCTCCGGCAGCCCGACGCCGCCCGCAATGACCTCGCGCTCGCCATCGAGTAGCGACACGAGCGCGATGGGCGCGCCCAGCGCGCGGGCCGCGAGCCGCGTGAGTCGATCGAACGTCTCCCGCGCCGACGCGCCAGCCGCGCTCGTGACAGCGGGCGCGGTCAGAGCGGTATACGAGGGCAGGGTGGACGTGATGGAGCGAGCGGAGGCCATCGTGAAAACGACAGGGGAAATCCTGCGGAGCGGTGGCGTGCGGCGTCGATCGGTCGCCGACAGCGGCCGACATCTGAACAGACGCACACCCCCGGGGCGAGGTATCGACTATACAGCGAGGGGGGCGACCGCGCACCCTTGCCCCCGTCCGCACCGGCCCGTTGATTCTCGGTGGCGTTCGTTCGTCCCACCTCCTCACCCCCTCCGCCCGGAGCCGGCCGATGCGTTGGACCGCGCTGTGTGTGACCGCGATGCTCCCCGCGTGCGCGATGCTCTCCGCGCCGCTTGCCGCCCAACAGCCCGACACCGCGTACGCGCGACTCATTCGCGAGTACACCACCGACCCGCACTTCCTGCCGGCCTCGGTGTCGTCGATGCCCATGAGTGCGAGTGTGCCATCGCCCAAACAGTACTTCGGCACCATCATCGGTGCGCCGGGCGTGATGCACCATGCCGATGAGGTGTACGGCTACTTCCGCGCGCTCGCCAAGGCGACGCCGCGCGTGCGGGTGGAGAAGGTGGGGACCACGGAGGAAGGGCGCGACATCGTTCTCGCCATCGTCGCCGACGACGAGACGATGCAGCATCTCGATCGCTACAAGGCGCTCCTCGCGCGACTCGCCGATCCGCGCACCGTGCCGGCGAGCGAGGTGAGCACGATCGTCAACGAGGCGAAGCCCATCTACTATCTGAATGCGGGGCTGCACTCCACGGAGATGGGCTCGCCCGAGATGGTGATGGAGCTCGCATACCGGCTCGCGGTGAGCGACGAGCCGTCGATCAAGCGGATTCGCGATCACGTCATCACGATCATCAACCCGGTGAGCGAGCCCGATGGGCGCGACCGGCAGGTGGACTGGTACCTCCACTACACGAAGGGGCGCCCGGACTTCGACGATGGTTTCCCGCGCAGCTCGCCCTACTGGGGCGACTACGTGCTGCACGACAACAACCGCGATGGGCTGCAGATGTCGCAGGCGCTCACGCACGCCATCTACACGATCTACTACGACTGGCATCCGCTCGTGATGCACGACCTGCACGAGTCGATTCCGTTGCTCTACGTCTCCACCGGCACGGGGCCGTACAACCCACACAACGACCCGATCGTCGACGCCGAGTGGCAGACGATGGCGAACAACGACATCCGGGCGCTCGCGGCGCAGGGACTCCCCGGCGTGTGGACGTGGGCGTTCTTCGATGGATGGTGGCCGGGGTACGCGGTGTGGGTGGCCAACAACCACAACTCGATCGGCCGCTTCTTCGAGACGTTCGGCAACGCGGGCGCGGACACGTACGTGCGCGACCTCTCGCACGAGAGCTATGCGGGCGATCCGGTGACGAGCCGGCAGTGGTACCGTCCGTGGCCGCCCACGAAGAAGGTGCGTTGGTCGTCGCGCGACAACATCAACTACATGGAGGCGGGCGTCCTCTCGTCGCTCACCTACACCGTGGACAACGCGCCGCAGATGCTGCGCGACTTCTGGCAGAAGGGGGAGAACAGCCTCACGCGCGGTCGCACCGAAAAGCCCTACGCCTACGTGATCCCGGGCTTCGCGCGCCAGCGCGATCCCAAGCGCGCGGCGTATCTCATCAACCAGCTCGAGCGGCAGCACATCGAGATCCATCGGCGCACCGCGGGCGACTCGGCGGGCGACTTCGTGATCCTGCGCGACCAGCCGTACGGCGATCTCGTGGTGAATCTGTTGAGCGATCAACACTATCCGTCGACAGCCAAGTATCCGCCGTACGACGACATCGCGTGGACGTTGGGCTACCTGTACGGCGTGACGGTCGAGCCGGTGAACGACTCATCGGTATTCCACTGGCCGTCGCTCGAGATGGTGAAGGACACGGTCGCCGCGAGCGCGATGGTGAGCGGAACGGGGAGCGTGTACGTGCTGCCGTACCACGCGCAGGATGAAGTGCTCCCCGCGCTCTACTGGCTGTCCTCGCACGGCGCGAAGGTGCGCGCGTCGGCGGCCGAGCAGCGGTTCGTCATGGCGAGCGACACCTTCCCGGCAGGCTCGGTGATCTTCACGGGGCTCGACGCCAACGACGCGAAGACGCTCGCCGAGCGCTACGCGCTGCCGCTCGTCGCTACGGCAACCGCGCCGAGCGTGGCGCAGCACGCGCTCGACCTGCCGCGCGTGGCGATCTATCACAGCTGGTACAGCACGCAGGATGAAGGGTGGGCGCGCTACACGTTCGAGCAGTACCACGTGCCGTACACGCCGATCGACAAGGACGACCTGCGACGCGGGAAGCTGCGCGGCCGCTTCGATGTGATCCTCGTGCCGAACTACGGCGGCTCGCTCCCGCGGATGATCCAGGGCGTGGATCGCAAGTGGGGTCCGCTGCCGTACGAGAAGACGAAGGCGACGCCGGCGCTCGGCACGCCGGTGTCGAGCCCCGACATCACGGGCGGCCCCGGACTCGAGGGGATCGCCGAGCTGCAGCGCTTCGTGGACGACGGCGGCACGTTGATCACGATCGAGAACGCCACGCAGCTCGTGTCGGGGACGGGGATCGCGAGCGATCTCTCGCCGCGCTCCACGGGCGCGCTCTTTCACCCGGGCTCGATCGTGCGCGCGCGGGTGCGCAACGCGTCGTCGCCCATCCTCTACGGCTACCCCGAGACCACGACCATCTTCCGCGGGAACGCGCCGCTGTTCCAGGTGCCCGATCGCGACAGCGCGATGGTCGTGCTGCAGTACGGCACCAAGCTCCAGCAGCCGGAGAAGGACGAGGGGCCGATGCTCGGGATGACGCCAGCATCATCGCAGCCATCCGCAGCCTCATCGCAGACCTCGGCACCATCATCGAAGGCGACCGCGACCCAGGCGCCGCACGGTGATACGAGCGCTGCCGCGAATGCGCGCGGCGCTGCAGCGCCGCACGGCAGCGACGAGAACGGCTACGTCGTCTCCGGCATGGTGCGCAACGAGAACGTGATCGTGGGGCAGGGCGCGATCTTCGATCTCCCGGTGGACAAGGGGCGCGTCATCGCCTTCACCTTCGATCCGATCCATCGCTTCCTCAACCAGCACGAGTTCCCCATGGTGTGGAACGCGCTCCTCAACTGGAACGACCAGCCGACGGCTCGGCGTGGTGCGGGGGCGGTGAGCTCGGGACGGGAAGAGTGAGTCAGAACGACCGGGAGGAGGGAGGAGGGAGGAGGGAGGAGCAACGACCTCGGAAGTGATGTCATTCCGAGCGCAGCGAGGAATCTGGCTGGCCTCGTCATTCCAAGTGAAGCGAGGAATCTCGCTCGCCAGCGAGATCCCTCGCTCCGCTCGGGATGACACTCCTCCGCTCGGGATGACATCGCCTCCCTGATCCCTCCTCCCTGATCTCTCCTCCCTGCTTTCTGCTCTCTGCTATCTGCTCTCTGCCTTCCGCTTCTCCCCCCGGCTCTCCGACAGCGCCTCCGCTTCGATGAACATCTTCTTCACGATCGGATAGCGATCACGGATCGTCCGCTCCAGTGCGTCGATCACGTCGGCCGCCTCGCCGGCCGAGAGCATGGGGCGGAACTGCAGCTCGAGCGCGAGCAGCACCGTATCCGGCCCGAGCTGCAGCGTCATCGGGCGCCCGGACGACACCACCATGGGGTTGGACTCCACGAGCGATCGGATCCCCGCGATCATGCGGGGGTCGGCGCGCTCGCCGGTGAGCAGTGAGCGGCTCTGGTAGCCGAGAAAGCTTGCAACCGCGACGAGCACGAAGCCAATGAGCACCGAGGCGATGCCGTCGAGCACGGGCTGTTGGAGCACGTGGGCCAGCAGTACGCCGAGGAACGCGAGCAGAATCCCCACGAGGTCGGAGCTGTTCTCCAGCAGCACCGTGGCGACGGTCAGATCGCGCGTCGTCGTGAGCGCCTGCCACAAGCCCTGCTTTCCAGCATCGTGGCGAAACTTCCGCCAGGCGACGAGGAACGAGCCGCCGTCGAAGACGAGCGCGATGCCGAGGACGACGTAGCTCCACAGCGCGTTCTCGAGCGGCTCCGGGTTGAGGATGCTGTGCACTCCATCGTAGATCGAGAGCCCGCCGCCGATCGCGAAGATCAACAGCGCGATGATGAACGTCCAGAAGTAGAGCTCGAGACCGTGGCCGAAAGGATGCTCGGGATCGGGCGGGCGCTGGCTCAGATGCTGGCCGACGAGCAGCAGCAGGCCATCTCCCGTATCGGCCAGCGAGTGAAAGCCCTCGGCGAGCATGGCCGAGCTGCCGCTGAGGGCGGCCGCGAGGAACTTCGCCGCCATGACGGCGACGTTCGCCGCGATCTCGGCGTAGACGACGGTCTTCCGCTCTGTGGTCATGCGTGCGCGTCTGGGGCCATGCGTGCGCGAGGTGCGAGTCGATGTGTGCGTGTCGCGAGGTGGGTCGCGAGGCGATCGCGTGCGCGCAGAGAGCGCACGCAGTGGGCCACGGGCGGTGTGCCGACGCGAGCTCGCGTCAACCGACCGGCACGAGCGACACGCACACGGTACGGTGCATGCATTCCTTCCGTCGCACTTGGCTGTCATCACCGGGTCAGGCCGACGACAGGTGCGCACTGGAGAGGCGCACATCGTTGCAGCAGCGCTTGCGTGGAATGTGGTGGTGTGGGGAGCATCGTCATGCACACTCGTTCGATCGCGTTCGGATCTTCCGTTCTCGTCAGTCTTCTCGCCCTTCTCGTCCTTCTCGTTCCACCCACCGCCGGCGCCCAACAACAGCAGAGCTGTCGCATCCTCTGCGCGCCGAGTGTCCACTTCCGGCCATCGCTCATGCGCACGCACGTCTTCAGCGAGCCCACCATCCGCGTGGACTCGACGGGCGCGATCACGCACGTGCCCTCGCAGACGGCGTTCGCCCTGCAATTCCTCCTCGATGTGCCGACGCAGATTCCGCGCGCCAGTCTGTACGCCACCGTCACCTGGTTCCCGAATCTGTCGGTGAGCGCCAATCCGTTCACCGAGTACACGGCCAACGAGTTGCCCGGCACGCACATCCGGAGCAACACGCCGTCCATCGGCTACGGGCTCTTCGTCGATGCGCTCCAGGCGCAGGAGACGGGCGGCTGGTTCGACCTCGGCGGCTACATCGGTGACTCGTTCAGCAAGGCGGCGCAGCCGACCGATGCGAGCGACTACACCCACAAACTGGACCTGGGCGTCGTCGGCACCGTGCACCCGTTCAGCAGGCTGCCCCAGACCAACTACCTGCACAACGTGACGCTGCTGGCCGGCATCGACTACCGCGCCACGGGGCTGCCGAGCAAGGGGGACGATGTGCCGAAGGGTACGCGCACGTTCGTGAGTGGTGCACGGCCATCGCTCTTGCAGATCGCGCTCGACTTCCCGGTCGCGCCGCTCTTTCCCAAGCCATGATGCGCGTGCGAACGGATGCGCGGCGCGCGATGGACGCGCACCGATGCACACATCGCGCACGATGCCACCCAACGTCGAAGTCTCTGTCGGGAATGGATTATGCCAACGCAGTCAACGCGGGTACGTACACCTAGCAGTACACGAGGGACTAGCAGTACACGAGGGACCGGGATGGGGAGAGCAGGTCATCGGCGGTGGATGGTGCTCACGCTCGCGAGCGTCGCGAGCGTGTTGTCGTTCGGGGCGTGTCATCGCGAGCAGACGAGCACGCAACAGAGCGCCGCCGGTGACGTGACCACGAGCGCACGCGCGTACGCCGCGGCGCAGCAGGCGCACGTGCGCGCGATGGCGGACAGCACGCAGTGGGCGTCGTACGGACGCGACTACTCCAACCAGCGCTGGTCGCCGCTCTCGCAGATCAACCGCTCGAACGTCGCCCAGCTCACGCTCGCCTGGGAGAACCACTCGGGCGTCCCGCACGCCTCGGAGTCCAATCCGATCGTCGTCGACGGCGTGATGTACATCAGCACCGCGCTCAACCACGTCCTCGCGCTCGACGCGAAGACGGGCGCCAAGAAGTGGGAGTACGTGCACCAGTACCGCACGACGGTGGACTGCTGCTCGACCAACAACAAGGGCGTCACCGTCTACGATGGCAAGGTGTACATGGGCACGGTCGACGCGCGGCTGGTGGCGCTCGACGCGAAGAATGGACATGTGGTGTGGGAAGTCTCCGCGGGCGACCCGAACATCGGCTACCACATGACGGGCGCGCCGACCGCCGTCGATGGGATGATCATTACCGGAGTGAGCGGGGGCGAGCAGGGCGATCGCTGCTACGTGGATGCGTACGATGCGCGAACCGGTCGCCGCCTCTGGCGCTTCTACACCATCCCGAGCCCCGCCGAGGGCGGATGGTGGGGGACGTGGCGCACGCACGATGAGTGGGGGATGTCGTTCAACCGCGACATCGCGCAGGAGAAGCGGGACAGCGCGAAGTACGCCGACAGCTGGCGGCACGGCGGCGGACCGGTGTGGCATCACCCGGCCTACGATCCCGCCACGGGGACGCTCTTCATCAACGTCGGCAATCCCGCGCCGGACCTGAACGCGTACGGCCGCCCGGGCGACAATCTCTACACCTGCTCCATCGTCGCGCTCGATGCGAAGACAGGGAAGCTGAAGTGGTACTACCAGGAAGTGCCGCACGATCGGTGGGACTACGATGCGACCACGCCGCCCGTGCTCGTCGATGTGCGCGACTCGACGGGGAAGACAGTGCACGCGGTGGCCGAGGCGGGGAAGGATGGGTTCGTGTACGTGCTCGACCGCGCGACGGGGAAGCCGATCCGCAAGTCGGAGCCGTTCGTCCCGTTCGAGAACTACATGCAGAACCCCACGCCGGAGGGCGTCATCGTCAACCCCGGCACGCTGGGCGGGAGTGATTGGTCGCCCACCGCGTACAGCCCGCGGACCGGCTACCTCTACATCGACGGCAACTATCTCCCGATGAAGGAGCGTGTGACCGCGGAGGAGTACCGGCCGCCGGCACAGTACTGGGGCGGGAACGTCGTCGCGGTGCCGGCCGACAAGCAGTACGGGATGTATGTGGCCGTGGATCTCAACACCGGGAAGATCGCGTGGCGCGACAGTCTCGCGAAGCCGACGATCAGCGGCTCGGTGGCGACGGCGGGCGGCGTCGTCTTCACCGGCCTCTCCGACAAGAAGGTGGCGGCGTACGACGCGCAGACGGGGAAGCAGCTCTGGACGTTCAAGACGGATGGAGGCGTGAACGCGCCGCCCATCACGTATCAGATCGATGGCACGCAGTACGTGGCCGTGGCTGCCACCGGGCTCGAGACGATGAACACGCCGCGCAGTGATGAGCTGCTCGTCTTCTCGCTGCCGGCGAGTCGTGTGGCGACGCGAGCCGCAGCGCGCGACAGGGCGCGGACGCGCGCGGGAGGCTCGTGATGCGAGCCGCGATGCGACGCGTGATGCGCGCAGCGATGACGCTCGGCGCGATGCTCGCCGTGCTCGCTCTGGTCGTCGCGCCCGCATCGGCGCAGCTCGTCGAGCGGCTTGGCGGCGCGTCGCGCGGGCAGACGCTCGACGAGATGCAGCCCGACACGCTCCCCACGCTCCCCAAAGGGATGACGATCGCCAACATCGTCGCGGGCGATTCCATTTTCCATGGCAAGGGGCACTGCTTCGTCTGTCACAGCCCCGAGGGCTCGGGGGAGCCCGCGGCCGGTGATGCGCTCTCGGTGTCGCTCGCCTTCGTGCAGACCGACTGGATGCAGATCGATTCGCTGGTGACGGCCGGGATCCCCGACGCGCTCACGCGCTCGCCCATCCGGATGCCGCCCCGTGGCGGCCGCTCCGATCTCACACCGGACGAGATTCGCAACGTGGCCGCCTACGTGTGGGCGATCAGCCAGACGCGCGGCGAGCCGTGGCCCGGCGGGCATCGCTCGCACACCGACATGGTGCCGTTGCAAGCGACGTACGGGACGGCGACGCGCCGGCCGGTCGTGGCGCCCGACTCTCAACCACCGCGATGAGCGACGCCGTGCACGATCACGGGAGCATGGACCATTCGAGTCCGAGGAGGGACCGGTAGTGATGAGCAGCGTGATGTCTCGCGCGCGAGCGGCCGCGTGCGGTGCACTCGGTCTGGCCGTGGTCACGATTGCCGGATGCTCGCGGGGGAGCGCCGCACAGCCCGGTGCACAGGCATCGGCCGCGCACGATCAATCCGCGCACGATCCGCCGGCACACGATCCGCCGCCGGCGACGAGCTACGGGGCCGCGATCGGCGCCATGCCGGTGGGCGGCGCCGGCGACTGGACGCTCCCCGGACGCGATCTCGCGGGGAGCCGCTACAGTCCGCTCGATCAGATCACCGCGCAGAACGTGAAGAATCTGCACGTCGCGTGGACGTTCTCGACGGGCGTGCCCGATGGGCACGAGGGGAATCCGCTCGTCGTGAACAACACGATGTACATCGTCTCGCCGCTCCCCAATTACCTCTTCGCCCTCGACCTCACGAAGCCCGGCGCGCCGCTCAAGTGGGAGTTCACGCCGAAGGTCAACATGGCGGCGCACGGCGAGGCGTGCTGCGATGCGGTGAACCGCGGGATGTCGTACGCGGACGGCAAGATCATCTACAACGTGCTCGACGACCACGTGGTCGCCGTCGATGCGAACACCGGGAAGCTGGTGTGGAGCACCCAGATCGACAGCATCGACGAAGGCGCGACGACGACCATGGCGCCGCTCGTGATCGGGAACAAGGTGATCGTCGGGAACAGCGGCGCGGACCTCGGCGTGCGCGGCTTCGCCGCCGCGCTCGATGTCGCCACCGGCAAGGTCGTGTGGAAGGCCTACAGCACGGGGCCCGACAGCGCGGTGAAGATCGGCGCGAACTTCAAGCCGTTCTATGCGTCCGACCGGGGGAAGGATCTCGGCGTCACCACCTGGACGCCGGACCAATGGAAGATCGGTGGCGGTACGGCGTGGGGGTGGATGACCTATGACCCCGATCAGAAGCTGCTGTATTATGGCACCGCGAACCCCGGCGTCTGGAACCCCGACCAACGGCCCGGCGACAACAAGTGGTCCACCACCGTCTTCGCGCGCGATCCCAACACGGGCGACGCGCGATGGGCGTACCAGATGACGCCGCACGATGCGTGGGACTACGACGGCGTGAACGAGTTCACGCCGGTCGACCTCACCATCGATGGAAAGCCGCGCAAGACGCTCGTGCACTTCGACCGCAACGGCTTCGCGTACACGATCGATCGCACGACGGGCGAAGTGCTCGTCGCGCGCCCGTACCAGTACGTGAACTGGGCCACGGGGATCGATCTCAAGACGGGGCTCCCGCAGGAGGTGCCGTCGAAGCGCACGCACCAGGGGACGAACACGCTCGACATCTGCCCCGCATCGATCGGCGCGCGCGACCAGCAGCCGTCCGCGTTCTCGCCCAGGACCGGGCTCTTCTACACCGGGACGAACCACGCGTGCATGGACTACGAGGGGTCGGAGGCCAGCTACATCGCCGGCACGCCCTACCTCGGCGCGACCGTGAAGATGTATCCGGGGCCCGGCGGCAATCGCGGCGAGTTCATCGCGTGGGATCCGGTGACCGGCACCAAGAAATGGGGGATCACGGAGAAGTGGCCGGTGTGGAGCGGCGTCCTCGCGACGGCGGGTGACGTCGTCTTCTACGGCACGATGGACGGATGGTTCAAGGCGGTGGACGCGAAGAGCGGGCAGGTGCTCTGGCGGTTCAAGGCGGGCTCCGGGATCATCGGCTATCCCATGACGTACCTGGGACCCGATGGCAAACAGTACATCGCCGTGTACTCCGGCGTCGGCGGATGGACGGGCGGCGCGGTGATCGCGAACATGGCGCCCGATGATCCGACGGCCGGGCTCGGCGTGTCGTCGCTCATGTCGGGGCTGCGCAAGGAGACCGCACCCGGCGACGTGCTCTACGTCTTCTCGCTCCAATGAGTCGCGCATCACGGGAGCGGTGGATGACGGGGATGGACCGGAGTCTGGGGGTGGGCCCGGTGGCCCGGCGTGGGCGGCGGACGTGTGGACGGTTCGTGGTACTCGCCGGCGCTGCCGGGCTTTCCCTGCTCCCGATGCTCGCTGGATGCACGCGCGAGGGGGATGCGCGTCCCGCGGCGCACGCTGATGCGAGGTCCGTGACGCGCACCGCTGCTCCGTCTCCGACGCGCGCGCCGTTTCCGCCGCGCACCGATGCCGCGCGTGCGGCGCGCGACACGCTCGTCGCGCACGACACGCTCCGCGTCTGCGCCGATCCGAACAACCTTCCGTTCTCGAACAAACAGGACGCGGGGTTCGAGAACAGGATCGCGACGCTCATCGCCAACGAGCTGCACGCGACGGTGACCTATACCTGGTGGGCGCAGCGCCGCGGCTTCATCCGCAACACGCTGAACGCGCATCAGTGCGATCTCCTCACCGGGATCCCCAACGGCGACGACATGGTGCTCACCACCGCGCCGTACTACCGGTCCACCTACGTCTTCGTCACGCGCCGCGATCGCGGGCTGCACATCCGCTCGCTCGATGATCCGCGGCTGCACCTGTTGCGCATCGGGATGCATCTCATTGGCGACGATGGCAACGCGTTGCCGCCGGGCGTGTCGCTCGCGAAGCGTGGGATCATCCGCAACGTACGGGGCTACAGCATCTACGGCGACTACTCGAAGCCGAATCCGCCGGCCGCGCTCATCGATGCGGTGGCGCGCGGCGACATCGACGTCGCCATCGCGTGGGGGCCGCTGGCGGGCTACTTCGCGCGGCGCGAGCCGGCGCCGCTCGAGATCACGCCCGTGACACCGGCCATCGATGGCCCCGCCGCGCGCTTCGTCTTCGCGATCGCGATGGGCGTGCGGCACGGCGACACCGCCTTCAAGGCGCAGCTCGAGCGCGTGCTGCAGGACAAGCGCGCCGAGATCCACCAGATCCTCACGGCGTACGGTGTACCGCTCGTGGACGAGGAGGGCCGCGTCGTCCTCCGGGCGGCGAGCCGAGCGCCCTGTGCGGCGAAGACCGCGGAGGCAGCATGCGAGTAATGCCCAGGCTCGTGATCGAATGTCTCGTCGTCGCGCTCGTCGCGTTCGTCGCGTCGTGCAAGCAGAACAGAATGTGGATGGCGAACGACCGGGTCACGCGCAGTGCGCTGGTCACGACCGGTGCGGCGGGGCACCCGATCGATTCCAACGTCGTCGGCATCGTGCCGGGCATCCACCCGACCACGGCGTACGGCGAGCTCCACGATCCGTACGCGAACAACGCGGCGGCGCGCTTTCAGGGGCGGCGGCTCTTCGTCTCGTACAACTGCGCGGGCTGTCACGGTGGACACGGCGGCGGCGGCATGGGGCCCAACCTCCGCGACTCGGTGTGGACGTACGGGAACAGCGACACGCAGCTCTTCGCGACGATCATGGAAGGGCGCCCGCTGGGGATGCCGGCGTGGGGCGCGCGGATCCCCGAGCAGCAGATCTGGCAGCTCGTGACGTACATCAAGTCGCTGGGAACGCCGGCGGAGCCGGAACCGCCGCGGCCGCCGAGCCAGCCGCAGTCGGCAACGGGGAAGACCGCGGAGTGAGGTGAGGCAGGTGGGGTGAGCGGATCGTGCGGCATCGCGCATGACGCCGATGCATTCGAGAGGAGGAGACGGGTCGTGACGAGCAACGCGCATCGCGCACGTGATCGGGTCCGGTGGGCGCGCGTGCCGCGATGGATGCGCACCATCGTGCGGCGGGCGGCGTTCGCGGGTGGCGTGCTCCTCGTGTTCGCGGCCTGCTCGCAGGCGCCGTCCACGCTGCGGCCGGCGAGCAAGCCGGCGCAGCAACTCTTCGTGCTTCAGTGGTGGCTCATCGGCATCGCGTTCGCCGTGATGCTCATCATCGGCGTGCTGATCGTCGTCCCGCTCCGGCATCGCATCCGGACGGTGGCCGATGCGCCGCTCGAGGACGGCGGGAGCACCAAGCCGATCGCCGTGGGCATCGTGATCTCCGCGCTCATCCTCGCCGCCGTCTTCGTCTACTCGGCCGTCGTGCTCGCCGATGATGCACGGCCCGACTCGCCGCCGCATCTCGCGGTGAAGGTCACCGGGCATCGATGGTGGTGGGAGGTGGAGTACATGTCGCCCGACTCCAGCAACGCGCACCAGAACGTCGTCGGCGCGAACGAGATCCACATCCCGGTCGGCGAGCCGGTGCAGATCCTCGGCACCGCGGCCGACGTCATCCACAGCTTCTGGGTGCCGCAGCTGCAGGGGAAGATCGACCTCATCCCCGGCCAGACGAACGTGTTCTGGATCCGCGCGGACAAGCCCGGGCGCTACCGCGGCCAGTGCGCCGAGTACTGCGGGCTGCAGCATGCGCACATGATCTTCTGGGTCGTCGCGCAGCCGCGAGCGGAGTTCGACGCGTGGCTCGCGCACGCGCGGCAGCCGGCGACCGCACCGCAATCACCGCTCGAGGCCGAAGGGAAGCAAGCCTTCCTCACGGCGCCGTGCGTGCTCTGTCACACGGTGCGCGGAACAGGTGCGGGCGGGAAGCTGGGCCCCGATCTCACGCACGTGGGCAGCCGGCTCACCATCGGCGCCGGCACGCTCGCGAATACGCCGGGCAACCTCGCGGGATGGATCGAGAACGCGCAGGCCATCAAGCCCGGTGTCGCCATGCCGAGGCTCGATCTTCCCCCGGCGACCATGCAGAAGATCCTCGCGTACCTGGAATCCCTGAATTGATTCGGAGGCGGTAGTGGCGACGGCGACCATCGAAACCCGACTGATGCGGCTGTGGGAAACGCCGCACAGTTTGTATGGCTTCTTCGCGTCCACCGACCACAAGTCGGTCGGCAAGCGCTACCTCGTCACCGCCTTCGTGTTCCTTCTGGCGGGCGGCGTGGAAGCGATGGTCATGCGGGCGCAACTGATCAAGCCGGCCAACCACTTCCTGAGTCCGGAGGCGTACAACCAGCTGTTCACGATGCACGGGATGACGATGATCTTCTGGTACGCATCGCCCATCCTGTCCGGGATCAGTAACTACTTCTTCCCGCTCTGGATCGGCGCGCGCGACTTCGCGTTCCCGCGATTGAACATGTTCAGCTACTGGACGTTCCTCATGTCGGGGATCGTCCTCTACACCGGCTACATCGCGGGGTACGCGCCGGATCGCGGGTGGTTCAACTACACGCCGCTCGCGGACCCGCTCTACTCGCCCGGACTGAACGAGAAGTTCTACTGCGTCGCGCTGCTGCTCCTCACGGTGTCCACCACCGTGGGCGCGATCAACTTCATCGTCACCGCGTTCAAGCTGCGCGCGCCGGGGATGTCCATCGGGCGCATGCCGCTCGCGCTCTACGGCACGCTCACCGCGTCGTTCTCGAACATCTTCGCGCTGCCCTCGCTCAGCGTGGCGCTCGCGTTCCTGTTCCTCGAGCACCGGTTCGGGATGCACTTCTTCGACGTCTCCGCCGGCGGCCGCCCGCTCCTCTGGCAGCACCTCTTCTGGATCTTCGCGCACCCGTGGGTCTACATCATCGTGTTGCCGGCGCTGAGCTTCATCTCGATGATCATCCCCACGTTCTCGCGCCGGCCGATCATCGGCTACACCTGGAACGCGCTCGGCGTGGCCGCCACCGGCGTGCTCGGCTTCGGCGTCTGGGTGCACCACATGTTCGCCACCGGACTCCCGCCCATGGCGATGTCGTTCTTCATGGCCGGGAGCATGGCCGTCGTGCTGCCGAGCGCGATCTCGATCTTCGTCTGGCTCGTGACCCTCTGGCACGGGCGGCCGGTGATGTCCACCGCGATGCTCTTCGCGCTCGGCTTCATCTTCCTCTTCGTGATCGGCGGCGTGGATGGCGTGTTCACCGGCTCGATCCCCGCCGACTGGCAGGTGACCGACAGCTACTTCGTGGTCGCGCACATCCACTACGTGCTCATCGGGATCAACGTCTTCCCGATCCTCGCCGCGTTCTACTACTGGCTGCCGAAGATCACGGGGCGGATGATGAGCGAGCGCCTCGGCAAGTGGAACTTCTGGATCATGTTCATCGGGATGAACATCGCCTTCTTCCCGATGCACAACCTCGGGCTGCTCGGGATGCCGCGGCGCGTCTACACCTACCAGGCGGGGCTCGGGTGGACGGCGACCAACATCGTCGTCTCGATCGGTGCCTACATCTTCGCGTTCGGCGTGCTGCTCTTCGTGCTGAACTTCTTCTGGAGTCTCATCGACGGACCGATCGCCGGCCCGAACCCGTGGGACGCGAGCTCGCTCGAGTGGGCCACCTCGTCACCGCCGCCGCCGTACAACTTCGCGGTGATGCCGACGGTGCGCAGCCGCGACCCGCTGTGGGAGGAGCGACTGGGGATGGGGAAGCGGAGCGACGTGTTCGTAGGGCCCGTGATCAGCGATGAGGAGAAGGTCACGCTCGGCACGACGCCGCTCGATGGGCTGCCGCAGCGGGTGGTGAGCTTCCCGGAGGATTCCGTCTATCCGTTCCTGACGTCGGTCGCGCTCACCGCGATCTGCTACGGGTTGATTCTCGGGCTGTGGGGGCTCGCGCTCAGCGGGGCGCTCTTCACGTTCTTCTTCGTCACCGGCTGGCTCTGGTACGCCCCGAAGCCGGTGGAGGTGTGAGCATGGCGACGACGATCGTGCAGCCCGGCGGCACCCCACCCGCGGTGACGCTTCCCGTCAACGGCAAGCCGCACCACACCTCGGGGTGGTGGGGGATGATCCTCCTCGTCGTGACGGAGGCGTCGCTCTTCGCCTTCCTGCTCTTCAGCTACTTCTACCTCGACGCGCAGAACACGCTCTGGCCGCCGCCGGGTCCGCCCGACATCAACCTCGCGATGATCAACACCATCATCCTCGTGGTGAGCAGCGTCCCCGCGCGGCTCGGGACGATGGCGATCCGCCGCGGGGCACGCGCGCGGCTGAGCCTCTCCATCGTCGTCACGATGGCCCTGGGCCTCGCGTTCCTGATCATCGAGGCGATCGAGTGGAGCCAGAAGTCGTTCACGCCGCAGACGGACGCGTACGGCTCGCTCTTCTTCACGATCACGGGCTTCCACTACGCGCACGTGGCGGTGGGGATGCTCATGCTGCTCGTGATTCTGCTGCGCAACTGGGCCGGGCACTTCAACGCCCACCGCCACACCGCGGTGGAGAACGTCATGCTCTACTGGCACTTCGTGGGCGTGGTGTGGCTCTTCGTGTTCACCACGTTGTACATCACCCCGCACTGGTGGCGATAGGGGAGGGGATGCGATGACGACCGCACTGCGCGTGGAGAGTCACCCGCCCGTGATCGGGTACGGCGCGCTCTGGTTCGGAGTCCTCGCCGCGCCCCTCGCGTGGAGTCTGCTCTCGGTCGTGAACTACGCCATGGCGGCGCAGTCGTGCGAGCCCGAGGGCATGTCGCCGCTCGACCATCCGCTCTTCTCGACCGTGCGCACGTTCGAGGGGTTGCTGACGCTGGCGGCGCTCATCATCGCCCTCGCCGGGCTCATCGTGGCGATCCGCAATCGCCGAGTCTCGAACAACGCGGACGTGCCGCACGACGCCGTGTGGAATCGCGTGCACTTCATGTCGCTCTTCGGGATCATCGTGAGCGCGCTCTTCGTGAACGGGATCATCCTGCACGGGCTGGGCGTGATCCTCGTCCCGCTCTGTCTGTGGTAGCATGCTGAGCCACGCCGCGCGCGGAGTGCTCCTCGACTGGAGCTTCGAGCCGGTGACGATCGCGGGGCTCGCGCTCGCGAGCGGGCTGTACGCGCGCGGGCTGCGCCGCCTGTGGCGCGACACGGGGCGTGGTCGGGTCGTCGCGCCGTGGCAAGCGTGGTCGTTCTGGCTCGGCATGGCATCACTCGTTGTCACGCTGCTGTCGCCGCTCGACACGTTGGGCGACGAGCTGTTCGCCGCGCACATGACGCAGCACCTGGTGCTCATCCTCATCTCGGCGCCGCTCATCGTCTTCGGTGCGCCGGTGCTGCCGGTGCTCTGGGCGTTCGACCGACCCACGCGCCAGGCGATCGGACGGTGGTGGAACCACTCGACGATCGTCTCCACGGTCGCCGGCGTGCTCACCGTGCCGGTGATCGCGTGGAGCATCCACGTGGCGGCGGTGTGGGCGTGGCACCTCCCCGGCCCGTACACCGCGGCGCTCGGGAGCGAGTGGGTGCACGCGCTGGAGCACCTGAGCTTCCTCGGCACGGCGGTGCTCTTCTGGTGGGTTGCCTTCGCGCCGAGCGGGCGGCGGCATCTCGGCTACGGCATGGCCATCGCGTACGTGCTCGTGGCCGGCATGCTGTTCGGGATCCTCGGCGCGATCCTCACGTTCGCGGATCACGTGTGGTATCCCGCGCAGTCGAGTGCCGCGCATCTGTGGGGGCTCACCCCGCTCGAGGATCAGCAGCTCGCCGGGATCATCATGTGGGTGCCGAGCAGCTTCATCTATCTGGCGGCGGCATCGTACCTGTTCGTGGAGTGGCTCCGAGTGGAGCGGCCGGAGCCGGCGCACGGCGGCGAGGGATGGACTGGGTACTGAAGGGGGAATGTCACCATGGGGCAGGAGCGAAAGCGCCATAGAGTCGTCGCGCTGGTACTGGCAGCGCTGGCCGGTACCGTACTGCTCGCCGCGTGTCACGACGAGCCGTACCGCGTCGTGCCGGGCGGCGATCCGGCGCAGGGGAAGAAGGACATTGCCGCCTACGGGTGCGGCTCGTGTCACACGATTCCGGGGATCACGAACGCGAACGGGACGGTAGGCCCGCCGCTCCTCTTCTGGGGGCGTCGCAGCATCATCGCGGGCGAAGTCCCGAACACACCCGACTGGCTCATCCGCTGGATCGAGATGCCGCAAGCGATCGAGCCGGGCACCGACATGCCGAACCTGGGCGTGACGGAGGGCGAGGCGAAGAACATCGCGGCGTATTTGTATACGCTGCACTGAGGGCGGCGGTCGTCCGTGACGGCGGAAAGCAGAGAGCAGAAAGTAGAGAGCAGAAAGCAGAGAGCACGGTTGTCATCCCGAGCGGAGCGAGGGATCTCGCGGGCTGCCCGAGATTCCTCGCTCTCGCTCGGAATGACGACTGTGTCGGGAGATCCCTCGCTCCGCTCGGGATGACAACTCTTCTCGAATCCCTCCCCCTGCTTTCTCCTGCCCGGTGATCGGCGATCCGAATCGCCGCGAGTTCATGGCCACGTCACTCGACAACGTCGTCGCGCGCGCATGCGCGTCCGCGACGCAGTTATTGGCCCGCCACCAATCGCTCGAACCCGGGATTCCCCCGCAGCGGGGCGAGCGTGGGATCGATCCGGAGCCAGGCGGGCGAGAGGTAGTAGGGTGTCTTGAGGAGCGGCGCGAGAGTGGCCACGGCGCGGTCCTGCTGCCCGAGGATCGTGTAGATGCGGGCGAGCTGGTGCTGAACATAGGGACCCGCATACGCATCCCGCGCCACCGGCTCGAGCGCGACACCGCGTTCGCCCTCGCGCACCGCGTCGGTCGCACGACCGAGGTAGGCATACGCGACGCCCAGCAGGGCATGTTCCTGCGATTCGCTGGGTCCGCCAATGATCTTGGGAGCCGTTGCCAGATCCGCCTCGATCGCGATGCGAGCCGAGTCGGCATATATGCGGGCCAGCGCCGCATGCCCCGCCAGTGCCTGAGCCCCGGCCAGGGCGAGCCCCCACGCGACACGATCGTCGCCGAACGCAGCCGGGGTCAGTCGCAACAGGAGTGAGCGCTGGTCATCATTGAGCGCCCAGTAGAGATCCCAGTAGGTCGCCACGAAGGCGACGAAGTGGGTTTCATCCGTCCGCGCGGCACCTGCACGCAGCACGGCGCGCGCGTCCGCGAGATTGCCCTCGGCGAGCGGGATCATCGCGCGCTCCTCTATCGAGGGGATCGCGGATGAGTCGATGGCGAGCATCTGCTCGGCCGCCGCGCGGGCCGCGTCATACCGGCGCAGCCAGAGCAGTGTGCTGGTCAGGTTCTGCGCGACGATCAGGGAGCGTGGATCCAGCGATTGGGCTTCTTGGAAGTGGCGGAGTGCACCTGTCCAGTCGCCCTGGCTCTGCTCTGCCTTCGCCAGGGCCACCATCAACTCCGGATTGTGCGGTGCGATGCGTTGACCGGCCTCGTACGCATCGAGCGCACTCGTGACATCGCCCCGAACTGTGCGATAGTAGTCGCCGAGGGCCAGATGCGCCTGCGGAAGCCCGGGTGCGAGCGCGAGGGCACGCCGGGCGGCGAACTCGGCGCGCACCGCATCCTCGGGCGAGGTCGCGCTGCTCGTGTAGAGAATCGTCGACAGGGTCTGCGACAGCCGGGCCCAGGCGAGCGCGAAGGTCGGGTCGAGGGCAACCGCCTGCTCGTACTCCCCCGCCGCTTGCCGAAGTGAGCCCGGGCCCTCCGTGACGCCGGGCATGAGCGCGTTGCCACGGAGGTAGGCCTCGTAGGCGGCCAGATTCGTGGTCGGCCTCCCCTCGAGCGTTCGCTTCTCCCCAGCGCCGAGCGCCACGTTCAGCGCGTCGGCCACCTGCTCGGCGATCTGTCCCTGCACCTGGAACACGTCGGAGAGAACGCCGTCGAACGACTGCTGCCACTTGGTGGTGCCGTCGCTCACCTGCACCAACTCCGGACTCACCCGCACGCGGCTCGTCCCGTCCGCGTCCTTTTCCCATCGGATGGTCGCGGTGAGCAGATAAGGCACGCCGAGCTCGGCGCCGATCTGCTGCGGCGTCTTGGTCGTGTGCTTGTACTGGTCGGAGCTGGTGCTCGCGATCACGCGCAGCTCAGGGAGCGCCGCGAGCTTACCGCGCACTTCGTCGGTGATTCCGTCGGCGAAGTAATTGTCGCTGGCCGGGCCGGCGTTCTGGAACGGAAGCACGGCGAGCCGTACGGCGCCGGTCGTCATCGGCCCGGCGGCGTGCGTCGCGCGCCACGCGATCACACCACCGACCACGATGACGATCAGCGCGAGTGCCGCCACCATCCACACGGCGCGTTGCCGGCGTCGCTCGCGTCGAGCGCCGACCGCTCGCACGGGACCGGTCGGTGCCATCCCGCCGCTCGGTGTGCTGATGGCATCGAGCACCTGGAGCAGCTCGTCAGTGGATTGCGGCCGGTCGGCCGGCCGCTTTTCCAGACAGCGCATGACGAGCGTCGCCAGTGCACTCGGCACACTCGCGCGCCGCTTCGTGATCGGCTCGGGCATCTCACTCACATGCGCCGCGAGCACCGCCTGCGCCGTGCGCCCCGCGAATGGCGGCTGTCCCGTCAACAGCTCGTAGGCCATCACGCCCCAGGCGTAGATGTCCGCGCGGTGGTCCACGTTCGGGTCGGCCGCTGCCTGCTCGGGCGCCATGTAGGCGGGCGTGCCGAGTGCGACGCCGAGCGAAGTGATCCCGCTCGAGCCGGCCGCGGTGGTCGACGCCGAGAGGGCCTTCGCGACGCCGAAGTCCGTGACCATCGCTTCGCCGTTCGAGAGGAGCACGTTGTCGGGCTTGATGTCGCGATGGACAACGCCATGCTCGTGCGCGTAGGCCAGCGCCGAGGCCACCTGCCGCAAGATGCGCACGGCCTCTTGCACCGGGAGCTCACCACCCGCGACGAGCTTCGCGCGGAGCGATTCCCCGGCGATGTACGGCATGGTGAAGAACGGGAGCCCATCGGTCTCACCCGCGGTCAGCAGGGGAACGATGTGCGGGTGTTGCAGCCGGGCCGCGAGCCGGATCTCGCGGCGGAAGCGCTCGAGATCCATCCCCGCGAGATCAGGGGGGAGGACCTTGACGACCACGCTCCGGCCCAACGACGTCTCGTGCGCAACGAAGACGCGGGACATTCCGGCGCCACCCAGCTCGCGTTCGAGCGTGTAGGCCGTACCGAGCGTCAGCTGTAAGCGGTCGCGCAGTTCCGATGGCACCGTGGAGTGACCCTCGAGCGATGGACACATGCAAGGGGTGCTGCTCAGGCTAACATAGGATGCGTGGCGCGCGCAGGCCAGCCGACGACACGCCTCGCCTCACACGTGCCGCCGCTCGATCGTCATGCGCATCCCGTGCTTCGGCCGCAGGGTGATGAGCGGTTGCAGCGCCACGGGATGGCGTGGCACGAGCCGGAAGCGCCACCGCTGCGCGAGCGTCGCGAGCAGCAGCACGCCTTCCGTCCACGCGAACTGCTCGCCGATGCACTGCCGCGGTCCGCCGCCGAAGGAGAAGTACGAGAACTTCGGACGCGCGGCCTGCGCCTCCGGCGTCCATCTCAGCGGATCGAACCGCTCGGGCTCGGGATACCAGCGCGCATCGCGGTGCACCACGTACTGGCTCATGAACAGCACGGAGCCCGCGGGCACCTGATAGCCGCCCACCGTGTAGTCGTCGATCGCCTTCCGCCCGATGATCCATGCCGGCGGATAGAGCCGCATGGATTCGGCCAGCACCATGCGCGTGTAGCAGAGCCTCGGCACATCGTCCATCGTCGGCAGCCGATCGCCCAGCACGTTGTCGATCTCCGCGTGCATCGCGCGTTCGGCCTCCGCGTGCTGTGAGAGCAGATACCACGTCCAGGTGAGCGCGTTCGCCGTGGTCTCGTGCCCCGCGAGGAAGAGCGTCATCACCTCGTCGCGGAGCTGCTCATCGGTCATGCGCGAGTCATCGCCTTCGGTGTCGTGCGCGGCGAGGAGCATGGAGAGCAGGTCGCCGCGGTCTTCGCCGCTCGCACGCCGCTCGGCGATCATCCGGTAGATCGTGGCATCGAGCCGCTCGCGCGCGCGGCGGAAGCGCGTGAGGCGGCGCACCATCAGCCAATCGAAGAGCTCGGAGAAGGGGAGGAGCGCGATGCGGAAGAGCTCGAGCGAGTCGGTGAGCGCCTGGCCGATCTCCTTCGCCTCGGCCTCGACGTCCGCGTCGAACAGCGTCTTGCCGACGATCGCGAGCGTGAGCGCGTTCATGTCGCGCGCGAGGTCGCGCGTCTCGCCATCGCGCCATCGCTCGCGTGCACGCGCCGCGTACGCCACCATCGTCCCCGCGTACTGCGCGATGCGCTGCCGGTGGAACGCGGGCTGCGCGAGTCGGCGCTGGCGCAGATGAAACTCGCCCTCGCTCGTGAGCAAGCCGTTGCCGAGCAGGAGCTTCGCGCGCTCGAGCCCGCGAGACTTGTGGAAAGCGCGATGATGCGTGACGAGCACATCGCGGATGTCGTCGGGCCGACTCAGCAGATACAGGTGCCGCGACCCGACGGTGACGTGCGCGATGTCACCGTACTCACGCGCGAGCGCGCAGATGAAGCCCAACCGATCGCGGTACATCGCGACGAGGGCACGGCCGGGGATGCGCGTGGTGGGCCCGGGCGGGCGCAGGATCGTGCTCACAGCGGACCGCTCACATCGAGCAGATGCCTGCGTGGCGCACGCCTTGCACGCCTCACCTCCACGCGGTGCGCAGCGGCGCCGCGCGCATTGCTCTGCATCATCATGCTGGAGGACGTCATGGCCGACATCAACAATCCGCGGGACACCGAACGGTTCGCCCGCTCGCAGAACACGAGCGGCATCAGCGCGACGAACGCCACGCAGCGAAAGATCAATCCCACGCTCGAGGACGAATACTGGCGCGCGAACTTCGCCTCACGCCCCTACGTGCGGGCCGATCGCGGATATGAATTCTATCGACCTGCCTATCAGTTGGGGTGGGAAGCACGCGGTCAACACCCCGCGAACCGCCAGTGGCGCGAGGTCGAGCCCGACCTGCGCCGCAACTGGGAGCAGCACTTCGGCGCGCCGTCCTCGGCCGAGAGCACCGGACAGAAGGCGAAGAATACGACCGTGGGGATCTGGGACGAGATCAAGGACGCGGTGAAGGAAGGGTGGGAGCACGCGATCCATCCGTGAGCCGCGATTGGCCGTGAGCCGCGACTGGCTCACGGGCGGCCATCGGCATTATCTTGTGGCGCGGGACCGGCTGAGCAGATGGTCCCGCGCCACCTGTTTCTCTCCGAGATCGTCTTCGAGGCTCTGTCATGGCTACACGTCGTCGCACACAACAAGGGATCGCCATTCTCGTGCTGTGGGTCATCTACATCGCGGCCCTGGTCTGGATGATCTTCTTCTACGATGACCGCTATACCGTGCACTCCACCTTCCCGCACCTGCCGTTCTACGGTGCCATCACCTGGTGGTTCTTCTTCTTCATTCCCGTCATCGGCATCACGTACGGGTACTTCAACGACTGGAAGGACGAGAAGTAGCGCGTAGCGACCCGGGGCCGCGCGGCGGCCCCGCACCGCTTCGCCCCGCAGCACGCTTCCCGCTCGACTGACGGCACGCCTCCTCTCGCGCCCGTCTCCCGCGCCCTCCCATTCGCGCGGCCCGGCATTCGCATCACTCCCCATGTCGCTGTAGCCGGAACCTCGGCGCCAAGCTGCTGATGCACAGCGCACGGCACCGCCCGGGAGTCGTGCACCACGTTGCGGGAGTCGAAGCGATGATTGACAGATGGAGAGTGTGCCGCACGGCGCTCGTTCTCGCCGGCACCCTCGCGGGGATCGCGCCATCCGCGCTCCACGCCCAGGACACCACGCGCACGCGGCCACTCTCGCTCGACCAGGCCGTGCGCATGGCCGAGCAGGTGAGCCAACCCGTCGCCATCGCGCGCGCGGGCGTCGCGCTCGCGAGCGGACAGCAGACCGTCGTGCGCAGCCAGATCTTTCCGCAGATCACCGGGAATCTGTCGTACACGCGAACGCTCGCCACGCAGTTCGCGAGTGTCCGCAGCTCCAACAGCGACACGGCCAACGCGCCGCCGCCGGCCAACTGCACGCCGTTCGCCGACAATCCGGCGTGGACGCCGGAGCAGCGCACCGATTCCCTCGAGTCCGCGGTCAACCGCGCCATGCAGTGCCCCGTCGCGGGGAATCCGTTTTCCGGCGTGAGCAATCTGCCGTTCGGCCAGGCCAATCAGTACCAGTTCGGCTTCGACATCTCGCAGAACGTGTTCGCCGGCGGGCGCATCATCGCGCAGATCCACGCCGCGAACGCGAACCGCGAGAGCGCGAACATCAACCTCGCCTCGGTCCGCGCGCAGCTCGTGATCGACGTGGCCACCGCGTACTACGACGCGGTGCTCAGCGACCGCCTGGTCGCGATCGCCGACTCCACGCTCGTACAGGATGATCGCACACTGAGCCAGGTGCGGCTCGCCAACCAGGTGGGGAACGCGGCGGAGTTCGACCTGCTCAACGCCCAGGTCACGCGCAACAACCAGGTGCCCGTCGTCATCCAGCAGCGCGCGAACCGCAGCATCGCGTTTCTGCACCTCAAGCAGCTGCTGCAGCTCCCGCTCGACGATTCGCTCGACCTCACCACCGCGCTGGACGACACGACGTTCACCGAGGGGACGCGGCTCGCATCGCTCGTCTCGACGACGCCCGACACCGCCACCCGGCAGCGCGCGCCGGTGCGCGAAGCCTACCAGGCCGTGCAGGCGCAGCAGAGTCAGCTCACGGTGGCCCGCGCCCAGCGCATCCCGTCGCTCGTCGTCTCGACGGCGTACAGCCGCGTGGCGTATCCGCGCCACGCGCTCCCCGGGTGGAACGACTTCCTCACCAACTGGACGGTCACCGCCGCGGTGCAGGTGCCGATCTTCCTCGGCGGCAGCATCCACGGGAACGAGATGATCGCCGAGGCCAACTTGCAGCAGGCACGCGCCACGTATCGGCAGACGCAGCAGCTCGCATCGCTCGACACACGCAACGCGATCGCGCTGCTCGCGGCCGCCGAGGCCTCGTGGCAGGCGAGCAGCGGCACGGTGGATCAGGCGACCAAGGCGTACAGCATCGCCGAGGTGCGCTATCGCGAGGGGATCTCGACGCAGACCGAGCTCGGCAACTCGCGCCTCCTGCTGCAGCAGGCGCGCGCCAACCGCGCTCAGGCCGCGCGCGATCTGCAAGTCGCGCGGCTGCGCGTCGCGCTCATCCACGAGCTCCCGCTCGGCTCCACCACCGGCCAGCCCGCGACAACGGGCACGCCGGGCGCCACGCCGAGCACGATGCTGCAGCAGCAGGGGCAGACGCTCACCACGCCGGTCACGCCGATGCAGCCGACCACGCCGACCATCCCCGGAACGTCGGTGTCCGCGAGCAAGACGGGAGGCGTGCCGTGACCCAGCACCGCGGGGCGGGGTGGAGACGGGCGCTCGCGCGCGGCCTCGTGGTGCCCACGCTCGCACTCATCGCGGCGTGCGGACGCGGCTCGCCGGCCACGCCGCCGCCGTCGCACACGATGTCGGTGAGCGTGGGGCCCGAGAACATCGCCGTCGTCGATTCCGGCGTGATCCGGAGCGGTCCCATGATCTCCGGATCGCTCGAGCCGGAGGTGCAGGCCACCGTGCGCGCGGAGATTGCAGGGCAGGTGCTGCAGACGTACGTCGATCAGGGAGACTCCGTGCGCAAGGGACAGCTCCTCGCCCGCATCGACGACACCGCGCTCCGTCAGGCCGCGCTCTCGGCGCAATCCGCGGTCCGCTCGGCCGAGACGACGCTGCAGAACGCGCAGCGCGATCAGACGCGCAATCAGCGGCTGTATCAGGCGGGCGCCATCGCCGAGCGCGACCTGCAGAGTTCGGAGCAGGCCGTGACGTCCGCGCAGGCCGCGGTGGCGAACGCGAAGTCGAACCTCGCGCTCGCGCAGCAGCAGCTGAGCAAGGCGACGGTGCAGGCGCCGTTCACCGGGATCGTGAGTCAGCGCTCGGTGAACGCGGGCGACGCGGTGCAGCCCGGCGGCGCGATGTTCACCATCGTCGATCCATCGAGCATGCGGCTCGAGGCATCGGTGCCCGCGGCGCAGCTCAGCGCGCTGAGTGTGGGGCTGCCGGTCCGCTTCACTGTCACCGGCTATCCCAACCGCACGTTCACGGGGCACATCTTGCGCATCAGCCCGGCGGCGAATCCCGCCACGCGGCAGGTGGGGATCTACGCCACGATCCCCAACGTCAACCACACACTGGTGGCCGGACTCTACGCACAGGGGACGGTGGCCGCCGAGTCGCAGACGGGACTCATCGCACCGGAATCGGCCGTCGATCGGAGCGGGCTCACGCCGACGGTCATGCGCATCAGGCAAGGGAAGGCGCAGCAGGTGCAGGTGCAGCTCGGCCTGCGCGACCCGCAGACGAACGAGGTGCTGCTCAAGTCCGGCGTGGCCCCGGGCGATACACTGCTCCTCGGTTCCGCCGCCGGCATCACGCCGGGCACGGCCGTGCGCGTCGTCGGCATGCCGAACGAGGCGACGGCGGAAAAGTGATCATCTCCGATTTCGCGATCCGTCGTCCCATCATCACCGTCGTCGTGATGATCGTGCTCGTCACGTTCGGCATCGCGGCGCTCATGCGGCTGCAGACGGACGAGTTCCCGGACATCCAGGCGCCGATCGTCTTCGTCGCGGTGCCGTATCCGGGTGCCTCGCCGGAGACCGTCGAGCGCGAAGTGCTGGACCGCGCCGAGGATCAGATCGCGGGGATCAGCGGCATCGATCAGATCACCTCGACGGCGACGGATGGGTTCGCGCAGCTCATCATCCAGTTCCTGTACTCGAAGCCGATCGACGAGGCGACGCAGGATGTGCGCGACGCGTTCTCGCAGATCGCCAACCAGTTCCCCACGGAGGTGGGCGAGCCGATCATCCAGCGCTTCGATCCGGACGCGCTGCCGATCGTCTCGCTCACGCTCACCTCGACGACGCTGAATCCCGCGCAGCTCACGCAGCTCGCCGATCCGGGGATCACGGGCGACCTGCGCTCCCTCCCCGGCGTGGCGCAGGTGAACGTTTCGGGCGCGGACAGCGCGGAGCTCGTGGTGCAGCTCCGTCCCGAGGCGTTGCAGGCGGCGGGCGTCGGCGTGCCCGACGTCGTGCAGGCGCTGCAGGCGCAGAACCTGGCCGCGCCGGTGGGGCGCGTGAACGGCACGCTCGAGGAGCAGACCATCCGCCTCGAGGGCCGAATCGCGCGCCCCGAGGATTTTCTGCCGCTCGCCGTCGCGACGCGCAACGGGCAGGTGGTGCGGCTGGGGCAGGTGGCCGACGTCTCCGCGGGACACGCCGAGCCGCGGTCGGTCGCGCTGTACGACGGCAAGCAGGCGATCGGTCTCGACATCGTGAAATCGAAGGGGTTCAGCACGACGGAGGTGAGCGATGCGGTGATGGCGCGCATCGCGCAGATCGAGAAGACGCTGCCCAAGGGGACGACGCTCGAGGTGGTGCGCGACGCCGGCGCGCGGGTGCGCAACTCGGTGCGCAACGTGGAGGACGCGCTCGTCGAGGGGGCGATCCTCACGGTGCTCGTCGTCTTCCTGTTCCTGAACTCGTGGCGCTCCACGGTGATCACGGGGCTCGCGCTCCCGGTGAGCGTGCTCGCGTCGTTCATCGCCGTGTGGGTGTTCGGCTTCACGCTGAACACCATGTCGCTGCTCGGCCTCTCGCTCGCGATCGGCATCCTGATCGACGACGCGATCGTGGTGCGCGAGAACATCGTGCGGCACGTGGAGCTGGGCGAGGACCACTACACCGCGGCGCACACGGGGACGAGCGAGATCGGCCTCGCCGTGGCGGCGACGACGTTCTCCATCGTCAGCGTGTTCATCCCGGTCGCGTTCATGTCCGGGCTGTCGGGTCAATGGTTCAAGCCGTTCGCGCTCACGATCGCGTGCGCGGTGCTCGTCTCGCTGTTCGTGTCGTTCTCGCTCGACCCGATGCTCTCGGCCTACTGGCCCGACCCCCAGACGGAGCAGCACGAGCGGCGCAATCCGGTGGCGCGCGCGCTCGACCGGTTCAACGACTGGTTCAATCGACAGGCGGAGCGCTATCGACACGTCATCGCGTGGGCGCTCGACCATCGCTGGTCGATGATCGGGATCGCGGTCGCCACGTTCGTCGCCGCGATCGTGCTGCAGGCGAAGTTCGGCGGCTTCGGCTTCGCGCCGGTGAGCGATCAGAGCGAGCTCAACATCGCGATCGAGACGCCGCCAGGATCGAACCTCGACTACACGCGCATCAAGGCCGAGGAGATCGCCCGGCTCGTGCGCGCGCACCGCGAGGTGCAGTACACGTACACGACCATCGGCAGCTCCACGGGGTCGGGCGTGGTGGACCAGGGGAACATCTACGTGCGCCTCGTGCCGAAGAACCAGCGCAGCCTGAGTCAGGACGAGCTCGGCGCGATCCTCCGCGCCGAGATGCGGCGCGTGGCCGGCGTCACCGCGTACACGTACACGAGCGGGTTCGGCGGCAACCAAAAGGAGATCCAGGTGCAGATCACCGGACCGGACGCGACCACGCTCTCGGCGCTCGCGATGCAGATCGCCGACACGGTGGAACAGGTGCCGGGGGCCGCGGACGTCGGGCTCTCCACCAAGGGGCAGAAGCCCGAGCTGGACGTGACGATCGACCGCGGTCTCGCGGGCGCGCTCGGCCTCACCGTGGCGCAGATCGCGCAGGCGCTGCGCTCCGCGTTCGCGGGGGTGAACGCGGGCACGTGGGTGGATCCGAGCGGTGAGACACGCTACGTGCACGTGCGTTTCGCCCCCGAGGCGCGCCAGAACGCCGCCGACCTGCAGCAGCTCCCGCTCATCGTCGGCATGGGGACCAACGGCGCGCCGGTCGTCATCCAGCTCGGACAGGTGGCGACAGTGCGCTCGGGCGTCGGCCCCGCGCAGATCGACCACCTGAACCGACGGCGCGTCGTCACTGTGGGCGCGAACGTCGAGGGCGCGCCGCTCGGCAACGTGTCGCAGGAGATCATCGCGCGCATCGCGAAGATCCCGCTCCCCGCCGGCTACCAGATCACGCAGGGCGGGCAGGTGAAGAATCAGAACCAGGTGTTCGGGAGCATCTTCGCCGCGCTCGGCATCGCGGTGATGCTCATGTATCTGATCCTCGTCGTGCAGTTCGGATCGTTCCTCGACCCAATCGCCATCCTGCTCTCGCTCCCGCTCTCGCTCATCGGCGTCGTGCTGGCGCTGCTCGTCACGCACGACACGCTGAACATCATGAGCCTCATCGGCGTGATCCTGCTCATGGGGATCGTGGCGAAGAACGCGATCCTGCTCATCGATTTCGCGAAATGGGGGCAGGAGCGCGGTATGAATCGCCGCGACGCGATCATCGAAGCGGGGCGCATCCGTCTGCGTCCGATCATGATGACGACGCTCGCCCTCATCGCGGGGATGCTCCCCGTCGCGCTCGGCATTGGCGAGGGCGCCGACTTCCGCGCGCCCTTGGGCCGCGCCGTGATCGGCGGCGTCATCACGTCCACGCTGCTCACGCTGCTCGTGATCCCGACCGTGTACGAGATCTTCGACGAATGGCGGGAGGCGATCCTCGCGCGCTTCAGCCACCGCGCCCGCAGGCAGGGCGTGGCGGTGGGGCCGGTGGAGGAGACGGGGGATTGAGCTGTGGGTGATGAGTTCTGGGTTGTGAGTGGG
>DASVCF010000160.1:0-4578 GCA_036381735.1 Gemmatimonadaceae bacterium | reverse complement strand
GGATCTGCCACGGCTCGGCCCCGCGCTCCACGATGTCGCTGAAGCGGAAATGCGCGCGCAGCGCGAGCACGGATCGGATGATCGTGATCGCGCCGGGCACGTCGAGCGCGCGCGGGACGACGTCGTGCATGTCGGGGCGCTTGACGGCGCGGAGCACGCGATCGATGGCGCCGAGCAGCTCGGAGAGCGAGAGCGCGAGCGGCGCCTGCGGCGGCTCGGGTTGAGTCGGGAGGTAGGCGCGCGCGAACTGGTTGCGCCGCTCCTCGCCCCGCCGCTCGAGCACGTCGACCACCTCGCGCATCTGCTGGTACTCGAGCAGCCGGCGCACCAGCTCGGCGCGCGGGTCCTCCCACATCTCTTCATCGGTAGCGCGCGGCAGCAGCATCTGCGCCTTGATCCGCACGAGTCGAGCCGCCATCTCGAGATACTCCGCGGCCTGCGCGAGTCCCAGCGCATGGATGCGCGTGAGGAACTGCTCGCAGATGCGCGCGATCGGGATGTCCGTGATCTCCACCTGCTCCTCGCGGATGAGCGTGAGGAGCAGGTCGAGCGGACCCGAAAACTGGTCGAGCTCGACGATGAAGGGCGTACCGGTGCTTTCGGGGGCGATGTCCAGCGCGGTCACAGGGCGATGGTGCTTGGAAGGTGAAACGCCGCGGTGGGCGCAAGGAGCAAGTGCGTGCCGACGTTCACCGGCCACAGCCACCAGTCGAAGACGGGGGTGTAGAAGAGCAGCAGGATGAGGATGATGAATCCGAACCGTCCGAACTGCTGGTAGCGCAGCGACCACGCGGGCGGGAGCAGGTGCTTCACCACGTGGGAGCCATCGAGCGGCGGAATGGGAAAGAGGTTGAAGAGAACGAGCACGAGGTTGAAGACGATCCCGTACGCGAGCATCACCTGCAGCAGCGCGAGGCTCGGCGCGAGGACCGGCAGCGCATGGCCGATCATGCCGGTCAGGATGATGAGCGGCACGCACAGGATCGCGATGACGAGATTCGTGGCGACGCCGGCCAGCGACACGATGATATCGCCGCGCTTGTACCGCCGGTAGTTGCGCGGATTCACAGGGACCGGCTTCGCGCCCCCGATGATCGGCATGTGCGTGAAGAACAGGATGAGCGGCACGATGATCGTCATGAAGGGATCGATGTGCCGCACGGGGTTCCACGTCAGCCGCCCCAACTGGTACGCGGTCGGGTCCCCCTGCCGGAGTGCCGCGTAGCCATGCGCGTATTCATGCGCCACCATGGAGAACAGCAGGATGGGCGCGATGAGGAGAAAAGTACCGACTCGATCCAAGGCGTGAGCGCGTGATGAAGGAACTACGAGGGCGCCGGTGCGTTGGCGGGAAAGCTAGCCGTGCCGCGCAGGCGTGTCAAAGCCATGTCACGCCTTGACATCGATCACTGGCGCTCCTAGCTTTCGGCCTTCGAATCAGCCGTTCATCGTTTACGAATCCCGGAGAATTTTTCGTGCCGAATACCCGCTCCGCGAAGAAGGACATGCGGAAGTCACGGGCTGCTGCCGTTCGGAATCGCGCACAGCGTTCCGCGTTGCGCACCGCGCTCAAAAAGGCGCGCGCCGAGGGCGCCAGCGAAGCCGATCGCCTGAACGCCATTCGGTTGCTGGACCGCTACGCGCGCACCGGGCTCATCCACAAGAACGCTGCCGCCCGGCGGAAGAGCCGGCTGATGAGCGCGAAGTAAGCGCGTCGCATACGCGATGATCGAAGGCCCGAATTGACGTCGTCAATTCGGGCCTTCGTGCATCAGGGGGTGAGAGGCGGGGTGGAGGGTATAGGGTGTAGCCAGCACATGCCGAGAGTTCTACGCGCGAGCAGAAATCTCCCGAGGTCGGCTACACCCTACCCCCTACTCCCTCCACCCTGCCTCTTCACAGCGCCGCCAGCTCCGCTCCACACCGTTCGCAGTACCACTCCGTCGGATAGTTGAACGTCCCGCATTCCTGGCACTTGAGCGTCTTCACCTGATCGGCCTGCATCCCTTTCAAGTGCGGGGACTCTTCGTGCTGTACGTCGAGGGTGGGACCAGTGCGCCGCACGCGCGCCGGGGCGGGCTCTGGAGCCTCGGGTTCGGCCTCGTCTTCCGCGACGGCCTGCGGCGGCGCGGAGCTCTGCACACGCTCGCGCTCAGCCTCGCGCGCAGGCTCGCGTCCGTTCGCCGATGATCGAGGCGCCGAGTTCGCCCCCTCCTCCCCCGGACTCGCGGGCGACTCCACCAGCGACTTGAGGAAGGTCAGTTCGTCGAATCCAGAGGGCACCGCAGGCACCACAGGCACCGCACGCTCCTCATTCGATCGCGGCGCCGCAGGGACTTCATCCTTGTCCGCCTCTTTCGAGTCGGCGTCCGCATCTGTCTCGTCGGCACCGCGCGCGAGCACGGCGCGAATGCGGGTGAGCTCGGGAATGGCCGCCTCCCGCGCTTCGGCGATCGATGCCAGCGCAGCCTGGGTGCGCGTGACGACCTCGTCGTGCTCCTTCGGCGTGAGCTCGCCCACCGCCGCGCGCAGCTCGGCCTCCGCGGCTTCGTCGCGGTGCTGTGCCTCCTCGACATCCAACGACGTGAGCCGGTCCATGAGTGCGTGCTCCAACTTCTGCAGCGCCGAGCGCTGACTGCTCAGCTGCTCCACGACCCGTTGGAGACGGGCGGTATAATCCGCGTGCACGCGATCGTAGATGTGCGACGGCGTGGATGCGCGGCGCGCCTCGAGCGCCGCGAGCCACGCGTCGTACCGCTGTCGCTCGGCGAGCAGCGCTTCGACCGTCTGCTCCGAATTCGTTCCCGCTTTCGTCATTCCCTGCTCCGCCGGTTCGAGTCCCGCTCCTCCGTACGCCGCGCCGTGTTCCCGCGCGTGCGCGTGGCCAGCAGCTCGGCGACGCTGGCCGGAGGCAATTCGTTCACGCGCCCCAGGAGGCGCGCGGTGAGGAGAATCCGTGCCGCGTGCTCGAGACTCTCCATCCGCTGATGTGCGATCCGCAACGTCGGTCCGACGGTCACCGCACCGTGATTCGCCATGAGAAAGGCATCGTGCGTGGCCACGAACGGATCGAACCGTTCCGCGAGCGCCTGTGTCCCCGGCATCTCATAAGGCACGAGCGGTACACACCCCACCTGACAGATGAGCTCCGGCAACGCGTTCGCGTCCAGCGACTGCCCCGCCACGGCGAAGCCGGTCGCGGTCGGCGGATGCGCGTGCACCACCGCCATCACGTCGGTGCGCTGCGCATAGATCCGCAGGTGCACCGCGATCTCCGATGACGGCCGCTCCGCACCCTGCATCCGCTCCCCGGCCAGCGTGACCTCGACGAGATCCGCCTCCGTCACGTCCACCTTCGACATACCGCTCGGCGTCACGAGCACGCGATCCGGCGCGATGCGCACCGAGACGTTGCCGTCCGGCCCCGCGATGAGCCCGCACTCGTAGAGCCGTCGACAGACGGTCACGATCTCGCGCCGCACCGGTGTCGTCCCGCGCACCGACGGCTTACCCCACTTGTTGATGGACGATCCGTCCGCCGACGATGGTACAGCGGGCGCGCCCCCGCAACCGGCGTCCCGCATACGGCGTGTTGCGCCCCTTCGAGAGGAACTCTGCCGGCTCGACCGTCCACTCCACCGATGGATCGAACACGGTGACGTCGGCGGGCGCGCCGGGAGCGAGCGTCCCACCGGGCAGCTTGAACACGCGCGCCGGCGTGACCGACATGCGATCGACGAGCGTCGGAAAGTCGATGATGCCGGCGTCCACCAGCTCCGTGACGACCAGGGCCAGCGCCGTCTCCAGCCCGACGATGCCGAACGGCGCATCGGCGAACTCGCGCTCCTTCGCATCGTAGTGGTGCGGCGCGTGGTCCGTGGCCACGAGATCGATCGTGCCGTCGCGCACGGCCTCGCACAGTGCCTCGACATCAGCCTGGGTGCGAAGCGGCGGGTTCATCTTCGCGTACGTGTCGTACCCCTCGACGGCCTCTTCCGTGAGCGTGAGATGATGCGGCGTCACCTCGGCCGTCACGCGAATGCCGCGCTCTTTCCCCCATCGAATGAGCTCGACGGAGCCCTTGGTGCTCATGTGCGCGAGGTGGACGTGTCCGCCCGTGAGGCGAGCGAGCAGGATGTCGCGTGCCACCATGATCTCCTCGGCCTCGGCGGGAATTCCCTTGAGGCCGAGCCGAGCGCTCATCACCCCTTCGTTCATCGAGCCGCCAGCGGCGAGCGTGAGCTCCTCGCAGTGGTCGATCACGGGGATGTCGAACGCCTGCGCGTACTCGAGCGCCGTGCGCATGAGGTGCGCGTTGGAGACGGGGCGGCCATCGTCGCTCACCGCCACCGCGCCCGCGCCGACCATCTCGCCGAACTCGGCCAGCGATTCGCCGCGCTCCCCGACGGAGATCGCGCCGATGGGGTACACGCGCGCCGCACCCGCGCGCGCCGCCTGCCGGATGATGAAGCCCACGGCCGCCTGATTGTCGGTCACCGGCTCCGTGTTGGGCATCGCGCACACGGCCGTGAACCCGCCCGCGGCCGCGGCCCGCGCGCCGGTCGCGATCGTCTCCAC
>DASVCF010000159.1:0-13412 GCA_036381735.1 Gemmatimonadaceae bacterium | reverse complement strand
ATGGGGTCAGGTTCGTTTGATCGGTCCGATCAAACGAACCTGACCCCGTTGATGCGGGTGCCGTTACGACGTCGTGCGCACTGGCGTGATGCGGAGCAGGACCGCGGCGTGTGCCGGGACCGTCGTGCGGTACTCCCGGCCGAACATCCCACGGTTCGCGTGCGCCCACAGATCGCGCACCGTCACCGAATCGACGTGCAGCCCCGTGCGCGAGATGTACGCGGTCATCGTCGCCGCTGTGTCCGACCGGTTGAGCATCGCCACGGCGCGCGAGCCGTCCGCGAGCGGCTTGGCCCACACCTGCAGCTCGGGCGTGGGCTCCCACACGAGCATTCCCTCCGCGCCGAGCGAATCCTGATCGACGGCGATCACCTCGGGGTTCGTGAGAATCGCCTTCGTCGCCGCCGACATGGTGCGCACGTCGTTCCCCGCCATCAGCGGCGCGGCGATGATCGCCCACAAGCTCATGTGCGCGCGATACTCATCGTCCGTCATCCCGCCATTCCCCACCTCGAGCATGTCGGGGTCGTTCCAATGGCCGGGTCCCGCGGCCGTCGCATGCTGCGCCGACTGATCGAGATTCGAGAGCATCGACGACCAGGTATCGCGGATGTCGTCCGTCGTACGCCAGAGGTTCCCCGTCTTCGGCGCCCACTCCCACGGCTGGTTCGATCCCCACTCGCAGATGCTGAAGACGATCGGCCGTCCGGCTTCGTGAAGCGCATCGCGGAACTTCGCGTACTGCGTGGGCGCATCGAGCCCGCTCGCGTGGCACCAGTCCTCCTTCACGTAGTCCACGCCCCACGCGGCGAAGGTGCGCGCGTCCTGCGCTTCGTGTCCGAGCGTCCCCGGGCGTCCCTGGCACGTGTTGGTGCCCGCGTCGGTGTAGATCCCGAACTTGAGCCCCTTGCTGTGGACGTAGTCGGCGAGCGCCTTGATGCCGTGCGGGAAGCGCACCGAATCGGCGACGAGCGTGCCGTTCGCATCGCGCGCGACCTGCCAGCAGTCGTCGATCACGACGTAGCGATACCCCGCGTCGCGCATCCCGCTCGCGACCATCGCATCGGCGGTCTGCTCGATGAGCTGCTCGCTCACGTTGCAGCCGAAGTGGTTCCAGCTGTTCCACCCCATGGGCGGCGTCCGCGCGAGCCCGTTGTCGAGCAGCGTGGTGCCGTCGTGCGTGGGATGCGGTGCGTGCGCCGCGACGAGCGCGAGGACCAGCGCGGGGGCGGCGACGACTGTGGCGATGCGAACGAGTGAGCGAGTGCGCACGTGAAAGCTCCTGGTCGGTACGGGTTGACTGTCCAGATGATGGAGCCTGGCGGCGCACGACAGAAGGGGGCTGTGCGACGCGGCGGATTGCCGGCTCCGCGGCTCAGGCACGTCAGCCGAGTGCGAGCATCGCGTCGATGGCGCCGGCGAGTACGAGGACCGGAGCCGACGCTGCCCCTCTCCCGGTGTCCTCCCACTCCCAGATCGCGGAGAGAACCGCCTGCGCGAACGCCCAGCGCAGGACGCGTGTCGAGTCGAGGTGCAGCGCTGTCGTCAGCTGCGTCACGCGCCGCTCGATCACGCGCGGGTTCGCGAACACGGACGGCTCGCGGTGCGGGTTACGGAGCAGCGCCCCCATGTCATACTCGAGCTCACCGACGACCCCCTTCGGATCGATCGCCACCCAACCGCGGGCGCCATCGAAGAGGATGTTGGCGTGCTGCAGATCCCCATGCAGCAGGCGCGGCGCCCGCTGCGAGAGACACAGTTCGTCGTAGGTCGCGCGTGCCCGCACCACCAGCTCCCGCGATATCGATATGTCGTTCGCGGCGAGGTATCGCTCGAAGGCGTTTCCCCAGTGCGCGACCGTCGGGCATCCGATCGGTGCGGCCCTCGGTGCCATTGCCGAAACGACAGCGGCAACGATGTTCGTTGCCTCCTGGTCGCGGCCGAGACGACTCATGTCGACCAGCGAATCGCCGGGCACCAATCGCTCGAGCAGCACGGCGCCGGGGGCATGCTCGTACACGCGAACGACGCCGTGGCCCGAGAAGGCCCTTAGCACGTCACCGGAATGCCACTCGTCACCTTCGTGCTTGATGCTCTTCAGTACCACCGCGGTGGTATGACGCCGGCCGTACGCGATCACCGAGGTGGGGGTCTCGTGCCAGGTCTCCAGCGCCATGCCCCACCGCCGCGCGTACTCCCGCAACCGATCGAGTGGAGTCGTGACCGTCTTCTCCATGCTGGTATCGTTACCAAGCCGACGGGATGTAAGTTTCACGAGTGCATCATCGAGATGCACGTCACGAGTGCTCATCGCGATGCACGTCCGCGTCCGAAAATGGCCAATCGGCGCCGATGAACCAACTATCGTTCGTGGCATGCCCGTTCTCGACAGCGATCAACTCTACCGCGCGCTGGTCGCGCGCGATGCGCGCTTCGATGGGGTGTTCTTCGTCGGCGTGACGTCCACCGGCATCTATTGCCGGCCCGTCTGCCGCGCCGCCACACCGCGCCCGACGCACTGCCGCTATTTCTCGACGGCTGCGGCAGCCGAGCGCCGTGGCTTCCGTCCATGTCTCCGCTGCCGGCCGGAGCTGGCGCCGGGCGATGGCCGCGCATGGGACATGGGCGATGATGCCGCCAGCGTGGATGCCGTGCGACAACTCGCCCGGGCGGCGGTGTCTCGCATCCTGGCCGGCGAATTGAACGATGGCGGGCTCGAGACGCTCGCCACGGAGCTGCGCGTATCCACGCGACACCTCCGTCGCGCGATGGAACGCGAGTTCGGGGTCACGCCGATCGAGCTGGCGCAGACGCAGCGGCTTCTCCTGGCCAAGCGGCTCCTCGGCGAGACCGACCTCCCGATCTCGCGCATCGCCCTCACCAGCGGCTTCGGGAGCGTGCGACGGTTCAACGCCCTCTTCCGCGATCGCTACCGCCTCGCTCCGAGCGCGGTCCGTCGGACCACACGTGCCCGGGGCGCAGATGCGACTCGGACGAGCGACGCGGCGACGACCGACAGCATCACGCTCACCCTCGCGTATCGGCCGCCCTTCGATTGGGATGCGGTGTTGTCGTACCTCGCCCTCCGCGCCATTCCGGGAGTCGAGTGCGTGACGATCGCGGGACGTGGCGCGTACGCGCGGAGCGTCGAGCTGCACGGACACCGCGGGTTCATCGTGGTGACCCGGCCGGCGAGCGCATCGGCCGGCGCGAGCCGGAGCGATCGTGCGCATGCGCTGGAGGTTCGGCTCAGCACGAGCCTCCTCCCCGTGCTCGTGCCGCTGCTCGCTCGCGTTCGCCGTCTGTTCGATCTCGACGCGGACCCCGATGTCATTGCCGCGCACCTGCGCCGCGATCGCGCGTTGAAGCCCCTGCTTGCCCGCTACCCGGGGCTCCGCGTCGCGGGCGCCATGGATGGCTTCGAGCTCGCCTTGCGCGCCATCCTCGGTCAGCAGGTGAGCGTCCGCGGCGCGACGACGCTCGCGGGACGCTTGGTCCAACGATTCGCCGAACCCATTGGCGCCGACATACACCATCGCGGCGCTCGAGCGGTGGACGTCGCACTCTTCCCCGTGACCGCGGAGCGGCTGGCCGATGCGACCGTGGAGGCCATTGCATCGATCGGTCTCCCCCGCTCGCGCGCCGCCTCCGTGCTCGCGCTCGCGCACGCCACGGCGAACGGCGAGCTGCCCGAGCTCGCCAGCGACGCACCCATCGGAGCGCCGGCGGAGTTCATGCGGCGCTTCGCGGCGCTCCCCGGCATCGGTGCGTGGACCGCGGCGTACGTCGCGATGCGTGTGCTGCACTGGCCGGATGCCTTCCCCGAGGGCGACCTCGGTCTTCGCAAGGCGATGGGCGGACTCTCACCCGCGCGGCTGCGCAGGGCAGCGGAACCGTGGCGGCCGTGGCGCGCCTACGCGGCGCAGTATCTCTGGGCGAGTCTCACATGAGCACGGCCATCGTCACCATCCCGAGCCCGGTCGGCGAGCTGCTCCTCACCGCACGCGATGACGGGCTGACAGGCGTCTGGTTCGAGAATCACCGCGCCGAAGGCGGTACCGCCGCGGAGTGGCAACGCGCACAGGGCCTCGACGCCGCAGACTTGGAACGCGCGGACGGCGGCAGTCGCGGGGCGGTACGGATCCTTCGCGACGCATCCGAGCAGCTCGCCGCATACTTCGCGGGTACGCGCACGACCTTCGACGTGCCGCTCTCGACCTCGGGGACACCGTTTCAGGAGCGGGTATGGGCCGCGCTTCGCGGCATCCCGTACGGCCACACGGTGAGCTACGGCGAGCTGGCGCGCCGCTTGGGCGAGCCCAAAGCCATGCGCGCGGTGGGTGCCGCGAACGGACGCAACCCGTTGCCGATCATCGTTCCGTGTCATCGCGTGATCGGCGCTCGCGGCGAGCTCACCGGCTTCGGCGGCGGCATCGAGCGCAAGCGCTGGCTGCTGGAGCACGAAGGAGCGCTGGCGTCCCACCTGTTCGCCGTCGACGAGCGGCTTGAACGGCGGCCAAGCGCTTGGTAAAATAACCAACCTGCGCGATGGACGTGCGGCACACGGCGATCCGCTCGATCGTGGCCGCACATCCATCGTCTGCCGGTACGCGCCACCGCGCGATCCCGGCACGGCACCATCCCCCTGACATTTCGGAGGACGCACGAAGGTGATCGGACATCGCGGAGCGCTCGACAGGACCATCGGCCCGTGGCCGCTCGTGATGATGTTGCTCGCGTGCGCGCACGTGCCCCGGGCACGGACGCCGGACCGCGCGTCGCGTACATCAGTCGAATGGACCGCGTACGCGCACGATCAGGAGGGGACGAAGTATTCACCCGCCGATCAGATCACGCGCGCCAACGTGCAGCAGCTCGCGCCCGCCTGGACCTATCGCACCGGGGACTTCGGCTTGGGCGGTGGCATGGCACGCGATGAGACGACGCCTCTCTACGTGGACGGCGTGCTGTACGTATCCACACCGTACGGCGGCGTGCGGGCACTCGACGGCGAGACCGGTCACGAGCTGTGGTCGTTCGATGCGGACCTCGACGTGTCGAGCCAGTACGGCGACTTCGCGAATCGCGGCGTTTCCACCTGGCTGGATACCGCGAGTCCCGCGAACACGCCGTGCCATCGGACGATCTACATGGGCACCGTTGATGCGCGACTGATCGCGCTCGATGCGGCGAGCGGTGAACCGTGCGCGGCCTTCGGTGACGGCGGCGTGGTGGATCTGGCGCACGGGCTGCGCAACACCCCGGAGTTCAAGGGCGAGTACGGCGTCACCTCGGCGCCTGTGGTCGTCAGCAACCTCGTCATCGTCGGCACGACCGTGCACGATGGCCGCCGCGCCAAAGCGCCGAGCGGCGTGGTTCGCGCGTTCGATGCGCGAACGGGCCGCATGGTGTGGGGGTGGGATCCGGTGCCGCGCGATTCGTCGCAGCCCGGGTACGACACGTGGAACGGGCCGATCGCGCACGAGACGGGCGCCGCGAACGCGTGGGCGCCGATGAGCGTGGACTCGGCGCGCGATCTCCTGTTCGTCCCCACCGGGAGTGCCAGCCCGGACTTCTTCGGCGGCGAACGACTCGGCCAGAATCTCTACGCGAATTCCGTCGTCGCACTCCGCGCATCGACCGGCGCGCTCGTGTGGGCGTTCCAGGTCGTGCATCACGACTTGTGGGATTACGATGCGCCGGCGCAGCCCGTGCTCTTCACGCTGCATCGCGATGGCGCGGCGATCGCCGCCGTCGCCGAGCCGACGAAGATGGGACATCTGTTCATCCTCGATCGCGAGACCGGCAAACCCCTCTTCCCCGTCGAGGAGCGAGCGGTCCCGCGGAGCGATGTCCCTGGAGAGCAGGCGTGGCCGACGCAACCGTTCCCGGTGCGCCCCGCGCCCCTCGTGCCCTCCCGGTTCACCGCGGCCGATATCTTCGCGCTCAGCGATTCGGGGCGCGCGTGGTGCGAGGCACAGCTCGCTGGCGCACGATCGGACGGAATCTTCACGCCGCCCTCGCTGCATGGAACGGTGATCTATCCGGGCAACGTCGGCGGCTCGAACTGGAGCGGGATGGCGATCGATCCCACGCGCCATCTGGCGATCCTGCCGCTGAACCGGCTCGTGACGGTCGCGGGTCTGATCCCGCGCGCCGAGCTGCACGATCGCCTGATGGGCGGCACGCGCTTCGATGAAATCGCCCCGCAGGCCGGCACCCCGTACGCGATGCACAGGCGGCATCTGATCGGGCCGGACGGCGTGCCGTGCAATCCGCCTCCCTGGGGGACGCTCACGGCCGTCGATCTCGATACCGGCGACAAGCTCTGGGAGCGGCCGCTCGGCAGCGTGCCGTATCTCGCGAGATTCCCGGGGAGCGCATCGTGGGGCTCGCCGAGTCTCGGCGGCGGCATGATCACCGCGGGGGGGATGATCTTCGTGGGAGGCACGCTGGACCAACGTCTTCACGCCTACGATGTCGGGAACGGTGCCGAGCTCTGGTCCGCCGAGCTGCCGGCGGGTTTGCACGCGGCGCCCATGACCTACATCACCCCATCCGGGCGACAGTTCATCGTCGTGGCGGCGGGCGGCCACAAGGAGCTGCGCGATCGAGCCGGCGACTACGTGATCGCCTTCGCGCTCCCCGATTCGACCGCGCGTACGCCGATGGCACCGCAACTCTCGAGCGGACACTACGACGGGCACATGGTGCTCGATGCCACGCGACTGGACGCGCGGTGGGCGCTGACCATCCACGATTCCGCCGCGACGCTGAGCGTCCAGGCCACGACGCTCGGCGTTCGTGGTCAGGGAACAGGTCGCATCGTTGGCGACAGTCTCGTGGCCGATGTGCGCTGGACGTCTTCGGAGCTGCACTGTTCGGGCACCATGCGGCTCCACGGCGCCGCAGCCAACGAGAATCGCGCCATCATTGGTGAGCTGACGTATGTGGATGCGTGCACCGACGGCAGCACGAAGCCAGGAACCTTCGCCATGTGGAAGGAGGGGCGGCACGAGACGCACATCCACCCGACGTCCACCCAGGGCGACGGAACAACGACATCGCCCTCCGACTCACGATTGTCCCGGTCGGAGTAACCCGGCCCGCGTCTCCACGGTCGGCGTAACAGCTCGAGCCATTACGCCGACCGCGAGTGATCCACCGGAGCAGCGGCCGCGTCGGGACCTACCACGGGCGACACCGATGCAGGAATGCCCGTGCGGCCTCCTGTGCCTGCGACGACTGCGGGGCGAGCCAGAATCCGAGATGATCGCCATCGGGAATCCAGAAGCGCTCGGCGCGTGGGATGTGCTCGGACGCCAACACCCCATGGTGGAACTTCACATCGGCGTCGAGGGTCCCGTGCACGATCAGTGCTGGACAACGCACCTGATCGAGCGGCAGCGAAGCAAGGTCCCGCAGTTGCGCACCGTCGTTGTCCGTGCCCGCGCTGCGGAGCCGATACGGGAACATGGCATCGAAGAATGATGAGGCGAACTGCCGTGCGGACGGCGATGCCATCACGTGCGCGACGCGCTCGTCCAGTTGCGCCTTGGAGAAGAGACCGGTGCTGCGCAGCATCGCGCGCAGCATCCACGCCGGTTTCCGCCGGTTCACGGCTCGCATCAGCCGCTGCCCCGGCTGGCTCATGAAGATCGCCTGCGCCAGCGGACCGGCGGTCTCGGGGATCGTGTGGCGGCCGCTCACGCTGGCGATCGCCACGAGCGCGGCAACGCGCTCCGGATGACGGACGGCGAGGAGATACCCCGGCGGTCCGCCGGACGATACCGTGATGACGGCCACTCGCTCCAGCCCGAGCGCATCGAGGAGCGCGGCGAACATGTCGGCCTGCTCGACGACCGAGCGACCGCTGTCGAGCGGCGTGCGGAGATAGCCCGGCCGTGACACCGACAGCAATCGGTACTCGCGTGGGTCGAGCCAGTCGAGGAGCAGCCATCCCTGATCGACGCCGCCCATCCCCGCGTGGCTCACCAGCACGACTGGACCATCGCCCTCCGACAGCGCGAACTCGACATCCCCGACGGCGGTTCGGATCACGCGCGCGATCATCGGGGTGTTCGATCCGTTTGCCGTCTGTACATTACGAGAACTGATAATCATACCAAGAATGTCACCCTCCGTCTGAGATCATCATGCCCAGCACCAAGCGGAAACGGAGATCCGCGGCGACACCAGCACGCGGCGTGCGTGAGCGGATCCTCGATGCCGCGCTCGATGTGCTGCAGGAGGCAGGGCTGCGGCAGCTGACCCAGGTGCGCGTCGCCGAGCACGCTGGCGTGCGTCAGTCACACCTGACGTACTACTTTCCCACGCGTCAGGACCTGCTCGAGGGCGTGACCGCGCACTTCGTCGAGCGAGCGCACCACAGCATGGAAGGGCACGAGGCGGAGGATCCCGAGGCGCTCCTCGCGCATTTCGCCGCCGAGGTGATCGGGCTCGAGCACACGCGCATGTTCCTCGGCGTGATCGTGGAGGCAGACACCGATCCGGCGTTGCGTGAGATGGTGGTGGACGCCACCAGGCAGATCGAGACGGTGCTCGCCCGGAGTCTCGAGGGACCGAATGCCCGAGAGCGCGCACGCGTGATACTCGCGGCTACCTGGGGGCTGGCGCTGTATCAGTTCGTCACGCGCCCGTCCGGGCGGGCGAGCATCATCCGTCCGTACCTTGCCTGGCTCGCGAACGTCGCCGAATCGCCGGACGGAACCCGGAGCTGATCCGGTTCCTGCGGATCGTGTCGAGGCGAGCTCGGTACGATGCGGAACATCACACCGTCCTGCAGTGACCGCACCTCGAGGTCCAGTATCGCGCGCGTATGGTCATCGATGAGATACGTGGTCTCGTGCCGCCAGTCGCGCGCGACGACTCGCCACACGCGTCCTTCCCTCGGCGACGTGGCGGACGCCATGGAGTCCGCGATCGCCGCGCTGACCTCGGCATCCCGATACCCGCCGAACTCCGGATCGTAGACGGGCAGCGATGCTCGATAGCCGTTGCTTAGCGGGAGCGACCGGACCACGAGATCGAGGTCGGTGGTGTTGAACGCGCGCGTGGGCAACGTGTCCGCGATCGTGCGCCGTCCATCTGTGACACCCATGTAACCGGCGACGGTGGTACCGGTGAAGTCCATCACGATATCCGCACCCGAGCTCTTGCGCGTGCGCTCGCAGATCGGGGCGAGGGTGCGCTCGAACGAGAGCGTCGTATCCACGACTCCGCCTCGACTCCCGTAATCGTAGGTGATGACGCGCAGCACCACGCCAGCGCCCACCGATACCGTACGCTGCTCCACCGTCATCACGCCCATCGGCTCGAAGGCGCTGTCCGGCCGGGCGCGACGGAGAATGCGGAACCGCGTCGTGCCGTCGGCCGGGCGGGGCGCCGCGAGGATGCCGGCGGGGGATGCACCGTTCTCACGAGCGGTGACGGCGGACTCCAGCGTGCAATCATTCGTGATCCCACTTGCGATCGCTCCACTCGCAGCGGCGCGCGGATGAGCACTTTCGAGAGAGTACCGCGAGAACGCCAGCAGGGGCATACCGAGCAGCGCGACGTAGACAATTCGGTTCATATGCGGAGAGGCTCTTGGTGGATCAGCGTGAGGTGAAAACCGGTCCGCCCGCCACGTCGAGGATCTCGCCTGTAATCCACGACGCGTCATCGGACGCCAGAAACACGACCGCGGCCGCCACGTCGTCCGGTGTGCCGAGACGTCGAAGTGCATGCGCGGAGGCCAGAGTGCCCTGAGTCTGGTCCGGAATCCGTTCCCTGTTGCGCTCCGTGAGGATCGTGTCGGGCGCGATGCAGTTCACGCGGATGCCATGCGGCCCCACCTGCGCGGCGAGATGCTGCGTCATCATCTGGATCCCCGCCTTCGCCGCGGCGTACGCGATGGGCGATCGTGCATCAGGGCGCCGCGCGGCCGTCGAGGAGATTGTGATGATGCACCCCGAGCGACGCTGCTTCATTCCGGGGAGAAAGCTCCGAATGGTGAGATAGGTTGCCGTGAGATTGCCATTGACCGTCGCGCGCCATGCATCTTCGGGTGTTTCTTCGAGCGGCCCGGGCATCGCGTAATTGCCGCCGGCGTTCGCGACGAGGAGATCCACAGGCCCGAGCCGCGCTTCGATCTCGCCACGGATGCGCTCCACCTCGTCGAACCGGGTGACGTCCCCCGTGACGATCGTCGTCACGCCGCCGCCCCGGCGGATCGCCTCGTCCACGCCACCGAGGGCAACCGTGTCTCGCCCATGGAGCGCGACGCGCGCACCGTCAGTCGCCAGCGCGCGGGCGATCGCCGCGCCGATGCCACGCGAACTGCCGGTCACGAGCGCCACGCGATCAGTCAGTCGTTGCATATCAATCATTCGGATACGAGCCGGCCACTTCCGCGGCGGGCCGGGAGGAGTCATTCTCGAGTTGACCGCGCCCGCAGATTTTGGTAAAACACCCAATAACACTGGTAACACTACCGGACGCGGCCCCTAGCCGCAAGGGCGCGTCGCCGCCGGCGCTGCCTGCCGGGGCATCGCGCGCACACCTGCAAGGAGGAGGTCACATGCTCGTAACGCGACACGGGCGCACGCCCGTCGTGCACGCCGAGGCGATCGTGGCCAGCACGGCGACGATCGTCGGCGACGTGACCATCGGGGCGCGCTGCTTCATCGGTCACGGTGCGGTGATCGAGAGCGGCGGTCCGCCGGTCACGATCGACGACGAATGCGTGGTCCTCACCAACGCCGTCGTCCGCTCCGTCGGCGGCACGCATCGTCCTGGCTTCCCGGTGCGCATCGGGCGGCGCACGCTCATCGGACCGGCCTGCGTGCTCACCGGGTGCGAGGTCGGCTCCGCGTGCTACGTGGCGACCGGAGTGCTCCTGTTCCACGGCGCGAAGGTGGGCGACGGCGCGCGCCTCGCCGTCGGCTCGATCGTGCACCATCATGCCGTAGTCCCGCCGCACGGGCGCCTCGGGCTCCGCGAGATCGCCATCGCCACCGACGGGTCGACCACGTACACCAGCGACATCGCGCGGGCACACGCCCTGCTCGGCGGCTCCGATTTCTTCGGCCGGGTGTTCGAGCAATCGACCGACGATCAGGACGCGCTGCACGATCGGGTGATGTCGCAGCTGTTGCACGAGGTGCTGGAATACGGGGAGCACGTCGTGTAGGCCGGTTCCGACGGACCGTCGAACTCCCGCGTCGGGCAGGCGCTCACGCACCACGCCCCGGCCCCGGTCAGAGGCGATGACGTACCCCGCTCCGAGCCCAGGCCATGATGCACCACGCCCCGCACCACGTAAGTGATGCAGGGCGTTGGCATTACTCAGTTGCCCCTCCTGGGCTCGAACCAGGACTCTCCTGATCCAGAGTCAGGCGTGTTGCCAGTTACACCAAGGGGCACTATTCGAATTGTCCTCCGCGCGAGCGGAGTCTGCCCAATTTACCAGCCCATTCCCGCCACTTCAACCCTGTGCGCGCCCCCTTCCCCTCCCTCTGACGCCCGTCGAGATTGCGCGGGTGATGGCTCCCGCATCCCGGGTTTGGCGCCGCGCGGTCTACGGGGCAGCGGCCGCCCTCGTCGTTGCCTCCTCCAGCGACTGCACACAGACGGTCGCGCACCTCGGCCGTACCGACGTCGAGGCCCGCGCACGTGCGGACACGCTGATCGGCGCGCTCGGCGCGCGCTTCGGCCCGACCAATTTCGACAGCGACTTTGCGCAGATCCGGCCGCGGCTCGTACAGTCGGCGCTCGTTCCATCGCGCATCTTCGACGATCCGTCGATCTGGACGCAGATGCAGGAAAACGAGCGCGTGCTGGAGCTCGCGGGCGCGCCGAACAGCGATGATTACCTGATCAGCGTCGTCCCGAACCCGCCGGCGCTCGGACGTCCTTCCGACTACCGCGGCACGATTCTCCTGCAGCAAATCGCGCGCGGACTCTACGAATGGCGCGTGCAGGACGCGCTGGCGATCGGCCACGTACCGACGAGCAGCCTCGCGGGTGCGCTCACGGCGCTGTTCACCGCGGCCGAGCATGAGCGGGCGGGCAACGTGCGCACCGACTACCAGGCCGCACTGCCGCGCACCACGCGCGCGCTGGGCCGGCTCTTCTCGCTCGACACGATTCAGCTCGCGCCCGCACCGGACGGCGGAACCGCGGTCGTCCTCGAGCTCACCGCGCACCCCGATCAGCTCCGCGACACCTTCCCGCACTACGCGCGCTTCCTCGACAAGTACCTGTCGCCCGCGCAGGTACACGTCGACGTCTACGACGACTCCGGCGCGCAGTGGTGGACGGTGCAGAGCACCGGCGCGCACTTCACCGTGCGGCTCCGCGTGCACGACGGCTCGCTCGCGCCGCTCGACGGTCCGCTCCGGTCGATCCCCGGGAGACTGCACGTGCGGATCGACGCCGACACGAAGATGTTCGTATTCCACATCGGGGTGCATCATCTCGTCGGGGACGTGACCCTCACGCGCACGGTGCACGACAAGGGGTTCGTCGTGACGTTCCAGCACGAGCCGGAGTGGGTACTGCCACCTTTCGTCGCCTCGATGATGGGAAGCGCGCTCCATCGCCCGTTCACCGGTGAAGGCGCCATGCTGTCGCTCGACGTGCGGGACAGCGGCGCGGCGGAGACGCTCGCCACGCGCGATTATCGCATTGCCATCGAGGAGAGCTCGATCACGCGGTGGATCGGCGGACTCGGCAATTCCGCGCTCAACGAGTTCCAGCAGGGGGCGGAAGTCGAGGCGGACCGCTTCATTGGCGAAGCGCTCACCGCATTGCAGCAGGACGTCAACGCGCTGGCGCCTGCGGCGGGTACATGAAACGCGAAACGCCGCGGAACTCCGCGGCGTTTCGGCAACCAACCCATCTCAATTGTCTGCGAGGACATGCCTCGCGCGCCGTCATTGGAACTCTCCGTCCTACCGAGCGGCGCCGGGCAACGTCACGCGCAGCGCGGAATGCACATCCCAGCCATTGGAACTCTCCGTCCTACCGGCGAGGCGGCACACCGCCAGTTACTGGGTGCGATCTAACTAGCAGTCTCCGTGCCATGGAGCTGAGGGGAATCGAACCCCTGACCTCTGCAGTGCGATTGCAGCGCTCTCCCAGCTGAGCTACAGCCCCGATTCACGGGCGTGCGGCCACGGGTGTGGATCAACACGCACCGGAGATTGCAAAGGCCCCGCATCCTTCGCGGGGCCGCGGCAAGTCTCCACCAAGCTACCAGCTTTTGCTGGATGGGTCAAGCTCTACCGCGCGCACCACGTGGAGAGGACGAGAGGGAGAGGGGAAGGTAACGGCGAGCTGTGGGCTGTGAGCTTTGAGCTGTGAGTAGCTGGGATCAAAGGGGTCAGAGTCGATTGATCGCCGGCGAT
>DASVCF010000158.1:0-3517 GCA_036381735.1 Gemmatimonadaceae bacterium | reverse complement strand
CAGAGAGCAGAGAGCAGAAAGTAGAAAGCAGGAAGAGGGAGGAGCGATTAGGGAGGAGGTGTCATCCCGAGCGCAGCGAGGGATCTCGGGTTGGCAACGAGATCCCTCGCTGCGCTCGGGATGACATTCCTGCTCTCTGCTCTCTGCTCTCTGCTCTCTGCCGTCCTACCCCACCGCCTCCCACGCGTGCTGCACGGTTTCCGTCGCGTGCTCCAGGGCCGGCGCGTCGCCCGTCTGGGCGATGGCCGGTGGGAAGTACGCGTTCCGGATGTACTGCATGACCATGCGCTGCGTGTTGAAGAACGAGCCGTTGAGCGCGATGGCCGAGCGCATCACCTGCGCGTAGGAGTACGGGAGCCCGTAGAAAAGCGGGAGGATGACGCGCTCGAGCTTGAGATAGAGATCGTTGATGTCACCGGATTGATCGCTCTCGTTGGCATCGCTGCTCCCGATGGACCATCCCGTCACGCCTTCGACGTGCCCCTCCACCCACCAGCCGTCGAGCACGCTGAACGACGGGACGCCGTTGAGCGCGGCCTTCATCCCGCTCGTGCCCGAGGCCTCGAGCGGCTTCATCGGGTTGTTGAGCCAGAGGTCGACGCCGGCGACGAGATACTGCGCGATCCCCATCTCGTAGTTTTCGAGGTAGACCACCTTCACGGCATCGCCCAGCGCCGCGCGCGCCTCGAAGATGTGGCGGATGAGCTGCTTCCCGCCCTCGTCGCGCGGGTGCGCCTTCCCGCCGAAGATGATCTGCAGCGGGCCGGAGTGCTGCGCGATGCTCTTGAGCCGCTCGAGGTCGGTGAAGATGAGATCGGCGCGCTTGTACGGCGTCGCGCGGCGCGCGAAGCCCACGGTCAGGGCCGCGGGATCGAGCCGGGTGCCGGTGCGGCGCTCGACTTCGTTCAGGAGGTCGCGCTTCGCGCACGCGTGCGTCTCGCGGATCTCGTCGAGCGGGATGCTCACCGCGTAGCGCAGATACAGGTTGTCGCGCCGCCACTCGGGGATGTGCCGATCGAACAGCTCGCGCACGGGCGCCGACGTCCACGTGGCCGCGTGCACGCCGTTCGTGATGGCGTTGATCGGATAGCTCGGGAACATCCCCTGCGATACTTCGCGGTGCCGGAGCGCGACGCCGTTCACGTAGCGTGAGAGCCGGAGCGCCAGCTGCGTCATGTTGAGCACGCCGTCGTCCAGACAGCCGATCGACTTCAGCAGCGTGGCGCGTTCCTCGCCCAGCAGCGCCTGCACCTGCACTTCGGGGAACTTGTCGTGCCCCGCCGGCACCGGCGTGTGCGTGGTGAAGATGCACTGACGCCGCACGGCGTCGATGTCGGCGTCGGTCACGTCCCACTGCGATCGCTCGGTGAGCTGGCGCTCGAGCAGCGACAGCGTGAGCAGCGCCGCGTGTCCTTCGTTGATGTGGTAGCGCACGTCGCCGGTGTACCCCAGCGCCTCGAGCATCGCCGCGCCGCCCATGCCGAGGACGATCTCCTGGCAGAGGCGGTAGTGGCTGTCGCCCCCGTAGAGCGTATCGGTGATCGTGCGGTCCCACTCCGAGTTCTCGGGGAGCGCCGTGTCGAGCAGCAGCACGGGGACGACGTGCCCCGTGACGCCGCGCACCTCGTAGCGCCACGCGCACACCGCGACCTCGCGGCCGTCGATCCGCACCCTGACCACGGGCTCGACGCGCGCGAGGCGGTCTTCGGGGTTCCAGCTTGCGGGCGCTTCTACCTGCTGCCCCGCCGCGTCGAGCTGCTGGCGGAAGTAGCCCTTCCGGTCGACCAGGGTGACGGCGACCATGGGCACTTGCAGGTCGGCCGCGGAGCGGAGGGTGTCACCGGCGAGCACACCCAGGCCGCCGCTGTAGGTGGGGATCGCCTGCTCGAGGCAGATCTCCATGGAGAAGTACGCAATCGTCGCGTTCAAGATGTCCTGCATCATCGGCTCATCAACTACACAAGAGGGCGGGAGGATCGCCCCGATCCAATCGGGGGCGACAAGCGTGCCAGGGGGGAGATGGTCTGGAGGGCGCCGCTGCCCGGAGTTGGAGAGGATCCGTCATCCGCACCTACCAACAGATGTTGTACCCGGTGCGACGAGGCAGCGTTCCGGACCGCAGCCGTCAGCTTTCAGTCGTCAGTCGTCGCACCAGCAGCGCGACTGGTAAAGTGTGGAATACGGGCGCCAAGTGCAACAGGGAATTCACGCCAACGGCGCTGCCGTCCACCGTCTGGCCGCTGAGCGCGCACTCCCAGCACGCGCCGGCGAGCGCCCGGGGGAGGCGGAGCACGGTGTCGCCCCACACGGCGGGCCCGACGGGGAGGCCGTCGCCCTTGGAGAGCACCAGCGTGCGGCGCGGCACGATCGTCACCGCCGCGGCACCGCCATTCGTGCGTGCGAAGGCCAGCACGTGGTCGGCCGCCGAGCCTTCGGCTTCGAGCGGGACATAGTCGCCCGCGCGGAAGAGCTCGGCGTGCGCGCGGCGCGCGAGGAGTGCGCGGTGGACCACGTGGAGCTTGAGCCGCCCATCACTCGGCGCCTCGACGAGCGCGCGGAGAAAGGCGTCTCTGTCATCCCGAGCGAAGCGGTTGTCATCCCGAGCGAAGCGAGGGATCTCGCTCGGCGGGCTGAGATCCCTCGCTTCGCTCGGGATGACATCAACGCTCGGGATGACATCCGCGCGAAGCAGCCGCTCCCGCTCGACGAAGTCCACGGGGCGGCGGTTGTCCGGGTCCACGAGGGTGAAGCTCCACAGCTCGTCGCCCTGGTAGATGTCCGGAGTGCCGGGGGACGTGAAGTGGACCACCGCGCGCGCGAGCGCGTTCGCGACGCCGGCGCACGAGAGCTCGGCCACCAGTGCATCGAGCTCGTCCAGAAACGGCGACGCCGCGTCGGGCGCGAGGATGCGCTGGATGAACGCGCTCAGCGCGTTCTCGTACGGCGTGTTCGGCTCCGTCCACTCGGTTTGCGCCTTGGCCTCGCGCGCCGCCTTGCGCATGTAGACCTCGACGCGCGAGCGCAGCGTCTCGAGCGCCTTCGCGTCGGGACGCGTGCCGCGCGCGCGGGCGTCGCTGGTCGGCCAGATCCCGACGATCGTCTGGTACAGCAGGTACTCGGCGCTCGCGTCCGGCGCCCACCGGCCACCGACGCGCGCGCGGAAGGCGCGATGCAGCTCGTGCCACCGCGCGGTGTGCGCCATCCACCGCTCGGGGATCTCGGACAGCGCATCGAGCCGCGCGCGCACATCGGCGCTCCGCTTGGTGTCGTGCGTGCTGACGGCGAGCAGAGTGCGCGGCCAGTGCGCGCGCCGCGCGATGTTGGCCGCGTGCAGCCGCGACACCGCGTCGGCGAGCGGGCGATCGGGCTCGCCGCCCACTTCGTTCAGCGACGCGAGCGGGACGTAGCGGTAGAGCGCCGTGTCCTCCACGCCCTTCGCAGCCGCAGGGCCGCACGTCTGCTGGAAGCGCTCGATGAAGCGGATCAACGGGGTCAGAGCCGAGTGATCGCCGGCGAT
>DASVCF010000157.1:0-29534 GCA_036381735.1 Gemmatimonadaceae bacterium | reverse complement strand
TCAGAGGGGCCCGTGGCCTGTCATCCCGAGCGCAGCGAGGGATCCCTCGCTTCGCTCGGGATGACAGCGCGCTCGGGATGACAGTCGTACGAGCCGTTCCTGACTCACTGACCCACTGACCCGCTGACTCACTTCTTCCCTCCCCCGCCGCACCGCCTGCCGTTCCATTCATGATTCGCTTCACGCACGTCATAAAGGAGTACCCGCGCTCGGGGCTCGCGCTGAACGACGTCTCGTTCCACGTGGGCAAGGGCGAATTCGTCTTCCTGACCGGGCCATCGGGCGCGGGGAAGACGACCATCCTCAAGCTCGTCTTCATGGAGGAGCTGCCGACCTCGGGCGATGTGCGTATCGCCGGGCTGCACGCCGCGAGCCTCCCGCGCCGCGAAGTCCCCATGCTGCGGCGGAAGCTCGGCATCGTCTTTCAGGACTTCCGGCTGCTCGAGGACCGGACCGCGGAGGAGAACGTCGCTTTTGCGCTCGAGGTGACCGGCGCACCGCGGCGGGGCATCCCGACGCGGGTGGCCCGGCTGCTGGCGCAGGTGGGGCTCGCGTCCAAGGGGACGAGCTATCCGCGCGAGCTGTCGGGCGGCGAGCAGCAGCGCGTGGCCATCGCGCGCGCGCTCGTGAACGATCCGATGGTCCTCATCGCCGACGAGCCCACCGGCAACCTCGATGACCGGGCCACGCGCGGGATCTTCCAGCTTCTGCGCGAGATCAACGCCGCCGGCACCGCGGTGGTCATGGCCACGCACGATCTCGATCTCGTGCGCCGCGCCGACTACCGGGTGATCGAGGTGAACCACGGCCAGATCGTCTACGACTCCGCCGAGCCGATCGGCGATCCTTCTTCCACTCCCGTGTGATGCGCCTCACGCTGCGCGAAACGGCGCTCGGTCTCAAACGCGCGCCCCTGCTGAGCACGCTCAGCATCATCACCATCGCCTTCAGCCTCTTCACCTTCGGACTCTTCGGCCTCGTCGCGCTCAACGTGAGCCGTGCGCTGCAGAGCGTCGAGGACCGCGTCGAGATCCGGGCCTTCATCGTCGACGGGACACCGATCGAATCGGTGGCGACGGCGCTCGGCGACATCGGCGCCTTCCCCGAAGTCCAGCGTGCCGAAGTGATCACCGCGGACCAGGCGCTCGCCCGCGCGCGCGCGGAGCTCCCCGAGTTCCAGGACGTGTTCGAGGCCGATGTCCTCCCCGCATCCATCGAAGTCCGGCTGAAACCCGGCTTCCGCGATCCGGCTACCGTCAAGGCGGTCGCCGAGCGCATCAAGACGTACTCGTTCATCGATGACGTACGCTACGGGCAGGAGTGGGTGGTCAAGCTCTACAACATTCGCAACATCGCCGGCGCGGCGGGCCTCATCCTCGGCATCGCCTTCGCGGTGGTGAGCGTGATCATCATCGGCTCGACCATCCGCCTCGCGGTGCTCGCGCGCGCGCGGGAGATCTCGATCATGCGGCTGGTGGGCGCGACGAACGGCTTCGTCCGTCGCCCGTTCCTGCTCGACGGCCTGCTCAAAGGGTTGCTCGGCGGCGGGCTCGCGCTGCTGCTCACCTGGGGCGCGCACGTGGCCATCGATCGCTATCTCGTGCACACGATCTTCTTCGATTCCGACATCGCCGCCATCGGCGTCGTCTGCGGTGGACTGATCGGCCTCTTCGGGAGCGCCGTCTCGGTCGGGAGGCACCTACGCGGCGTCTAGTCGGCGCGCTCGGCTGCGCGCTGCTCCTGCTCCCACTCGCGCGGCCGGTCCGCGCGCAGCAGAGTGCGGAGGCCCGCCTGCGCGCCGAGCGTCAGCATCTGGACGAGCTCCGGCAGCAGCGCGAGGCGCTTGAGCAACGCATGCGCCAGCTGCAGGGCGACGTGCACGATCTGTCCGATGAAGTCGCGAACATCGACCGGCAGGCCGACGTCACCGCGCGCGTGGTGCAGTCGCTCGACGAGCAGCTGAGCGCGATCAACGAGGAAGTGAGCGGGACCACGACGCAGTTGGTCAACGCCGAGGACGAGTTGACGATGAAGCGCGTGGCGTTGCGGCATCGTCTCCGCGAGATCTACAAGCGCGGTCCGCTGTACTCCGTCGAGGTGCTCCTCTCGGCGGCGACGTTCGGCGACCTCGTCTCCCGCTACAAGTACCTGCACCTGCTCACGCTGCGCGACCGGAGTCTCGTGCGCCGCGTGGAAGAGCTGCGCAACCAGATCAGCCGGCAGCGCAACAACCTCGTGAAGTTCCAGGGCGACATCCAGGACAATCTCGCGGAGAAGGCGGACGAGGAACGGCGGCTGCGCGACCTGCAGCGCCAGCGCGCGCTCAGCCTCGCGGAGGCCCAGCGGAACGCCAAAGTCACCGAGGCACGACTCAAGCAGATCGCGCAGGACGAGCAGAAGCTCACGAACGTCATCGCCTCGCTCGAGGCGGAGCGGCGGCGGGCGGAGCGCGCGCGGCCGAGCGCGAAGGCGGGGACGAGCGCATTGCGAACGAGCGACTTCGGCAATCTCGCGTGGCCCGTGGATGGGCAGATCCTCTACAGCTTTGGCCGCGTCGTGAATCCCAACAACACGACCACCCGCTGGAACGGGATCGGCATCGAGGCGCCCGAAGGCACACCGGTGCGCGCGGTGGCGGCGGGGCGCGCGGTCGTCGCCGAGCCGTTCGGCACCTACGGGCTCACGGTCATCCTGCAGCACGGCGGAGGCGATTATTCGGTGTACGGCTCGTTGAGCAAGCTCGCGGTCGCGAAGGGCGACTCGGTGAGCAAGGGACAGGTCATCGGCTTCGTCGGGAACACCGATCCCGACATGCCTCCGCACCTGCATTTCGAAATTCGCCCCCAGGGGCGCGCTGTGGATCCCCTCGATTGGCTCCGTCAACAGAAATGACCGATCTCCTTGGCGCCCACGTCTCGATCGCGGGCGGCACACACGAAGCACCGCCGCGCGCGCGGGCGATCAGCGCGACGGCCATGCAGGTGTTCACGAAGCAGGCGAACCGGTGGGCCGAGCGCTCAGTCGAGGCGGACGAAGCGAGTGTCTTCCGCACCGCGCTCGGCGAGACCGATGTGCGCGTGACGTGCTCGCACGACAGCTATCTCATCAACCTCGCCTCGCCGGACCCGGCGCTCCGCGCGCGATCGCTCGAATCGTTCGTGCGTGAGCTGGAGCGGTGCGCGGCACTGGGGATCGACTACCTCGTCTCGCACCCCGGCAACTACATGGACGAGCGCGAGAGCGGCATCGCGCGCAACGCCGAGGCGATCACGGCGGGGCTCGAGCGCGCGCCGGGCCGGACGATGCTCCTCATGGAGACGACCGCCGGCAGCGGCACGGTGATCGGCTCGACGTTCGAGGAGCTCGCGCAGCTGCTGTCGCTCATCCCCACCTCGCTCCACGGGCGCGTCGGCGTGTGCGCCGACACCGCGCACCTGTTCTCGGCCGGCTACGATCTCGTGCACGACTATGAGGGCGTGTGGGCACGCTTCGACGACGTGCTCGGGCTCGATCGCCTGCGCGTCATGCACCTCAACGACTCCAAGGTGCCGTTCGGGTCGCGGAAGGACCGGCACGAGCTGATCGCCGAGGGCACGCTCGGCGAAGCGCCGTTTCGCCGCATCATGAACGACGAACGGTTCGCGACCGTGGCCAAGGTGCTGGAGACGCCCAAGCTGGATGATGCCGAAGCGACCGACCGCCGAATGCTCGAACGGCTCCGGAGCTACCGTGGGTGACAGCGCTTCACCCGTGCACTAGTTTCACAGGCATGCCCGGCGTGCTCCGCTCCTTCCGCCGCGCGCGTTCGCGCCTCCTGCTCGTCGCCGCCCTCCTCGCGTTGACGGGGCAGGCGGTCGCGACGTTGGTGGCGCCGACCGCCGAGGCGCGCGCGTCGCACAGCGCGCCGGCGCACGTCGAGTCCGGGGGAACGCACAAGCATCACTCGCACAACCCCAATGACTGCCCCGCGTGCATCGCGCTGCAGATCACCGCACTGCCGCAGCACGCCGTTGACCGTCCGATCTTCCTGACGGTCCGGTACTCCCCGCACCCCGCCGCCACACGCCGCATCATTGCGGCGCATCGCTTCGGCCCCAAAGCCCCCAGAGCCCCTCCCGCCATCGGCGCATCGGTTCGGTAATCACCGAGCCCGACCGGCAACGACACGCGCGAATCACGCGCGGATGTCATTCGCCCGTGCCGCCCCATAACGGTTCGCCTTCGTCCAGCCGCATCGCGCACACTCCTCGAGCGGGAGCCTGACGCGAACGCGCGGCGCGGGGTATCCGCATTCCGGGCGCGGCAAACGCGTTCACGGCCAGGCCAAGGGGATTCATGTACACGCAAGCTCTCGTCGTCGGGGCGCTCGTGCTGCTGTGCGGGGCGTCCGCTCACGCGCAGCAGGGCAGCGGCGCGGATACGACGGCGACACTTCTTCTAACCAGACGACAGGCGGTCGCGGAAGCGCTCGCCCACAATCCGCAGCTCGAGGCGGCGCGCCAGCAGGTGGACCAGGCCCGCGCGCGCGTTTCCGAAGCGACCGCGCTGCCCGACCCATCGTTCAGCGCCGCAATCGCTGACGAGACCGGCCCGACGCAGTTCGGGACCGCGGGATCAAAGGCGTTGGGGATCGGGATGACGATCCCCTTCCCCACGAAGATCCACCTGCGCGGCGCCGTGGCCGGGACCGACGTGAGCGCGTCGGAATTCGCGTACACGCAGTCGCGCCAGCTCGTCGCGTCGCAGACCATCCAGGCCTACGACGCGTTGCTCGTCGCGCAACGGCACGCGCAGGACCTCGCCGAAGCGAAGCGGCTGAGCGATGACTTTCTCAAGAAGACGCAGGCGCGTTTCAACGCCGGCACCGCGGCCAAGATCGACGTCATCAAGGCACAGGTCGAGGTGGCGCAGGCGGAGAACGACCTCATCGCCAACGAGCGCGAGGTCTCCAACGCGCGCGCCGCGCTGAACCGATTGCTCGGCCGCGTGCTCGGCGCATCGGTGCAGATGGCCGACACACTTTCGGTCCCCGAGGCACCGCCGCCGCTCGCCGTGCTGGAGCAGCAGGCCCTCGCGCAGCGGCCGGAGGTGCGCAGCCTGGAAGCGCAGCAGGCCGGCGCCCGCATGGCCACATCGCTCGCCAATCAGTACTGGCTCCCCGATCTCAGCATTGGCGTGCAGCGCGACTTCGTGCGCGGCATCACGACACCGTACGAAACGGACATCGGCTTCAGCTTCCCGCTCTTCTTCTGGCAGCACACCCACGGTGAAGTCGCCGAGTCGCGGCACCACGAGATGGAGCTCGCCGCCACCAGCCGGGACATCAAGGCGCAGGTCTCGGAGGAAGTGCAGGACGCGCACGCCGCCGCCACGACCGCGCTGCGACAGGTGCTGTACCTGCGCGACCAGCTCCTCCCCGAAGCGCGGGATGCCTATCGCATCGCCTCGACGAGCTACGCCCTCGGCGGCTCGTCCGCGCTCGACGTGCTCGACGCGCAGCGCACGCTGCTCGATGCCGAGAGCCAGTACACCGACGCCCTCGGCGCCGCCAACGACGCGCGCTCCCAGCTGGAGCTGGCCATCGGCGCGCCGCTCGATTCGATCTCTTCCGGAGACACGCATGAACGCTAAGAGCGCGGTCCTCATTGCGGCGCCGCTCGGCGTCGCTCTGCTCGCAGCCGCGGGGTGCGGGAGCAAGCCGGAGGCCGACGCCGCCACCTCGGCGCCCGCGAAGTCCTCGGCCTTCACCATCCCCGCCGCCCAGCGCGAGCGCATCGGCGTACACGCCGTGGCACCGTCGTCATTCCATCCGGTGGTGAACACCACCGGCACCGTCGCGTTCGACGGCGACCAATCCACGCAGGTGCTCGCTCCGATCTCCGGCCCCGTCGTGCGGATCCTCGTGCAGCCTGGCGACCACGTGAAAAAGGGACAGGCGCTCGCCTACGTCTCGTCCCCCGACTTCGCCGCGGCGGTCGCAGACTATCGCAAGGCGCAGGCGACCGCGCGCAACGCGCAGCGTGTGGCCGATCTCGACGAGCAACTCTTCAAGAACGACGCGATCGCGCGCCGCGACATGGAACAGGCGCAGACGGACGCGGTCTCCGCGAACGCGGACCGCGACGCCGCGCTGCAACAGCTCCACGCGCTCGGCGTGGACGACACCACGCTGCAGGCGCTCGAGGCCGGCCAGCCCGTGCAGGCCGCGTACGGCGTGATCCGCGCGCCCATCGAGGGCACGCTCGTCGAACGGCTCATCACACCGGGGCAGCTGCTCCAGGCGGGAACGACCCCGTGCTTCACCGTCGCCGACATCTCGAAGATGTGGGTGATGGCGAACGTCTACGAATCGGATCTCGCCAACGTGCACACGGGCGACGCGGCTACCGTCACCACGAGCGCGTTCCCGCGATCGTTCGCCGGCGTCGTCGACAACATCGCGGCGCTCGTCGATCCGGGGACGAAGGCCACGGCCGTGCGCATTCTCGTGCCCAACCGCGAGCGGCTGCTCAAGAAGGACATGTACGTCAATGTCGCCATCCGCTCGCGCAACACCCGGACGGGGATTCTCGTCCCGGTCGCGGCGGTGCTCCGCGATGAGGACAACACGCCGTTCGTGTTCGTGCAGGACTCGACCGGCGGCTACGAGCATCGCACGGTTCGACTCGGCGAGCGCGTCGACGCGCAGTACGAGATCCTGAGCGGGCTCGCGCCCGGCGACCGCGTAGTATCGGAGGGCGGACTGTTCCTGCAGTTCGCGCAGAGCCAATGAGCGCCACCGGCATCCCGCCCGAGCTGGAGACGGAGTCGCCGCGGTACGAGCCGGAGGCGGTGCGGCGACCGTCGCTCATCAATCGCATCGTCGCGGGCTCGCTCCGCCAGCGATTCCTCATCGTCCTCCTGACACTGATGCTGGCGGCCGCCGGCATCTGGTCGTTCACTCGACTCCCGGTCGACGCGTACCCGGATCTCTCGCCTCCGATCGTGGAAGTCATCACGCAGTGGCCGGGTCACGCCTCCGAGGAAGTGGAACGGCTCATCACGGTGCCGGTCGAGACCGAGATGAACGGCCTGCCGCATCTCAAGGTCGTGCGCTCGATCTCGCTCTACGGGCTGTCGGATGTGACGCTCACCTTCGACGACGGCACCGACCTCTACTTCGCGCGCCAGCAGGTGTTCGAGCGGCTGCCCGATGTCGGGGTACCGGACGGCGTCAGTCCATCGGTCGGCCCATTGTCCTCGCCTTCCGGACTCGTGTACCGCTACGTGCTGCAGAGCCCCGATCGGTCGCCCATGGAGCTCAAGAACATCGATGACTGGGTGGTCACCAAGGCATACAAGTCCGTGGCGGGCGTGGCGGAGGATTCACCGTTCGGCGGCGAGACGATGCAGTACCAGGTGCTGCTCGATCCCACACGGCTGGCGGGGGCGGGGCTCTCCGTCACCGACGTCGGCAATGCGCTGAGCGCGAACAACGGGAACGCGGGCGGCGGCTTCTACTCGGAGGGGGGGCAGTTCTACTATGTGCGCGGGCTGGGGCGCGTACACACGCTCGAGGACATCGGCAACATCGTCGTCGCCGTGAAGAATGGAACGCCGATCCTCGTCAAGGACATCGGCCAGGTCGTCATCGGCCACGCGCCGCGGCTCGGCCAGTTCGGCTTCGACAGCTCGAGCGATGCGGTGGAAGGCGTGATCATGCTGCGCACCGGCGAGCAGGCGCAGACCGTCCTCACGGGCGTGCGGCACATGACGGAGATGCTCAACGACTCCATCCTGCCGAAAGATGTGAAGATCCATCCGTTCTACGACCGGAGCGATCTCATCGCGCTCACCACGCACACGGTGGAGGACAACCTGCTGCGCGGCATCGGGCTCGTGGTCGTGGTGCTCGTCTTCTTCCTGTACGACGTGCGCGCGGGGCTCATTGCGGCAACCACGATCCCGCTCTCGCTGCTGTTCGCGTTCATCCTGCTCGACGTCCGCAACATACCAGCGAACCTGCTCTCCATCGGGGCCATCGACTTCGGCATCCTCGTCGATGGCGCGGTATTCATGGTGGAGAACATCCACCGACAGCTCGCGGAACGACACGGGACGTCGTACAGCGTGAAGGACGTCATCATCAGCGCGGCTGCCGAGGTCGACCGGCCGATCTTCTACTCGGTCGCCGTGATGCTGGTGGGGTTCCTGCCGATCTACGTGCTGTCCGGCCCCTCGGGGAAGCTGTTCAAGCCGATGGCGGCCACCACGATCTTCGCGCTCATCGGGTCGCTCATCGTCACGCTCTCGCTCATCCCGGTCTTGTGCGCCGGAATCATGCGCCGCGGCGTGCGGCCGCGCGTCAACCGGGCGCTCGAGTGGGTCACTCGGCAGTACGAGCGCTCGCTCGACTGGTGCCTCGCGCATCCGTGGCCGACCATCGGCGCATCCGCATTCATCTTTGCGCTCTCGCTGCTCAGCGTGCCCGCCATCGGGGCGGAGTTCATGCCGCACCTGGATGAAGGCGCGCTCTGGGTGCGCGCGACGATGCCGTACACGATCTCATTCGATGAATCGTCGAAGATCGTCCCGCAGATCCGCGACATCATCAAGTCGTTCCCGCAGGTGACGGTCGTCGGCTCGGAGCACGGCCGCCCGGACGATGGCACGGATGCCACCGGTTTCTTCAACGCCGAGTTCTACGTCGGGTTGAAGCCGTACAACCAATGGACGGGATCGATCCGAACGAAGCCGGAGCTCATCGCCGCGCTCGACAAGAAGCTGTCTCGCTTCCCCGGCATCATCTTCAACTACACGCAGCCCGCCGAAGATGCGGTGGACGAGGCGGAGACGGGACTCAAGAGCTCGCTCGCCGTGAAGATCTTCGGCCCCGATCTGAACATCCTCGAACACAACGCGACCGCCATCAAGCACGTGCTCGAGGGCGTGCACGGCATCGGCGACGTGACGGTCGTGCAGGAGCTGGGGCAGCCGGCGCTGACGATCGAGGTGGACCGCGCGAAGATCGCGCGCTACGGCGTGAACGTGGCGGACGTGAATGGCCTCATCGAGGCGGCGGTCGGCGGCGCGGCCGTCTCGCAGGTGGCACAGGGCGAACGGCTGTACGATCTCGTCGTGCGCCTCCAACCGCAGTTCCGCCAGACGCCGGAGCAGATCGGCGACATCCCGGTCTCGACGCCGGGCGGCCAGCAGATTCCGCTCAAGGATCTCGCCACGATCCAGGTGTCGAGTGGCGCGTCGTTCATCTATCGCGAGAACAACTCGCGCTTCATTGGCGTGCAGTTCTCGGTCGAAGGACGCGACCTGGCCAGCGCCGTGCACGATGCCCAACAGCAGGTGGCCGCCGCGGTGCACATGCCGGCCGGCTACCGCCTCGTGTGGGGCGGCGAGTACCAGGAGTACACGGCGTCGCGCCAGCAGATGCGGATCATCATCCCGCTCACGCTGTTCGCGATCTTCCTGCTGCTCTTCGCGCTCTACAGCAACGTCAAGTTCCCGTTGATCACGGTGATCGGCGTCGTGCTGTCGGCGCCGATCGGGGGATTTCTCGCGCTGCTGTTGACCGGCACCCCGTTCTCCGTCTCGTCGGGCATCGGCTTCCTCGTGCTGTTCGGTGTGTCCGTGCAGACGGCCGTGATCTACATCTCGTACGCGAACGAGTTACGCCAGAGCGGGGTGGGAATCGCCGAGGCCACGCGCCAGGCAGCGATCCTCAAGCTGCGCCCGATCATGATCACCGCACTCGTCGCCGCGATCGGTCTCTTCCCCGCCGCCACCTCGTTCGGCGTGGGCTCCGACTCGCAGCGCCCCTTCGCCCTGGTGATCGTCGGCGGCATGATCGCGCGCCTGCTGATCGGCATCTACCTGATGCCGGCGCTCTACCAGGTGGTCGCTCGGCCAGGGGATCGGCTGGAGGTGTGATAGAGTGGGTCAGTGAGTCAGCGGGTCAGTGAGTCAGAACGACAGGGAGGAGGGAGGAGACACGACAACTGGAGGGGACATTCCGCGCGTGCGCGAGGGATCTCGCTTGAGAGCCGAGATTCCTCGCTGCCGCTCGGAATGACAAGCCGCGCCGAGATCCCTCGCTGACGCTCGGGATGACAAGCGCTCGGAATGACCCCCGCCGGTTCCTCCCTCCTCCCTCCTCCCTGTCGTTCTGACTCACTGACCCACTGACCCACTGACTCACTTATATTGACGCCCTCCTGCAGCGACGCTACCCTACAGTTTTACCCCCCTTCATGACCTACACTCGCGAAGACGCTCTCGAGTACCACGAGCGCGGGCGGCCGGGGAAGATTTCGGTCGTTCCGACCAAACCGCTCGCTAATCAGCGTGATCTTTCCCTCGCCTACTCCCCCGGCGTCGCGGAGCCATGCCGCGAGATCACGAGCGATCCGGAGAACGCGTACCGCTACACCGGCAAGGGCAACCTCGTTGCCGTCGTCACCAACGGCACCGCCGTCCTCGGGCTCGGCAACATTGGTGCGCTCGCCGGCAAGCCCGTGATGGAAGGCAAGGGGAACCTCTTCAAGCAGTTCGCCGACCTCGACGTGTTCGACCTCGAGGTGGGCTCGGAGAACCCCGACGACGTGATCCGCTTCTGTCAGCTCCTCGAGCCGACGGTCGGCGGGATCAACCTCGAGGACATCCGCGCGCCCGATTGCTTCTACATCGAGGAGACACTGCGGAAGACGATGAGCATCCCCGTCTTCCACGATGATCAGCACGGCACGGCCATCATCTCCGGCGCCGCGCTCATCAACGCGATCGAGATCGTCGGAAAGGACATTGCCAAGATTCGCGTGGTGTTTTCGGGTGCGGGCGCGGCCGCGATCGCCACCGCGGAGCACTACGTGCGATTGGGCGTCAAGCGCGAGCACATCACCATGTGCGATCGCGCGGGCGTCATCTACATCGGTCGCGGCGCCGAGATGGACCCGTACAAGGCGCGCTTCGCGCGGGAGACCGACGCGCGCACCATCGCCGATGCGCTCGTGGACGCCGACGTCTTCGTCGGTCTCTCCGTGGCCGGCGCGGTGACAGGAGAGATGATCGCGAAGATGGCGCCCGATCCTGTCATCTTCGCGCTCGCGAACCCCGTTCCGGAGATCCTCCCGGACGAAGTGCGTGCGGTGCGCCCAGACGCCATCTTGGCGACCGGCCGCAGCGACTACCCGAACCAGGTGAACAACGTCCTCGGCTTCCCCTTCATCTTCCGCGGCGCACTCGATGCGCGCGCCACGCAGATCAACGAGGAGATGAAGATGGCGGCCACGCGCGCGCTTGCCGCACTCGCGCGCGAAGATGTGCCCGAGAGCGTCGCAAGGCTCTACGGCCTCGAGAACGTCCGCTTCGGCCGTGATTATCTCATCCCCTTCCCCTTCGACGAACGCGTGCTCCTCTGGGTGGCACCCGCCGTCGCCTGGGCGGCCGTGGCGACCGGCGTCGCGCGCGACTTCATCGACCTCGAGGAGTACCGCGATCGCCTCGAAGGACGACTCGGCCGCTCACGCGGGCTCATGCGCGGGCTCATGAGCCGCGCCATCCAGGATCCCAAGTCCGTCGTCTTCCCCGAAGGCGAGGAGCCGAAGATCATCCGCGCGGCGCGGCGGCTCGTCGATGAAGGGATCGCGCGCCCCATCCTCCTCGGCAAGCGCGTGAAGATCGAGCAGACGGCACGCGCGATCGGCGTGTCGCTCGAGGAGATCTGCGTCGAAGACCTCGCGACCTCGCCCAATCGCGACCGCTACGCGCACTACCTGTGGACGCGCCGGCAGCGCAAGGGACTCAGCCTCGCGGAAGCCACGCAACGGATGTTCAACGGGAACTACTACGGCTCGGTGATGGTCGCGCTGGGCGATGCCGACGCGCTCGTGTCCGGTGTGAACCTGCACTATCCCGAGACCATCCGCCCCGCGCTCGAGGTGATCGGCGCGCATCCCAAGGCGAATCTCGTGAGCGGCATCTACATGCTCGTCTTCGAGAAACAGGTCGTGTTCTGCGGCGATACGACGGTCAACATCGACCCGACCTCGGAGCAACTCGCGCAGATTGCGTTCGCGGCGTCGCGCATCGTGCGGACGCTCGGGCTCGAACCGCGCATCGCGATGCTGTCGTTCTCCGACTTCGGCTCCGTGCGTCATCCCGAGGCCGAGAAGGTGGCGCGGGCCGTGCAGTTACTCCGTCAGCGCGATCCATCGTTGCTCGTGGATGGCGAGATGCAGGCCGACACCGCCCTCGATGCACAGAAGTTGAGCACCATGTATCCGTTCAGCGCGCTCGCGGCCGAGCCCGCGAACGTGCTGATCTTCCCGAACTTGAGTGCGGGCAACATCGCCTACAAGTTGTTGAATCACCTTGGCGGGGCGACGGCCATCGGGCCGATCCTCGTCGGGATGCGGCGGCCCGTCCACGTGCTGGAAGAAGGCGCGGACGTGCAAGATATTGTGAACATGGCCGCTGTCGCCGTCGTCGACGCGCAGCAGCGCCAGGCCAGAACAGGACCTATGCGTGCAGTGACCGACTAGCGCACGCTATTCAAGAGGATAGAGCCGAACATGGCGACACAGACACAACCGCGCGTGGCACGCGACGAGCGCAGGGGGGAGAACGGACTCGGGCAGCAGGGGTTGAACCCGACGGGGACCGTACACTGGAATCTGGTGGCGCCGGAGCTCGTGCAGGCCGCGGTCCGCCGCGACGAAGGGGTCCTCGCCGACATGGGCCCCTTCGTGGCGGTCACCTCGCCGCACACCGGGCGCTCGCCCAACGACAAGTTCACGGTCGAGGAGCCGTCGACGAAGGATGACGTGTGGTGGGGTCCGGTGAACCGGCCGTTCGCGCCGGAGAAGTTCGACCTCCTCCTCGCCGACGTGCAGGCGTACCTCGACCAGCAGCCCGAGCTGTTCGTCGAGGACCTCTACGCGGGGGCCGATCCGAAGTATCGCGTCTCCGTGCGCTACGTGTCGCCAAGCGCGTGGTCGATGCTCTTCGTACGGAACATGTTCATCCGCCCGGAGCTCAGCGATCTCCCCGCATTCGAGCCGGGCTACACCGTCCTGCACGCGCCCGAGTTCCAGGCCGATCCCGCCAAGCACGGCACGCGCACCGGCACGTTCATCGTCCTCAACTTCGCGAAGCGGATGCTGCTCATCGGCGGGACGCGCTACGCGGGCGAGCTGAAGAAGTCGATCTTCACGGTGATGAACTACCTGCTCCCCAAACGCGGCGTACTCTCGATGCACTGCTCCGCGAACATCGGCGAGCACGGCGACACGGCGCTCTTCTTCGGGCTGTCGGGCACGGGGAAGACGACGCTCTCCGCCGACCCCGAGCGCTATCTCATCGGCGACGATGAGCACGGGTGGTCGGACGACGGCGTGTTCAACATCGAGGGCGGCTGCTACGCGAAGGTCATCAACCTGTCCGAGGAGGGCGAGCCCGACATCTACCGCACCACGCAGATGTTCGGTACGGTGCTGGAGAATGTTGTCCTCGAGCCCAAGATGCGCCGCGTGGAGTTCGCGAACCAGTCGATCACGGAGAACACGCGCGCGTCGTACCCGCTCTCGTACATTCGCAACCACGTCCCCGGCGGCCGCGGTGGACACCCGAAAAACGTGGTGCTCCTCACCGCGGACGCGTTCGGCGTGATGCCGCCGATCGCGAGGCTCACGCCCGACCAGGCGATGTACTACTTCCTCTCGGGCTACACCGCGAAGGTCGCGGGGACGGAGCGCGGCGTCACCGAACCGAAGGCGACGTTCAGCGCGTGCTTCGCGGACGTCTTTCTCGTCTGGCCGCCCGAGAAGTACGCGACGATGTTCGGAGAGCGCCTGCGCCGGCACGACTCGCACGTGTGGCTCGTGAACACGGGGTGGACCGGCGGACCCTATGGCGTGGGGCGCCGCATGCCGCTCGCGCACACACGCACCATGGTGCGCGCCGCCCTCGCCGGACAGCTCGACGACGTCCCGACGCACACCGATCCGGTGTTCGGCCTCGCCGTCCCCGACACCGCACCGAGCGTTCCGCGGGAGCTGCTCTTCCCGCGGGAGACATGGACGGACCCCGCCGCATACGATGCCCAGGCGAAAAAGCTCGCCGAGATGTTCGCCAAGAACTTCGAGCGCTTCGCCTCGCACGTGAGCGATGCGATCCGGAAGGCGGGACCGAAGACAAAGTGAGTCAGTGGGTCAGCGGGTCAGTGGGTCGGTAACAGCTTGTAGGGCGAGCCTGTCACGCCGAGCGGAAGCGAGGGATCTCGGGCAGCCAGCGAGATCCCTCGCTGACGCTCGGGATGACAGCCGCGCTCACGCTCGGGATGACAGTCTTATGAGCAGTTCCTGACTCACTGACCCACTGACCCACTGACTCACTTCTTCCCCATGCCCCTCGACGCCGAGATCATCCGCGACCCGCTCTGGAACAACATCCGGCTCGACCCCCAGGCGGTTCGGCTGGTCGATACGCGGGCGTTCCAGCGGCTGCGCTACGTGCGACAACTCGGGCTTGCCTACCTCGTGTACCCGGGCGCGACGCACTCGCGGTTCGAGCATGCGCTCGGCGCCTATCATCTCGCGAGTCGGACGCTCACGCTCCTGCGTGAGCGTGACGAGCTGTCGCGCGTCGCCGACGACGAGTGCGCCATCGTGCGCGTGACGGCGCTGCTGCACGACATCGGGCATTATCCCTTCTCGCACGCGCTCGAGGAGATCGGCGCGCTGCACCATGAAGAAGTCGCGCGCGCGCTGCTCACCGATGGGCCGATCGCGGACGAGCTACGAGCGCATCTGTCCACCGATGCGCCGGAGCGCGTGTACGCGCTCATTCGCGGGACGAGCGAGAGCCCGCTGCAAGGGCTCATCTCCGGCTCGCTCGATCTCGACAAGATCGAGTACCTGAAGCGCGACGCGCTCATGTGTGGCGTCCCCTACGGCGAGATCGACGTCGACCGATTGCTGCACTCGCTCACGGTCGTTGAGAACCCCGAGACGGGCCGCCTCTCGGTCGGCGTGCTGGAGAAGGGGCTCTCGGCGCTCGAGTCGCTCCTCTTCGCGAAGTACCAGATGTACCGCAACGTGTACTGGCATCACGCCGTGCGCAGCGCGACGGCGATGTACAAGCGGCTGGTGGACGATGCGCTCCGCGCCGGCGCCATCGAGGCCGCCGAGCTGGCCACGTTGACCGATGAGGGGCTGCTCCATCGCCTCGAGCTGCGCGTCGCCGCGCCGCTGCTCATCGCGCTGCGTGAGCGCCATCTGTACAAGCGCGCCTTCGAGTGCTCGGCCGCGGAGCTCGGTGAGGGCGGCGAGTGGCTTGCGACCGATCGCGCGCTCACCGTTGCCGTGGAGGACGCGCTCGCGCCCGAGCTGGGCCTCGCGCCAGGCGAGCTGCTGCTCGATTATCCCGAGAAGCCGCAGATGCTCGGCCTCGACATCCCCGTGCTGCGTCGCGAGGGCGGCGTGCGCCGCCTGACCGCCGCGGGGTGGCCCGGCGCCGTCAATCTTCCCACGCTGTCCGACGAGCTGTACCGCTCCGCACGCTGGCTTCGCGTCTTCACCGCGCGCCGCATCGCGCTCCCGGAGCGTCGCCTGCTCGCGCTGCTTCGCCGTTCGCCGGACGAGATACGCGAGCAGTTGGCGAGAGGGGTGGCGTTGCTGCGGTGAGGCGCGGCGAGCGAGACGGGGTCTGAGTTCTGAGTTCTGAGTTCTGAGTTCTGGGTTCTGGGTCCTGAGTTCTGGGTTGCCAGTTGTGGGTCGTGAGTACGGCGCTCCGAGGACTACGATGCCACGTATCACCCAGCACCCATCACCCAGAACTCACGCACGCTTTTCCCGTCCCCGCGCCTCCGCCAGCTTCCGGGCAATGCCGCGGTAGAACGCCGCGTCCTCCTGCTTCCCCTGGTCCTCGAGCGAGAGTGCCGCCAGCTCGATGGCGTACAGGATGTTGCCCAGATACAGCTCGGCGATCGAGCCTACTGTTTCCTCGGGCATATCACGTGGCGTTGGCGGAGGTCTCGTGCGTGCGCGACGCGTCGGTGTCGTCCGTCGCCAGCACGCTCACGACGATCGCTGTGATGTTGTCCAGTCCGCCGCGTCCGTTGGCTTCGGAGATGAGCGCGTCCACGATGCGCTGCGGGGTCGCGCGCGCCATGAGCAGTTGCTGCAGGCGCCGATCGTCCACCATCCCCGTGAGACCGTCGCTCGCCACCAGGAACATGTCACCCGGGTGGACGTCGCCCGAGTACGTGTCCGGTTCCACGTCCCCGCCAGCCCCGACGCAGCGCGTGATGACGTTGCTGTAGGGGTGGTAGCGGGCCTGCTCCGGCGTCAGCATGCCCGCATCGACCTGCTCCTGCACGTAGGAGTGGTCCTTCGTGAGTTGCCGCAACGTGCCGCCGCGCAGCAGATACACGCGCGAGTCGCCCACCTGGCCGACGAGGTAGCGACCGTTGCCGAGCATGAGGATGGAAACCGTCGTCCCCATGCCGTGCTTGTCGGCCTCGGCGATGGTGCGCGAATAGATGGCCGCGTTCGCCAACTTGAGCGCGCGCGCGATGGTCGCGGCCCCCGCGGAATCCGTGAGGTCCGGGACGGGCTTCAACTCGCGGGCCAGGATCGACACCGCCATCTCGCTCGCGACCTCGCCAGCGGCGTGCCCGCCCATGCCGTCAGCGACGACGAAGAGACCGCCGTCCTGACCGACATCCGCGAAGAAGTTGTCCTCGTTGCCGGAACGGATCATTCCGACATCCGTCCTGGCTGCGACGGCGAGCTGCACTAGCGATCCGTGACCATGGCGAAAACGTCAGCGCAAAGGATGAACCGGAAACCACAAAACGCATGCCCGATACTCGCGCCCCGCAGTCGCCGCTGGCGTGAGCATCGGCCGTCATGCAGAGCAGAAAGTATCCGACCCCACGCACGTGGGCAAGCAGGGAGGAGCGTCTGGTACGCGGGTTGCGACTGGCGCTGGAACCGGCTCCGAGATGCCGCACGCAGCGCGACGACCAGCGTCCTACAGTGTAGCTCAGGAGGAAGTATGGGGATCATCGCCTGGATCATCCTCGGTCTGATCGCGGGAGCGATCGCCAAGGCCCTCATGCCGGGACGGGATCCCGGTGGCTTCATCGTCACGATCATCATCGGGATCATCGGGGCGATCATCGGTGGGTGGATCGGCGCCGCCATCATGGGGCGCGGGTTGAACGGCTTCGGCGTCTGGAGCATCATTCTCGCGATCGTTGGGGCGATCATTCTCCTCTGGATCTACCGATTGGCGGTGCGCCGACCCACCTGAGTTGGCGTCGCGGCCGCGCACCCGTACCGAGGTCGTATTGCCACTCTGGCTTCACTGGATCGTTCTAGGGTTCGTAGCGGGTGCGCTGGCCAAGTTCCTCGTTCCGGGGCGGGATCCCGCCGGATGCATCGTGACGGTCGCCCTGGGACTCGCCGGCGCCTTCCTCGGTGGATGGATCGGGAGCAGACTGGGGTGGGGGCGAGTCACCTCGAGTGACTTCAGCCCCCGCTCCATCGCGCTCGCCACGTTCGGCGCGGTGTTGCTCCTGGTCCTCGGGCGGTTGGTGTTCAGGAGGGCGCGGGAGGAGTAGAGCTGTGAGCTCTGGGCTGTGAGCTCACAGCTCACAGCCCATGCCGGTGTTTCTACGGTGCGCGCACCGTTATCTTTCCACCGGCATGAAGTCGGCAATCGTCGTGCGTGGCGCGCGCCAGCACAACCTCAAGGGGTTCGACCTCGAGATCCCCCGCCGGACCTTCACGGTCATCACCGGACCGTCGGGGTCCGGCAAGTCGTCGCTGGCCTTCGACACGATCTACGCCGAGGGACAGCGCCGCTACGTGGAGTCGCTCTCCGCCTACGCTCGACAGTTCCTCGAGCGAATGGAAAAGCCGGACGTCGACCACATCGAGGGGATCTCCCCCGCGGTCGCGATCGAGCAGAAGAACCCGACGAAGACCTCGCGCTCTACCGTCGGCACCGCGACGGAGATCTACGACTTCCTGCGGCTCCTCTGGGCCCGCGTCGGCCACACCTTCTGTCCGGTGTGCGGCCGTGAGATGCGTCCCGACACCGTGCAGTCGGCTACCGACGAGGTCCTCGCGCTCCCGGCGGGCACGCGCTTCGCCGTCGCCTTCCCGCTGCGCCTGAGCGACATGGTGACGCATGCGATGGTGCTCGAGAATCTGCGGGCGCAGGGATTTCTGCGCGTCGTAGTCGATGGCGCCATGCGCCACCTCGACGAGCTCTCGGGCGACGGGCACGACGTCACGACCGCGCGCGAGCTGCTCGTGGTCGTGGACCGTCTCGTCGTCTCGCCCGACGCCGCATCGCGCCTGGCGGACGCCATCGGGACGGCGTTTCGCGAGGGGGACGGCGAGTGCGTGGTGGTGTACTCGGGGCTCGGGGGCGGGATGCGGGATGCGCCAGGCGGGATGCGAACGGCTCGTGGAGCGGAAGCCCTCACCCCCGAGGCCGTTCCGCATCCCGCATCCCGCATCCCCCTTCCCGAGCCCCGCCTCCGCTTCACCGAACGCTTCGAGTGTGCGTACGACGGCACTCGCGCGCCGGCGCCCACACCACAGCTGTTCTCGTTCAACAACCCACGCGGTGCGTGCCCTACGTGCAACGGCTTCGGCGCGATCCTCGAGTACGACGAAGCCCTCATCGTCCCCTACCCCGATCGCACGCTCCGCGACGGCGCGATCGACCCGTGGACGAAGCCGCGCTACGACGGGAAGCGGCGGGCGCTCGCCGAGTTCGCGAAGCGCAGCAGCATCCCGATGACCGTGCCGTGGCGGGAGCTGAGCGACGCGCAGCGCGAGCTGCTGCTGCACGCCAAGGCACGCGGCTACAAGGGGATCTTCCCCTTCCTGCGCGACCTCGAGGAGAAGCGCTACAAGCAGTACATCCGCGTCTTCCTCCGGCAGTACCAGACGGCGCAGGAGTGCCCGACCTGCCACGGCAGCAAGCTGCAGCCGGAGGCGCTGCAGGTACGCGTGGCCGGGAAGACGATCGCCGAGGTGTGCGAGATGCCGGTGGACGAGCTCGTCCCCTGGCTCGACACGCTTCCGCTCTCCCCGTTCGAGCAGCAGGTAGCCGCGAACATCCTGCGTGAAGCGCGCGGCCGCACGCGGTTCCTGCTCGACGTCGGCCTCGGCTACCTCGCGCTGCACCGCGCCACGCGCACGCTCTCCGGCGGCGAAGCGCAGCGCATCGGACTCGCGAACTCACTCGGCTCGCAGCTGGTCGACACGCTGTACGTGCTCGACGAGCCATCGATCGGCCTGCATCCGCGCGACATGGATCGGCTGCTCACCCTGCTCGGGCGCCTCCGGGCCGGCGGGAACACCGTGCTCGTGGTCGAGCACGACCCCGAGGCGATCCGCGCCGCGGACTACATGGTGGAGCTCGGCCCGGGGAGCGGCGAGCATGGCGGGCAGGTGGTCTTCGAGGGGCCGATGTCGAGGGCGCACGAGAGCCCGCTCACGGGCGCGTACCTCACGGGGCGGAAGTCGATCCCCCTCCCCGAGGAGCGACGTCCGCTCGGTCCACGGTGGATCGCGCTCACCGGTGCGCGCGAGCACAACCTGCGCGGCGTGGACGTTCGCGTGCCCATCGGCGCGCTCACCGTCGTGACCGGCGTCTCCGGCTCCGGCAAGAGCACGCTCGTACACGACGTGCTGTACCGCGCGCTCGAGACGCGCCTGCACGGCGAGCACACGGCCAAGCAGCATCTCGGCGAGCGCATAGGCGACTTCGACACGATCGCCGGCTACGAGGCCATCGAGGACGTGGTACTCGTGGATCAGAGTCCGATCGGCAAATCGCCGAGGTCGAACCCGGTGACGTATGTGAAGGCGTTCGACGAGATCCGGCGCATCTTCGCCGCGACGCCGCTCGCTCGGCAACGTCGCTACACGGCGGGGACGTTCAGCTTCAACGTCGCCGGCGGGCGATGCGAAGCGTGCGAGGGCGCGGGGCAGCTCGAGGTCGAGATGGTGTTCATGGCCGATGTTTTCGTACCGTGCGAGGAGTGCGGCGGAAAGCGCTTCAAGCCCGAGGTGCTCGACGTCCGCGTGAACGGCAAGAACATCCACGACGTGCTCCAGCTGACGGTGGACGAAGCGATCCGGTTCTTCCCACGCGAGGAGAAACTCGGACAGGCACTGTGGCAGCTGCAGCAGGTGGGACTGGGCTATCTGCGGCTGGGGCAGCCCGCACCCACGCTCTCCGGCGGCGAGGCGCAGCGCATCAAGGTCGCGCGCGAGCTCGCGCAGGCGGGCAAGAAGAGCGGACGCAAGCTGTACATCATGGACGAGCCGACGACCGGGCTGCACCTGGAGGACATCCGCAAGCTCGCGCGCGTGCTCGAGCGGCTCGTGGATCACGGGCACACGGTGGTGCTCATCGAGCACAACCTGGACGTCATCAAGCTCGCCGACTGGGTGATCGACCTCGGCCCGGAGGCCGGCGCGAAGGGCGGGACGGTGGTCACGATGGGACGTCCCGAGGAGGTCGCGGCCGTGGAAGGTTCACACACGGGGCGGTGGCTGCGCACGGTGCTCCCGCGCGATGGCGCCTTGGCGCCGCTCTCCGCGCCGGAACAGCGCCCCGTCGCCGCATCGCGATGAAGTCCGCGTTGACACTCGTCCAGCGTCCCACTTATTTTTGGAGGTCTGTTCCCAGGTAGCTCAGTCGGTAGAGCAACGGACTGTTAATCCGTGGGTCGTGGGTTCGAGTCCCACCCTGGGAGTTATACCGGAAATCCCTGCCAGAACACTCGTTAGCAGAAAGGGCACCCCTCAAGCAGGGGTGCCCTTTTTGTTGCCGGAGTGCAGATGTCTGTCTAGCCGTGTCTTCCACCTTTCCCGTTCCCCAGTGTCGACTCGAGTTTCCGAGGCGGGTCTTTCAAGTCAATACCTTCCTCGCGCGCTACGCGGCGTAGAATCATTTCCATCACACCAGATTGTGTGAGTCCAAAATGGTCTTGAAGTGCGTACAAAATGTTCTTGCCTTCTTCCGTGATGCGGAAATTGAGCTGGCTGGTCTTCCGGGGCATAGATGGGAAGCTCCAAGCAGAGGCGAAGTCATCGGAAGGACGGACCGCAGTCGCTACAATCCCTGCTGCGGCATGGTGTAGGGAACGCGAACGGCTCCCGGTTGGCAGGACGAACGTACGCCGGCCAAATCACCGCAGCAAGGTTGCCGGAAGCACACTGATGGCAATCACGAAGGAATCATGTATTCTCTGCTCAGCCCCAATTCGTGAGACGGTTTCGCCTGACTGGTTCAACAGCTCCTGGAACGACGTCGAGCACTTCGCTGCGGTGTCGCTGTGCGCCCGGAAGCTTAGCGCGGAATGCGGCGCGACCGCGCTGTAATCGGCGTTCAAGATGAGCACCTGCCGCCCATCAGCATCCACGAGCGCCGCCCTGTCCTCCTCCAAGGCAGGCTATTAAACCGTGGGTCGTGGGTTCGAGTCCCACCCCGGGAGTTATACACGGTATAGCCGATCGCCTGACGGTCGCGCTCCGATACACAATGCGGAAACACCACAGGCCACCTGCGCAGGTGGCCCGTTTCTCTTTATCAGCATAATGCCGCACGCCCACCTCGGCACATCGATCGAGCCCAGGTGCATCACGCCGCGGAGCGAGCAGCCTGCTCCGCGCTCACGAGCACTCGTGCACCGCCGTCTCCTCCACGAAGATGATCGGGGCGTCGCTCCGCGGTACCAGCACTGCATCCACCGGCGCCGTTTGCGCTTCGGTCACCACGCAATTGCGCCCGGGCGATGTCTCGGTGACTGACGCGTACAGGTAGCTGCCCGAGCGATACACACCGTCGATCGAGATCGCGTAGCCTCCGGTGGGCTTCGTGCCCATGGCGGCGAGCACGATCATGTACTGCGGGAAATCGACATCCGGCACCGGCGGCGCGGGCGATTGGGATCCCACCATGCGGTCCCACATGCCCTGCCAATCGCTGCTGTCGCGGATGACGGTACGCACGCGATCGACGATACCGCTGTACACCGTGTGCGAGAACATGCTGTCCGCGGGGGTCGTGGCCACGGGCTCCGCCCCGCGCGGAATGCGCGCCAGGTCGAAGATATCCGTCGCATTGGAGCAGGCCATCACGACGACGCCGGCCAGCAGGAGGGAGCAGAGCGAGCTGCGGTGCCGCATGCAAATCTCCCGTGGTGTCTCCGGCAAGATGCACCCCGGAGGCACGCTCCGCCAGACTCCCCCCTGCCCCCGCTCTCAGCCGTGCGGGATGTGCCCTCGCTCGTAGTGGAGCCCGGAGTCGCGGAGCAGCTCGTGCCACTTGTTGCGCACCCAATGCTCGTACTCGGTCTGCATCGCCCGCTCCTGCTGCTCGGTGATCACCGGCTCCGCGGGTGCGCGCGGCGGCTCGAGGTCCGCGTACGGGTCACCGTCATTGAACACGAAGCGCGCGACCTCGCGGTCGGTGCGGCCGTACTCATCGTCGCGCACCACGTAGCGATGGAAGCTGCTCGGCGCATCGTCGTCGCGGACGTAGACGTGAATGACGTCCGGCTCGTCCGCCCGCCACGCGAAGCCCGCGCGGTGCGGCCCGAGCGACGCGGCGCGCTCACCGAGCTCGTTCCACTGCGCGCGCGTCACGGGGATGTCGAAGTTCAGGTTGCGATTCTGCACGCGTGTCCTCCTGCGGTTCCGCTCCCTCGCGCTGCACGATCCCTGCCGTGCACCGAGCCGCCGGCCGTGGACTCACGCGGTACCGCGCTGCGGCGTGAGCAGTCGCGCCTGCGACACCACTTCCCAGCCGTCGCCACGCCGAGCCAGGATGTAGCGCTGCTCGAAGCGGAGGGGTGACGCGAAGTGGACCGTGTCGCTCGTCGGCCGATACCGCTCGGCCGTGGCGTACAGCTGCACCGTATCCTGCGCCACGCGGAAAATGTTCGACAGTTGGACGACGTAACCCGCCATCTTCGCGGAGCAGATCGGCGGCTCCCGCCCGCTCCCCGAGCGCGGCTGACAGGTGCCCTGCGTGACGCCAGACGCATCGAGCCGCCGAACCACATCGGCCGGGACCTTCTCGGTGGCCGAGGCGCCACGCTGCCGGGGGAGCAGCATGGGGTCGACCAACAGGACAAGGCCGGGGCGAACATCGAACGCCGAACGGAGAGCGGCCGCATACGCGGCTGCCTGTTGCCCCGCGGGGAGCGAAGCGACGCTCAGCCCCGCACCCCGATCCGACTTGTTGGTCCCGCTCCCCTTCGAGCTGCAGGCGGCGAGCACGAGGCACATCGCCATCATCATTCGCCGATTGGTGCTGCTGTGCATGGAGAGACTCATATCACCCTGACTCATCACCCGCTCCGTCGTCACATGGCGCGACGGGCATCATGAGCACGGTGCACGAGATGGGCCGTCTCCGCGCTACGCCGGACGTGATCCCAGCAGCCAGCGCGCGGTCGCGCGCGCGACGATGTCGCCCTCGTCGTCGCGAATCGTCGCGTCGAGCGTGCACTCCCCCGGCACGGCAACGGCGCCCACATCGCACGCGCACTCCGCCGTCATCGTCCCACGCGCCTTCTTGACGTACTCGATCGACAGTCCAGTGACGATCCCGCGCACATCATCCGGCAGTGCGACGGTCATCGCGAGTCCGCTCGTGACTTCGGCCAGATTCATGAGCGCGATGGCGTGGATGGATCGCAGGTGGTTGCGCACGGCGCGCCGATCCGGCATCTGCACGCGCGCGTAACCCGGGCGGAGATCCAGCACGCGGGGATGGATGGTTCCTGTGTACGGCACGACCCGCGCGAGGAAGCGGCTGAAGAGCCACGGTCCGCCCGGCAAGCGGTGCAGCCGGTTCCACGTCGCGTGCATCCGCCGTCCGGGTGATGCGGCTCGTGCCATGACGATCTCCACGATCGCTGATGGTTGGTGTTCGCGTGCGCCGCTCGCGTCTCGCGTGCGTGATGCGGCGTATCGTAGAGCGCGACGAACGAAGCGTCAACCAATGCTTCACGGTGCTGCGCCCGAAGGGTATGCGACATGCTCCGTACCGGTGCTTCTCGCGCGCCCGCGCTCAGGCGGACCCCTTCCCCGGAGGCACGTCCATGACCACTGCATCCATTCCCCGTACCCGAGAAGCGCCGCGCCCGCCCACGCCGAGCCGCGCCCGCGCGCAGGCGACGATCAACGTCGGCGCGGTCGAGCGATGGGCCTCGCTGATCGGCGGCGCCGCGCTCGCGCTGTACGGCGTCAGCAAGCGATCCAGGGGCGGACTGCTGTTGGCCACCGCTGGAACCGTTCTCGTGAACCGCGGCGCCACCGGACACTGCCCCGTCTACCAGCGGATGGGCGTGGACACCGCGCGCGGTCGCGAATCCCGCTTCGGTCTCCCCGGCATCCATCCCGTGGCCATCGAGCACGCCGTCACGATCGGCCGGCCGCGCGAGGAGCTCTACGACTTCTGGCATCACCTCGAGAATCTTCCGCGCGTCATGACGCATCTGCGGTCCGTTACGCCGCTGGGTGACGGCCGCTCGCACTGGGTGGCGCAATCGCCGCTCGGCGGCACCGTGGAATGGGACGCGGTCATCACCGACGATCGACCGAACGAGCGCATTGCCTGGAAATCCGCGGACAACTCGGAGATCGCGAACACGGGATGGGTGCGCTTCACACCGGCGCCGGGGAATCGCGGCACCGAGGTGAAGGTGCATCTCGTGTACGATGCGCCCGCTGGAAAGCCGGGCGCGATGCTCGCGAAGCTCACCGGCGAATCCGCCGATCAACAGGTGCGCGAGGACCTGCGGCACTTCAAGCAGGTGATGGAGACCGGCGAGATCCCGACGACGAAGGGCCAGCCACACGGACCGGAAGCGTAGGAGGAGTGATGAAGGCACTGTGCTGGTACGGCAAGGAAGATGTGCGCATCGAGCAGGTACCCGATCCCGAGATCCTCAATCCGGGCGACGCCATCGTGAAGATCACGCGCACCGCGATCTGCGGCTCCGACCTGCATCTGTACGACGGCTACATCCCGACCATGAAGGAGGGCGACATCCTCGGCCACGAATTCATGGGCGAGGTGGTGGATGTCGGCTCGAACGTCAAGCGGACCAAGGTGGGCGATCGCATCGTGATCCCGTTCACCATCTCGTGCGGACGGTGCTGGTTCTGTGAGCACGGCCTCTGGTCGCAGTGCGACAACACCAACCCGAACGCGTGGATGGTCGAGAAGCTGGCCGGGTTCTCGCCGGGCGCGTATTTCGGCTACTCGCACCTGTACGGCGGCTACGCCGGCGGACAGGCGGAGTACGCGCGCGTCCCACAGGCCGATCACGGACCGATCAAGGTCCCCGATGAGCTGACCGACGATCAGGTGCTCTTTCTCTCCGATATCTTCCCGACGGGGTATCAGGCCGCGGAGCGCGCGGACATCCAGCCGGGCCACGTGGTGGCGGTCTGGGGATGCGGACCTGTGGGACAGTTCGCCATCCGCAGCGCGTTCCTCCTCGGCGCGGAGCGCGTGATCGCGATCGATCGTTTCCCCAAGCGCCTCGAGCTCGCGCGGCAGGGCGGCGCGGAGACGATCGACTACAGCAAGACGGATGACCTCGTCGACACGCTCAAGGACATGACGGGCGGGCGCGGTCCGGACTCGTGCATCGATGCCGTGGGCATGGAAGCGCACGGCACGTCGATGCTCGCGAAGCTCGACCGCGCGGAGCAGACGATGAAGCTGGAGTTCTCACGCGCCACCGCGCTGCGCGATGTGATCCATGCGTGCCGCAAGGGGGGCACGGTCTCGGTGATCGGCGTCTACGCAGGGTGGATCGATCGCTTCCCGTTCGGGCAGCTCTTCACCAAGGGGCTCACGCTCCGCGCCGGGCAATGCGACGTGCAGCGATACATGGAGCCGTTGCTCCAGTACATCGTGAGCGGCAAGATCGACCCCACCGTGATCATCTCGCACCGCTTGCCACTCGAGCAGGCGCCGCACGGCTACGAGATCTTCAGGGACAAGCAGGACGACTGCACGAAGGTGGTGTTGACGCCGTCGTAGGCGGAGCGCCGTGGCATGGTCCACGACGCCGAGCCGCGATGTCGAGCCGCGTACGGAGCGGTGCCGCGGATCGCGCGAATTACGAGGGGAGGTTCAGCGGACGCTGGTCGCCTGCACGGAACCTCCCCTCGACATCTCTGGCCTCACACACGGAGCGGCTGTACACTGAGATCGACGACGGGCTCCGAATCCGACCATCAGAAATGTCCATGCCGCCTACCGACCCGATTCTCGAACAACAGATCGCCTACTATCGAGCGAGAGCGAGCGAGTACGACGAGTGGTTTCTGCGGCAAGGGCGATATGATCGCGGCGCCGAGTGGAACAGCCAGTGGCTCCGCGAAGTGCAGGAGGTCCGCGGGCACCTCGACCGCTTCCGTCCCGTGGGCCGCGTGCTCGAGCTCGCCTGCGGCACCGGCTGGTGGACCGAGCAACTGCTCCGATGCGCCGAGCACGTGACCGCCGTGGATGCGTCGGCCGAAGTGCTCGCGCTCAATCGCGCTCGTGTTGGTGCCGAGCGCGTTCGGTTCGTGCAGGCCGACCTGTTTCGCTGGCGGCCCGACGAGCGGTACGACGCGGTCTTCTTCAGCTTCTGGCTCTCGCACGTACCGCCTGATCGGTTCGAGAGCTTCTGGCAGCTCGTACGCTCGGCGCTCGTTCCTGCGGGGCGCGTCTTCTTCATCGACTCGCTGCGCACCGAGACGTCCACGGCCACGGACCATCGTCTGCCGGACACGCACGATGTAATTGCGCTCCGGCGTTTGAACGACGAGCGCGAATTTCGCATCTACAAGATCTTCTACCATCCGGATGCGCTCGCCGATCGCCTCCGTGCGCTCGGTTGGCACGCCACGGTGACCACGACCGCGAACTACTTCCTGGTGGGAAGCGGCCAGCTCCCGCATGCCGGACGCCCGTGATTCGATAGGGCGCACCGTCGCGCACCGACTCTCGTGTCTTCGTCATCCGACGTGACGACCATCCCCGACGCCCTCCGCGCCGAGCACATCACGAAGCGCTACGGAGTGCTCGTCGCACTCGATGACGTCTCGCTGGCTGTGCACAGAGGCGAGTGCGTGGCGCTCGTGGGAGCGAGCGGATCGGGGAAGACGACGCTGCTGCGCTGCTTCAACGAGATGGTCGTGCCTGACAGCGGGCGCGTCGTCATCGACGGGACGCCGGCGCGCGAGCTCGACCCGATCACGCTGCGCCGGCGCATGGGCTACGTGCCGCAGGATGGCGGACTCCTCCCGCACTGGCGCGTGCGGCGCAACGTCGCGCTCGTCCCCACGCTGGAGCACGCGCCCGATCGCACCGAGCTCGCCGACCGCGCGCTCGATCTCGTGGGGCTCGTGCCCGATGCGTTCGGCAATCGATGGCCGCACGAGCTCTCCGGCGGTGAGCGGCAGCGCGTGGCCATCGCCCGTGCGTTGGCCGCGCGTCCGGAGTTCGTGCTGCTCGACGAACCCTTCGGCGCACTCGACGCGATCACGCGCGCGGATCTGCAAGAGATGTTTCGCGAGCTGCGCACCAGGCTGCGCTTCACGACGCTCCTCGTGACGCACGACCTGCACGAGGCGCTCACGCTCGCCGATCGCATCGCGGTGCTCCACGGCGGCCGCATCGAACAGGTTGCGCCGCCCGAGATACTCGTGCGCGCACCGGCCACCGAGTACGTCCATCGTCTACTCGCCCAGGCGCGCGTTGCGGCGAACCCCCGGCTGTCGTGACGATGCACGGCCGGTGGTCTCCCCATCTCCGTCGGCCTCTCGCGACCATTTCTCTGCTCACCGCTTCGGTCGCGTCGCTCGCCGGTACCGTCGCGGCGCAATCACCGCGCACCGCTCCCGCGTCGGCCGAGCGGCCGGTGGTCGTCGCATCCAAGCCGTTCGGCGAGTCGTACCTGCTCGCCGAGATGTTCGCGCAGCTCCTCGAAGCGCACGGGGAGCGCGTGGAGCGTCGTCCTGGACTCGGCGCCACCGAGATCGCCTTCGCGGCGCTCCGCACGGACGAGATCGATGTCTACCCCGAGTACACCGGCACAGGGCTCCTCGCGATTCTGCACGAGCGCCCGGTGTCCGATCCGCGCATCGTGTTCGATCGCGTGGCGCGAACGTTCCAGGAGCGCTATGGCGTGCGATGGCTCCCGCCGCTCGGCTTCGAGAACAACTTCGCGATCGCCGTTCGGCGTGAGACGGCGGAGCGCTATCACCTGCGCACCCTCAGCGACCTGGCACAGGCGAGCGCGCAACTCGTCGCTGGCCTCACGCCGGATTTCATCGGGCGCGCGGACGGGCTGCCGGGACTCACGCGCACGTACGGCATACGCTTCAAGACGGTGCGCGCCCTGCTCCCGGCCGTGAAGTACCAGGCGCTCGCATCGGGCGCGGTGGACGTGATCGATGCGTATTCGACCGACGGGTTGATCGCGCGCTACCACCTCGTGGTACTCGAGGATGACCGCGGCTTCTTCCCGCCCTATCAGGCCGCGGCGCTCGTGAGTGCGCGGCTTCAGCGCGACAACGCGCGCGCGGTCGCCACCCTCACGCTCCTCAGCGACCGGCTCGATGCCGCGACCATGCGACGGCTCAACGCACGCATCGAGGTGGGCGGCGAGCCCATCGCGCGCGTCGCCGCGGACGAATTGCGCGCGCTCGGCCTCGTGAGCGACGGCCGCACCACGGCGGCCCCGGAGCGCGCGGCCACCGAGCGGTCACCGTCCTTCGGCGCCTACCTCTGGGGCCGTCGCGCCACGCTCCTCTCACTCACGCGGCGCCATCTGCTGCTCGTTGCACTCTCGCTCGGTGCGGCGATCGTCGTCGCCGTCCCGCTCGGGCTCCTGCTCGAGCGCGCGCGCACGAGCGCGCAGCCGGTCATCCGTGCGATCGGCCTCTTGCAGACCATACCGGGCATCGCGCTGCTCGCGTTCATGATCCCGCTGCTGGGGATCGGGGTGATTCCGGCGCTCGTCGCTCTCTTTCTCTACTCGCTCTTCCCCATCCTCCAGAACACCTACGCCGGAGTGCGCGACGCGAGCCCCGAAGCGGTGGACGCGGCCCGCGCCCTCGGTATGACCACGGGCCAGATACTGCGACTGGTGCGGCTCCCACTCGCCGCGCCGGTAATCATGGCCGGCATTCGCACCGCGGCGGTGATCGACGTCGGCACGGCGACGCTCGCCGCGTTCATCGGTGCGGGCGGACTCGGCGAGCCCATCGTCGCCGGCCTCGCGCTCTCGGACACGCGGATGATTCTCTCGGGCGCCATCCCCGCCGCGCTCCTCGCGCTCATCGTCGACGGCGTTCTCGGCGCAGTCGAGCGGCTGGTGACGCCGGTGCCACTGCGGGCGCGGAGGGGGGAGGGAGTGGGTCAGTGAGTCAGAACAGGACTGAACGGCGAGAGCAGAAAGCAGAAAGCAGAAAGCAGAGTGCGGCTCCTACTTT
>DASVCF010000156.1:0-10017 GCA_036381735.1 Gemmatimonadaceae bacterium | reverse complement strand
CCAGAGGTCGTTCCTCCTCCCTTCTCCCTCCTCCCTGCAGTTGTGACTCACTGACCCACTGACTCACTATTCATTCTCGGAGATAACGCATGTCCATGTTTCGTTCGGCGGCCCTCGGGGTCGCGTTGTTCGTGGGAGTCGTCGGCTCGGTGTCGGCGCAGGGGAGTGGGAGCGCGCAGGGCGCACCGGCCGCCGCGTCAGGGGAGACGAAGGTCAACGAGTTTCTCTCGTACGACGCGTCGGCCAAGCGTGTGACGCTCCAGCTGAATGCGGCCATGGGGAATCACAACGGTGGGATGAACTTCAATGGTGGGTCGGGTGGGAATCAGACGATCACGATTCCAGTGGGCTGGACCGTGCGCCTGAACTTCGTGAACAAAGATGCGATCCCGCACTCGGCCATCATCGTGCCGGGGACGATGCCGCTCCCCGTGATTCCCACCGACGCGGCGATTCCGGGTGCGTACACGAAGGATCTGACGTCCGGCATCGCGACCGATGGGACGGACACGAGCACGTTCCGCGTCAACAAGCCGGGCGAGTACTTCATCGAATGCGGCGTACCGGGGCACGGGCCGAGCGGGATGTACATCCGCTTCAACGTGTCGGCGACGGCGACTGCGCCGAGCTATACGATGTAGGCGTTCGGCGCCATCTCCGCGACCCGGGATGGTATCTTTGGATGACCGTGGCGCCATGCGGCACCGTTCCTCGACCTCTCCTTCCCGATATCCGTCATGCCCAAGAATCGCTTGCAGCTGCTCCACGACGCCGGCCAGTCGATCTGGCTCGACTTTATCGACCGCACCATGCTCGTGAATGGCGAGCTCGCTCAGCGGATCGAGACCGACGCGCTCACGGGGATGACGTCGAACCCCACGATCTTCGAGAAGGCGTTGGCGGAAGGCTCGGCGTACGACGAGCAGCTCGCCGCGGCGGCGCCGGGAGCCACGCCGTGGGAGCTGTTCGAGCTCGTCGAGACGGACGACGTGCGCACCGCGTGCGACATCTTCCGCCCCACCTACGACCGCACGGGCGGCGGCGACGGCTTCGTCTCGGTCGAGGTGTCACCCGGCGCGGCGAACGATGCGAAGGCCACGATCGAGGAAGCGCACCGGCTGTGGAAGACGGTGGACCGGCCGAATGTCATGATCAAGGTGCCGGGGACGGAGCAGGGGGCGATCGCCGTGCGACGGCTCACCGCCGATGGCGTGAACGTCAACATCACGCTGCTCTTCTCGATCGATGCCTATCGTTCGGTGATCGAGGCCTACTTCGCAGGGCTCGAGGATCGCGTCGCCGCGGGGAAGCCGATCGCCGGCATCGCGTCGGTGGCGAGCTTCTTCGTCAGCCGAGTGGATACGGAGGTCGACAAGCGCATCGACGCGCGCACCCCGAAAGCATCGGCCGACGAGGCGCGCCGTCTCGCCGCGCTCAAGGGGCACATCGCGGTGGCCAACGCGAAGATGGCATACGCGCTCTTCCGCGAGACGACGTCGACCGCGCGCTGGGCGGCGCTCGCCGCGAAGGGCGCGCGGCTGCAGCGGCCGCTCTGGGCGAGCACGAGCACCAAGAACCCCGCGTACCGCGACGTGATGTACGTCGAGGACCTCATCGGGCCCGACACCGTCAACACGATGCCGCCGGCGACGATCGAGGCGTTCCGCGACCACGGCGAGGTCGCGCGCACCGTGGATGCGCGCGTGGACGAGGCGCGGAAGCAGCTCGCCGAGCTGGAGGCGCTCGGCATCTCGATGCGGAGCGTCACGGACGCGCTGCTCGTCGCGGGGCTCGCGAGCTTCCAGAAGTCGTTCGATACGCTGATCGCGGGACTCGAGAAGAAAGTGCAGGCGCTGGCTGGGAGCTCGGCTCAGTAACGATGTAGCACACGGGATGCGCAACCGGCCCGTACGATCGGATGATCGTACGGGCCGGTTCATGTGCTAGGACGTTCGATGAACCAGACCGTCGCTTACTGCGCCTGACACCCCGTGCTGGCGAGCGCGTGCGTAGCGAGGTCGACGCAGAAGTGCCCCGTGAAATTGGTCGAATCCGGTCCGATGTCGAGCGGTACCACGCTGCCTCCGTTGAAGGTCACGCGGACCGCGTAGGACACGTCCTTCGACACGGTGCGATCGCCCTCGCGCGTTCTGGTACCTGATACAGTGGTCAGGATCATACCGGACGCAGGGTAGGTGCGCGGCTGGGGCACGGCGACGTTCGTGAACGTCGTGGCCGTACGCAGATCATAGCTGCGCGTGGTGTTCGTGCCGTTCACCGTCGCACTCGACGTGTCCGTCGCCATGCCGTTCCAGATCCGCTGCTGGTCCCACGCCGGATTCTTGGCCACGGTCACATTGAGATGCCGGTTGACGGTCGCCGTCGCGCTCGTGTTCGTCACCGTCCCTTGCAGCACCGCGTCCATGTTGATCGAATCGGTGGCCACGGAGTCGAACGTCTGCTGCGGTTGATCCGCTGAGAAGAGCTCGTAGCTCGTGGTCAGGACGAGGCCGGTGCCGAAGTCGATCGGGTCGCAGTCGTGACGGCCCGTCTGGGAGTCGTACGTGCAGCTGGATGCCGACGGCGACATCGTCGCGAGCGGCCCGTCGTACCGCACGTCGAGTCGGAGCCCCGGCAAGGTCGTGCTCGGCGCGATGCTCGCCATGGCACCATCCGAGCCATCGTACATCAGCGCGAGATTGTCCATCGCCGCGCTGCTAGCCAGGGTTCCGATGTCCGCCTGCTCCTGTGCGGCCGACACCTGATCCTGCAACGCGTTCGTGATCGCGTCGGCGCTGCACGCGGCCAGGCCGAACACGAGCACGACCGCGGTAAGGGAAGACAGCACGCTGCTCCGTTGCATGGAATCCTCGATTGTTCAGTGAAAGAGACGGCGGTGTGAACGACCGGCGGAACGCCGAACTGCGGGACCTGCCGCATGAGTGGACGCTGCACCCCGCGCGGTGTTAATCGCGATAGATTTCTGCCCAGCCAGCGGCGTGATGGTTTACGTTCTGCACGAAGCGGCCGATCGATGCTTGCCGGATTCCGCTCACGCGCCTACATCTGCCCACGACTCCACCACGGTTCTCGTGACGACCTCGCATACTGCACGCACCAAGATCGTCTGTACGATCGGTCCCGCATCGTCCTCGGCCGAAACGCTCTGCGCATTGATGCAAGCCGGTCTCAACGTGGCCCGCATCAACTTTTCCCACGGCACCCACGAGGCACACGCCGCCGTGATCGCCAGCATCCGGCAGCAGGCCCAGGCGTTGGGCCGTCCGGTCGCGATCCTCGGCGATCTCCAGGGCCCGCGCATTCGCGTGGGCGATCTGAAGGATCCGATCTCGCTCCCCGAAGGGACTGACGTCTATCTGGCGCCCGAAGCAACCGCGGCGGATCATGAAATTCCTATCACCTACGCGGCGCTGGCGGACGATGTCCGCGTGGGCGATCGCATCCTCATGGATGATGGGCTCATCGACCTCGTGGTGCTCGATGTGAAGCCGCCGATGGTGCACGCCCGCGTCGTGCACGGCGGTCTGCTCCGCAGCCACAAGGGGATCAATCTGCCGGGTGTCGCCGTGTCTGCCCCGTCGATCACGGACAAGGACCGGGCGGACATCGTGTTCGCCGTCGAGCACGACCTCGACTACCTCGCGCTCAGCTTCGTGCGGCAGGCGGCGGACATCGCGTCGCTCCGCACGCTCATTCCCCGACACATGCTCGTCGTGGCGAAGATCGAGAAGGACACGGCGCTCGCGAATATCGGCAGCATCGTCGAAGCCTCCGATGCGGTGATGGTCGCGCGCGGTGACTTGGGCGTCGAGCTCCCCTTCGAGGAGGTGCCGATCTCGCAGAAGCGGATCATCGCCGTGGCCAACTCGCTCGGGCGCCCGGTGATCACCGCGACCCAGATGCTCGAGTCGATGGTGACGAACCCGCGCCCCACGCGCGCCGAAGCGAGCGACGTGGCCAACGCGATCCTCGACGGCACCGATGCCGTGATGCTCTCTGCCGAGACGGCGGCCGGTGCGTACCCCGTGCTCGCCGTCTCGGCGATGACGCGCATCATCACGGAGATCGAGCACCACCCCATCTCGCAGCGGCCGGTGGTCATCGAGCCGCGCCCGCACGATGGCCGCGTCTCCACCGAGGACGTAATTGCCGCGGCCACGGCCGAAGCGGTGCGTACGCTCGCGGCGCCGGTGGTGATCGTCTTCACCAAGAGCGGCTTCACGGCGCGCATCGTCGCCTCGCACCGCCCGGATGTCCCGATTCTGGCGCTCACGGACGTGGAGCGCACGTACCATCAGCTCGCGCTCGTGTGGGGCGTGCTCCCCGAGCTCGTCCCGCACGCGCCGAGTTACGAGGCCATGTTCCGCCTTGGTGCGGATGCCGCGGTGCGGCGCGGGCTGGCCAAACCCGGCGATCGCGTGATCGTCACGGCCGGCGTGCCGTTCGATCACCCCGGCACGACCAACCTGCTCCGCGTGGAAGTCGTGTGAGACTCACGTTCCTCGGTACGGGCACGAGCTTCGGCGTCCCGCAGATCGGCTGTCACTGCGAGGTCTGCCGCTCCGTCGATCCGCGCGATCGGCGCACCCGCACCGGTGCGTACATCGAGAGCGACGGCGGCACGCGTCTGCTGATCGACACACCGCCCGAGCTCCGCATGCAGCTCTGCTCGGCGGGGATCGACCGCGTCGACGCCGTCCTCTTCACGCACGACCACGCCGACCACGTGCACGGGATCGACGATCTGCGCGCGATCTCCGTGCGCCGCGGCGCCGCGCTCCCCATGTACGGTCCGGCCGATACGCTCGAGCACCTCGCGAAGCGCTTCCCGTACATCTTCGACGACGCGATGCGCGTCGTCCCGGGTACGAGCAAGCCGGAAGGGCAGGCGCACGCGCTGGAGGAAGGGCAGGCGGTGCGCATCGGCTCCGTGGACGTGACGCCGGTGGCCGTCCCCCATGGGAACGTCACGGTCTTTGCGTATCGCGTGGGACCGCTCGCGTATGTGACGGACGCCAAGCGGCTGCCGGAGCGCGCGATCGAGTTGCTGAGCGGCGCGAAGGTGCTCGTCATCAACGCGCTGTTCCGGACGGAGCATCCCACGCACCTGAGCATCCCCGAGGCGGTCGAGGCCGCACGCCGCATCGGGGCGGAGCGCACGTTTCTCACGCATCTGACGCACGACAATCTGCACGCGGACCTCGAGGCGGAGCTGCCGCCGGGGATCACGCCCGCGTTCGATGGACTCACCATCCGCATCGACTGACATGGCCATCCACATCGATTACAGCAACATGATGGCGGGAACCCTCCCGGGCGGGATCAGCGAGGAGGCGTGGCGCGCGGCACACACGTCCTTCCAGGCGGCATACGAGGCCACGCAGAAACGGCGACAGGCGGGCGAGCTGGGCTTCATCGATCTCGCGGTGGGCCAGCCGAAACTCGAGGAGCTGCAGGACTTCGCGAACGGTGTGGGGCAGGCGTTCTCGGATGTCGTCGTGCTCGGCATCGGCGGGTCGGCGTTGGGGACGATCGCGCTCCGCACCGCGCTGCGGCCTCCGTTCTGGAACGAGCTCGACGACGACGCGCGCGAGTTCTTCCCGCGCCTCCACGTGCTCGACAACGCCGATCCGGTGACGATGGCCGCGCTCCTCGCACGCGTGGAGCTCGGCAGCACGCTCTTCATCGTGATCTCCAAGTCCGGCGGCACCGCGGAGACGATGGCGCAGTACCTCATCGCGCGCGGGCGGTTGCAGGAGGCGCTCGGCGACGCCTTCCAGCGGCATCTGGTGTTCGTCACCGATCCCGAGCACGGTGCGCTGCGCAAGATCGCGCGCGACGAAGGCATCGTCTCGCTCGAGCTGCCGCCCAACGTCGGCGGGCGCTACAGCGTGCTCTCGGCCGTCGGGCTGCTCCCCGCGGCGCTCATCGGCATCGATGTCAACGCGCTCCTCGAGGGCGCGGCCGATATGGCCTCGCTGTGCGCCACGAACGAGCTCGAGAAGAACCCGGCCGGCGTCTACGCGACGCTGCAGTGGATGGCCGACACGCAGCTCGGACTCGTCGATCAGGTCTTCATGCCGTACGGCGATGCGTTGAGCGCCATGAGCGACTGGTTCGTGCAGCTCTGGGCCGAGAGTCTCGGGAAGCGCCGTCCGGACGGTACGCCTGCCGGCCCCACGCCGATCGCGGCGCGCGGGACGACCGACCAGCACAGCCAGGTGCAGCTCTTCATGGAAGGACCGCGCAACAAGACCGTGACGTTCGTGAGCGTGGCCGAGCGGAGCGGCGACCTCGAGATCCCACACGCGCACGAGGACATCCCCGAGCTGGCGTACCTGGGCGGACACACGCTCGGCGAGTTGCTGGCGGCCGAGTGCCGGGCAACAGCGGGGGCTCTCGCGCTGGGCGGACGGGCCAACATGACGCTCACCCTGGAGCGCGGAGACGCCTGGCACGTCGGGGCACTGATCATGCTGCTGGAGACCGCCACCGTGTACGCCGGAGCGCTCTACGGAGTGAATCCATTGAATCAGCCTGGAGTGGAGCTCGGAAAGCGGCTCACCTATGCGTTGTTGGGCCGTACGGATGCCGAAGGGGGGAAGGCCAAGGAGGAGTTGGCAAAGCTTCCCACGCCCAACCCCCGGTGGAAGGTGTAGGTGAGTGTCATTCCGAGCGCAGCGAGGAATCTCGGGCTGGTGAGGAGATCCCTCGCTGCGCTCGGGATGACAGGCTGACGCTCGGGATGAGACGTGGACGCATGAGTCCGGGGCTTGCACCGGTGGAGCAGTCCGGGCACCTTCCGGACGCGCGCCGGCGGAATGACATCGGCGTCGGATGCGGCGGGCATCCGCACTGATTGGAACCACATATTGGAGGATCGATGGGAACTCAGCACGTGGCACCAGCACCTCTCCTCGGTGGGGACGTGCGCGTGGAGGATGGCCGCGTCACCGTGCTCCGTGAGCACGGACTGCAATCGGAGCGCATGGATGCGCTCGTGCGCGAAGCGGTCTTCGGCCGCGGCCAGGCGCGGGACCACGCGCGGTGGATGATCTGGGAGATCGGGCAGGCGGTCGGCGTGCGCCCCGCATCGATCAACGATCTGTACATGGCTCGGGGTCGCGGGAAGGTGCATGGGTTCACCGTGCCCGCGATCAACATCCGCGGGATGTCGTACGATACGGCACGCGCGGTGTTCCGCACGGCGATCGCGCGCGATGCCGGTGCCTTCATCTTCGAGATCGCGCGCTCGGAGATCGCCTACACCGATCAGCGGCCGGCCGAGTACGTCGCGGTCATTCTTGCGGCGGCGCTGCGCGAGGGGTTCCGCGGGCCCGTGTTCATCCAGGGGGATCACTTCCAGGTGAACGCGAAGAAGTTCGCCGTCGATCCGACCGGCGAGGTTGCGGCGGTGAAGCAGCTCGCGCTCGAGGCGATCACCGCCGGGTTCTACAACATCGACGTCGACACGTCCACGCTCGTGGACATCGCGCTCCCTTCGCTCGATGAGCAGCAGCGGCTCAACTACGAGACGGCGGCGGACATCACGAGCTACATCCGCGAGATCGCGCCGGAGGGGGTGACGATCTCCGTGGGCGGCGAGATCGGCGAGGTGGGGACGCAGAACAGCACGGTGCCCGAGCTTCGCGCGTTCATGAACGGCTACGTGCGTGCACTCGCCGAGCGGACGACGCCGAAGACGGTCGGCCTCTCGAAGATCAGCGTCCAGACGGGCACGTCGCACGGTGGCGTGGTGCTCCCGGACGGCACGATCGCGGATGTGAAGCTCGATCTCGCGGCGCTCGAGCAGCTCTCGAAGGTGGCGCGTGACGAGTACCACATGGCGGGCGCCGTGCAGCACGGCGCCTCCACGCTCCCCGAGAGTGCGTTCCACAACTTCCCGCGCCTGGAGACGGCGGAGATCCATCTCGCCACCAACTTCCAGAACTTGTTGTACGAGCACCTGCCGCGGGAGCTGCGCGATCGCATCTACCGGTGGCTCTCGGAGAATGCGCGCGAGGAGCGCAAGCCGACCGACTCGGACGAGCAGTTCTTCTACAAGACACGCAAGAAGGCGCTGGGCCCGTTCAAGCGCGAGCTGTGGGACCTGCCCGCGGAGGTGCGGAGCGATCTCGCCTGTGCCTATGATCGGACCTTCGGCTTTCTCTTCGATCAGCTGCAGGTTGGGGGGACGCGCGAGATGGTGGCGACGTACGTTCATACACCGGAGCAGCACCGCCGTGCTCCAGACGAGAACGCGCCGGCAGTCGTCGCGGCGCCAGACGACGTCGACGCTGGCGAGTAGCTCGGCCGTGGGCGCCGCGCGCGCGACGCGGCTCTGGCCGGCGATGCTGCAGCGCGTCGCCGACCGGGCCGCGCACGAGCTCAAGAATCCGTTGAACGGCGCGGTGCTCAACGTGGAAGTCGTGCGGCAGCGCGTGCAGCGCTCCGGCACGGATGCGAGCACGCTCGTCCCCTACGCCGAAGCGGCGGCGAGCGAGCTCACGCGTGCCGCGGTCCTGGTGGATGCGCTGCTCGCGTTGGCGCGCCCCGCGCACGCTCCGGTAGATTTCGTATCGGTGCTCGACCCGCTGGTCACGTTGTACGGAGCGATCGCCGCGCAGAGCGGGGGTGAGGTGCACCTCGAGTGGGCACAGGACGGCGCGCTCGAGAGCGAGATCGATCCGGACGCGGTGCGCGCGGTGCTCGCGGCCGCGCTCGATGCGGCGGTTGCGGATGTGTGCGTGCGGTGCCGCGTGGAGCGGCGCGGCGAGCACTGCGCGGTCTCGATTCGATGCGCCGGGCGCGACATCGCCCTGCCGGCGACGATCCGTCGCGCCATGGCGCACGACGGCATCACGCTATCGGATGTGCCAACCGGAGTGGAGATTCTTTTCCCGCGCGTGATGCGCGGCAGCACGGATGGAGCGGAATGACCAAGCACGCCAAGATTCTGATCGCCGACGATGAACACGCCATCGCCCAGGGCTTGAGCGCGATCCTTTCGGACGAGGGGTACAAGGCGGACATCGCCTCGGATGGACAGAAGGCGCTCGACCGCCTGACATCCGACAGCTATGGCGTCGTCCTGGCCGATCTCACGATGCCCAAGATCGATGGCATCGCGCTGCTCAAGGAGCTGCAGACGCGCGAGATCACCACCGAATGCATCATCATCACGGGGCAGGCGACCGTCGATTCAGCCGTGCAGGCGATGCGCGAGGGCGCCTACGACTACATCGAGAAGCCGCTCAACGCCGAGAAGCTGAATCGCCTCAAGGCGCTCATCCCCAAGGCGCTGGACAAATACGAAGTGAAGCAGACGAATCGGAAGCTGACGTCCGAGCTGGAGAAGTTGACGCACTACGGCGAGCTCTCCGGTCAATCCGAGGCGATGCGGAGCGTCTACCAGATCATCGACGCGGTCGCGCCCTCGACGGCGAGCGTGCTCATCCTCGGCGAGTCGGGCACCGGGAAGGAGCTGGTGGCGCGTGCCGTCCACACGAAGAGCGAGCGCGCGAAGGGGCCGTTCTTCGCGCTCAACTGCGCCGCGCTCCCCAAGGACATTCTCGAGAACGAGCTCTTCGGCCACGAGAAGGGCGCATTCACCGGCTCGACGAACGAGAAGCCGGGGGCGTTCGAGATGGCCGACGGCGGCACGCTCTTCCTCGATGAAGTCGCCGAGATGGCGCCGGACATCCAGGTGAAGCTGCTGCGCGCGCTCGAGTCGCGCACCGTGCGGCGGCTGGGCGGGAAGAAGGAGATCTCGGTGGACATTCGCGTGGTGGCCGCGACGAACAAGGATCTCCAGAAGGCGCTCGAGGATGGCGAGCTCCGCGAGGATCTCTACTATCGCATCGCGGTGGTCGAGCTGTTCCTCCCGCCGCTCCGCGAGCGGATGGGTGACATCAAGCTGCTCGCCACGGAATTTCTGGCGCGCTTCGCCGGGCAGAACGGCAAGGCGATCACCGGGTTCGATGACGCGGCCATGGA
>DASVCF010000155.1:0-12032 GCA_036381735.1 Gemmatimonadaceae bacterium | reverse complement strand
CGCGCTCTCCATCTCCAACCATCACACTCGTATCCGTGACTCAACCGAGTCTCTCGACAATCACGCGCGTCGCTGCAGCGAGGCGATGCGCCGCGTTGAGCCTTGGAGTCACCGTGATGCTGACTCCCGTGGCACTCCGCGCACAGAGCCACACCGCGCCACGTTCGCAGTCCGGCTGCCCGGGAGCGTTTCCCGGGGACTCGATGCCGCGCGTGACCGTCTATTTGACCGCCGAGTCGCCCGACTCGACGACGCGCGCCCTCCTGGCGAACGTGAATGTGTTGACCCAAACGGTCGCGGAGCGAGTGAGGGCTCTGCTTGGCGCATCGTCCGCGCAGCTGCCGCCGGGAGAACCGACGATCACCTGGCGCGACATCGGCAGTGGCCTAGTCGTCACGGCTCATCGTGATGGTCACATCGTGTCCCACCTGGCGTCGGATCGCGATGAGACGCCATCGTCGGCACTTGTCGCGCGGGCGCTAGATAGTGTAAAGGCCTCCGGCGATGCGTGGTTCGTGTGGCCCGACAGTGCTGTCGATTCTCTCGCGTTTCAGCTTGTGCTGCGCGCGGCGCAGCTCGACCGGGCCGGCAACGTGCAACTGCCGCCTATGCAATTCGGTGTCCCGGTGTTCACGGTTGCTGAACCCGTATTCGAAGACGCTCGCGTGATCGTGCAACCTCACATTCACTACCCCGCGAGCGCGCTGTCGGAGCGGATCGAGGGGTACCTGGTCCTCCGGTTCATCGTGGACAAGACCGGCCGGGTGGATATCAGCACCGTTCGCGACGTCTGGCCCGCGAACCGGCCGCGGCTCACGGGTGAGAAGGGGCGCTACTACCAGGCCCTCATGGAGGCCGTACGCGCTGCGCTTCCCGATGCCCGCTTCGCGCCGGCGCGTATCGCCGGCTGCCCGATGTCGCAACTGGTGCAGATGCCGTTCAACTTCTATCTGCGCCCATAGCGGGCCGGCGCATCGTTGCCAGCACGCTCGCTTGACACCCCTTTTCGCCAGGTCTACACTACAACCCTATGTCCAATCTTCGATTGCCGTTGCGCCCCGCCGTGTGGTGGGCCCTGGCCGCGCTCGTGCTCGTGCTGGGATACGCCGATCTCGTCCGCGGTGGGATCACGATCGCGCCAATCCTGCTCGTGCTCGGCTACCTCGTGCTCATCCCGATCGCGATCCTGAAGCGGTAGCGATCACCGGCGCTGATCGATGACGTGGTGGTTGCCGCATTGCACGCGCGGCGGCGACCACGCGCACAGTTTCATCGGGCGAATAGCTCAGTTGGTTAGAGCGCCTGCCTTACACGCAGGATGTCGGGGGTTCGAGTCCCTCTTCGCCCACTCCCACCGGTTCCCACCCACCCGAGCGCATCGCCGCAAGCGCGGCTGATGCCACCGTGCTCACGCTGATCGCGTCGAGGCACTTCGCACCAATCGGACAGACGTCGTGCTCGCACGGCCGGCACGGCACGTCCGCGCACAGGGCGTGATGACGCGTGCCCGTCGGCGGTCCCCATCGCGCGGGCTCGGTGCCACCGAAGATCGTGATCGTGGGCGTGCCGAGTGCATAGGCGATGTGCGCGGGGCCGGAGTCGTTCGTGACCAGGAGTGCGAGGCGCGCGATGATGGCGCCCATCACCGGAATCGCAATAGGACCCGCGAGCGCGAGGCACGCGTCCCCGAGCTCGCGCGCGATGCGCGAGGCCACGTCGCGCTCGTCCGGACCACCGAGCACCACGATGGTCCCGCCGTACGTGTGGCGCAGCGTGCGCGCCACGTCGACGAAGCGATCGGGCGCCCAGCGCTTGTTCCCGGTGCGCGCGCCAGGCTGCAGACCGATGAGCGGCCGCTGGGCGCCGTCGAGCAGTGCATCGGCGACGGTCGCGTCTTCGGGCCAGAGAGGGAAATCGGTCTCCGTGCCGAGCGGACGCGCACCGAGGAACGTGGTGAGCGCGAGCAGTGCGTCGACTTCCCGCACGCCGCTCGGCAGCGGGAGCGCGGCGTCGAGGCGGCCGGGGCCATCGGCGGGCCGCACGAAACCGACCGTCGTGCGCGCGCCGAGCAGCAGGGTGAAGGGATTCGCGCACACGCCGGAGCCGTGCATCTGAATCGCGAGGTCGAACGACTCGCGGTGCATGCGCGCGAAGAAGTCCGTCGCGAAGCGGGCATCGAAGAACTGCTCGGCGATGCCGGGAAAGCCGGGGAAGGGCTCGAAGCGATCGATGTGCGGGGAGCGCGCGGCGAGATCGCGCACCATGGGGAGCGCAACGAGCGTGATCTCCGCATGCGGCAGCGCGGCGCGCAGCGCGCGGAAGGCAGGCGTCGCGCAGACGAAGTCGCCGATGCGCGAGGCGCGCACGAGCACGACGCGGCGCGGCGGCTCGGGCAGTCGCGAGAGGAGACCGGGGGCGAAGGCGTCGCTCATGGCGAGGCTTGCACCTCGCGGTGAACCGGTGACGCCTCGCGGTGCGGCGTCGGGCGCGGTGCATAGCGCTCGATCATCTCCGGCAGCAGATCCAGCGCGTGTCCATCGATGGTGCCGGTCACGTTCAGCACGGTGCTCGGGACCTCCGAGAAGTACGTGCCCGACGGCATGATCGCGCACCCGCCCCACCGTCGCATGAGCAGGTTCTGCACGAGCACTTCCTCCCCCGAATGGTAGCGCGGCAGTCGCCGCCAGAACGAAAAGCCGCCGACGTCGAGCAGCTTGGCGCGATCGTACAACACGCAGGCGCCGATCCACGCGACCTTGTAGCGCCGCACATCGCCAGGCGGCACCGTGTGCCCCACATGGAACGCGTTCGCGGCGCGGTGCAGTTGCCACCGCTCCCACTCGTGAGAACCGGGGTCCACCACTTCGGGACGCACCGGCCCCTGCCAGTACTCGATGCGCTGCTGCGACGGACGTACGTCGTCGATGAACGAGAGGCCCGACGGAAACGCGCCGACGAACCCGCACTGCTCCTCGCGCAGCACGCCGAGCAGGTGCGCGGCGACCCACGGCTCCATGAGCACGTCGTCGTCCAGGTAGAGCACGGCGCTCGCCGATGCGCGGTGCAGGAGGAAGTCGCGTTGCTCGGCGATGCCGTGTACGGGCGTGCGCCGGTGCCACTCCACAGCGCCGCCGCGTGCCTCGATGACGCGAAGCAACGTCTGCACGACGGGCGAGCGATCCGCGGGCTCGTCGCTCTGATCGGCGACGATGAGACGGAGCGAGCGCTCGGACTGCGTCGCCACACCCGACAACGTCATGATGAGCGACGGCTGACGGTTGCACGTCGGAAGCAGAACGTCGACGGCAGGCATGGTGCGACCGGTGCGGAGCTCAGCGCTTGCGGGCGACGATGAGCCGGCCGCCGCCGTCGTGCGCCGCCGAGAGGTCGCATCGCGCCAGACGATCGGCCCAGCGATCGATCCAGGCATCCGGCAGTCGGTGCCAGAGTGCAGCGACGACACCCGCGCGGCCCGCGCGCAGCTGCTGCGCCAGATCGAGCGCGTCCCATATGCGCACGAGTGCTGACCGCAGGTACGAACGCGTGTACTCGATCTCGAGCCCCGCGTGCTCGAGATGCGCGCGCCACCGACGAAGCGGCCAGAGATTGACGTGGCCGTAGCTCCGATTCCGCCACCGCGTGTATGCCCCGATGGGAACGGTGAGCGATGCGCCGAACACATCCGTGGGCGCCGTGAAGACGAGACGTCCACCGGGGCGCAGCAGGCGGTGGACTGCCTGCAGCACGGTATCCACTCGCGGGATGTGCTCCAACACGGAGTTGCTGAGTACCGTCCCCATGCTCCCGGCGCGCAGCGGCAGCGCTTCCACGCGCACGGGGAGGAGCTGTTCGTAGATGCCGCGTCGCGCCGCGCGTGCGAGCGCGCGCGCATCGGGATCGACGCCGAACGCGACGCGCGTGAGCACATGGGATACCGTGGCGCCATCGCCGCAGCCGAGGTCGAGGATCGGCGGCTCGTAGGTGACGACGCGCAGGACCGCGACTTCCGCCGCGCGCCACAGCCCGAGCGAGGGGCCGAGCTCGCGCAGCAGCGCGCGCCATGTGGCCGCGTCGAGGTGCAGCGCATGCGGCGCAGTCAATGGGCACGGCGATGCGCACCGAACCTGCCCGGCGTGCACGAACGGGCGCACGCGCTCGCGCCGGCCCGCAGGCCGCCGATCGATGTCCGCGCGGCTCCGCATCAGGCTACGCATCAGAAGATGCCGCGATAGACCGCGCACGACCGACAGATCTCCGGCGGCTCGTCCGAGGCGAGCGCATCGCGGAACGCGGTGTACGCCTCACCGTTCCACGTCGCGTCCACGCCCTGCTCGGCGATGTTCCCGAAGTTGACGCGGTCGGGGGTCGCGATCATGCAGCATGGCATCGCGTACCCCTGGTAGCTCACGTAGGCGCCGCGCCACGGCCAGTCGCACCGCTTCGGCCCGGGTGTGCCGGCGGGGTGCACGCGCGGCTGCGTGCGCGGAAGACGCAGCTCGATGCCGAGCTCGGTCGCCGCGGCACGCGCTTCGTCGAAGTACCGCTCGACACGAGCGGGCTCCTCGTGCAGGAGCGTCTGCGCGTCGACGAACTCGCGCATCGGGCGGTAGCGCGCGGGGAGCGCCGATTCGCTGAAGTCGTGGCAGAGGTGCTGCACGAAGACCGTCGTCACCCCCCACTCGTGCGCGCGGCGCACGAGCGACGGCAGCTCGTGCAGATTCTGCCGCATGATGACGAGCACCAGCTGCACGGCCGGATGCTCGCTGCCGTGCCGCCGCCGCGCGTCCATCAGCCGCTCGAGGTTGCGCACGACCCGGTCGAAGTGCGCCCGCACGCGAATGCGCTCGTAGGTCTCGGCTGTCGCACCGTCGATGGAGACATGAATGCCGTGCAGCCCGCTCGTCACGCACCGTTCCGCGCGCGCGGTCGTGAGCAGCGTCAGGTTCGTGTTGGTGGTGACCTGAATGCCGCGCGCCACCGCGTAGTCGATCATGTCGAAGAAGCGCGGATGCATCATCGGCTCGCCGAGTCCCTGCAGGTGCAGCTCGCGCAGGCCGTGGAACTGGTCGATGAGGCTCGTGAAGTGATCGAAGTCCATGAAGGCGGGCGGCCCGTAGGGCGGGCCGTCCTCGCGAAACTGGATCGGGCACATCTGGCACCGCAGGTTGCACTGGCCCACCGGCTCGATCTGGACGTATGTCGGCAATTGCATCAGCACTCTCCCGCCCGGCGCACGTTGCTGGCCGGGCGCGATCGCGAGCGATCAGAGAAAGGGGACGCGGAACTTGAACGCACCGCGCAGTCGCCAGAAGAGCGCGAGCGGCGGGATCAGCGCGGAGGTGACGAGCATCTCCGCCACGTGCGCCGGCGCGCGCGAGGTGGCGCGCAGCCGGTACAGACAGAAGCCCGCCGTGAGCACGAGCCACCCCCCCAGCGCGACGAGCGCGACGGCCGGATATCCCGCCGTCATGGCGCCGAGTGCCACGAGGAGCGTGGCGACGATCCCGTAGTAGTGCCACGGCGGCGATCGTTGAATGCGTTGCCAGTACAGGGCGCCGTGCTTCTTGTAGAGCAGCGCGTTGTACATCGTCTTGCGCTGCTGGCGCAGGCTGATGCCCCATCGCTCCGGTCGCACGGGATGCACCACTACCGCATCGTGCGCGCGTGTGAGCCGGTGCCCGCGCTTGAACAACTCGAGATAGATGTCGCTGTCCTCGCGCCACGCGGCGGCGAAGCGCTCGTCGAAGCCGCCGACGTCGCACAGCGCATCGCGACGGTAGAAGCAGTTGGCCGTGGCGAACTCCGCGTGCTCGAGGCCGGCGGCGCTCAGCTCGTAGTCGGTCGGCTCGTCGGGGAGCGGGACCCGGATGGGGCCCGTGGCGCCGGCGGCGCCGCGCGACAACGCGGACGCGCCGGCACGGAGCCAGCAGGGGGTCGGGACACAGTCATCATCCGTGAAGGCGATGATGGTGCCGCGGGCGATGCGCCATCCCGCGTTGCGCGCGGCGGCGGGGCCGCGTGAGGGGCCCGCGCGAACGTAGCGGACGTCGGCGCGCGCGTGCGCGGCCCATCGTTCGACGGCGCATCGCGTCTCGTCGCTCGCACCATCGTCGATCACGAGCACTTCGTACTCATCGGCGGGGAAGTCCTGTGCGTCGAGCGCGGCGAGACAGCGGATCAGCAGCCGCTCGCGACCGCACGTCGGGACGACGACGGAGATGCGGGGCGACGTCGTCATCCGGGCCGCTCCGGCTTCTCCAGCAGGAACGAGCCGATGACGAGCGCATCGAGCGGCGAGCTCCAGAAGCACTCGATCGCATCGCGCGGCGTGCAGACGATCGGCTGGCCACGCGTGTTGAACGAGGTGTTGACGAGCACCGGCACGCCGGTGCGCCGCGCGAACGCCGCGATCAGCTCGTAGTACAGTGGATGCTGCGCGCGGTTGACGGTCTGAACGCGCGCCGTGCCATCGACGTGGCGCACGGCGGGGATGCGGTCCGCCTTGTCGGGGCGCACGTCGAACGTGAACAGCATGAAGGGCGACGGGCGCGCGTGCTCGAACCACTCGCTCGCCTGATCTTCCAGCACGACCGGCGCGACGGGACGGAAGTCCTCGCGATCCTTGAGCTCGTTGAGCCGTGCCTGCATGTCCGACGGAATCGGCGAGGCGAGAATCGACCGCGCACCGAGCGCGCGGGGGCCGAACTCCATGCGCCCCTGGAACCAGCCGAGCATCTTACCGTCCGCCAGCAGCGCCGCGGCTTCACCAGCCACGTCATCGAGCCGGCGATAGCGCAGCTTGGCGCGCTTCAGCACGGGCTCGATCTCGTCGTCCGCGTACGCGGGGCCGAGGTACGGATGGTCCATCGCCGTCCGTGGCGCAGGAGTGGTCCGCTCGCGGGCGTCCACCGTGAGCGCCGCGCCGAGCGCCGTGCCCGCATCGCCAGCGGCCGGCTGCACCCAGACATCGCGGAACGGTCCGTGATCGCGAATCCGCGCGTTCATCACGCAGTTGAGCGCCACGCCGCCCGCGAGGCAGAGCTGTGTTGCGCGCGTGGTGCGCTCCAGCCAGTGCGCGAGCTCGAGCACCGTGTCCTCGAGTGCCGCTTGCAGCGACCGTGCGATGTCGTAGTGGCGCTGCTCGAGCGGCGTGCCCCGGAGTCGCGCGGGCCCGAAGCGCTCATCGAGGTGGGGCGGATGCGTCACGTAACACCCGCTCTCGTGGACCTCGATGATCTCGCGGAACACGTCGCGGTAGCGCGGCGCGCCGAACGACGCGAGCGCCATGACCTTGTATTCGTCGGACGAATGCAGAAAGCCGAGGTAGCTCGTCACCTCCTCGTAGAGCAGGCCGAGCGAGTTGGGCATCCGCACCTCGCCCAGCAGTTCGAGACAGGTACCGCTCCCTGTGAAGTACGCGGTGGTGGCGAGCTCGCCGCGTCCATCGAGCGTCATCACGGCCGCATCGTGGAACGGCGAGGGGAGAAACGCGCTCGCGGCGTGCGCCACGTGGTGCGGCACGAAGTGCCAGCGGAACGGTCCGTCGTGCCGCGCGTCGCGGAAGTGCTGCTGCAGGTGTAACGGCGCGCCGTGCGCGAGCTGGCGCGGCGCGTTCACGATGTACGACAGGAACAGCGGGTCCCACGGCGACTCCCACGTCGTCTCGTGCGCGCTCGGCTCGAGCGGGAGCGTGATCGTCACGTCGTCGCGGTGCGCGCCGAGGAGGAGCGACGGGTCGAACGCGTAGGCTACGTGATCGACCTGCGGAAGGGTGATCCCCGCGTGTGCGAGACAGTAGGCGATCGCGTGGTAGGGGAGCTCCCACGCCGAGAATGGGACGGGGCGCTTCCCGTGCTTGATGCGCGTGAAGCGCTCCTCTTCCGCGGCGGCGAGAATGCGCCCGTCCTGGACGAGACATGCCGCCGAATCATGAAAGGCCGCGTTGATGCCGAGTGTGTACATACACGAGTCCAGTCGTCGCGGACGCTGCAGGCGCGCCCGGGTCAGTGTCGTCGATCATCGCCCGGCGTCGGGTCATGAAACCGCCTCGAGCGTCGCGCGCTCCGATGCCGCATCGTGCAGCAGCGCACACGCGGCATGCACCACCGTGGCCGGTGCAATGCGACGCAGGCAATCGTGGTGCCCGTGGGGGCAGATGCTCTTGTAGCAGTACTTGCAGGGCACATCGTGCGAGAGCACGCGCGACCGCACCCGCCACGGCGTGTGCTGGGGGTTGGTGAGCGCGTACAGGTCGACCACCGGCGTGCCGAGCGCCGCCGCCATGTGCACGGGCCCCGTGTTGTTGGCGATGAGGAGCGGCGCGCGCGCGATGACCGCGGCGAGCTCGGCGAGCGACAGTTCGCCGGCGAGCGAATGCGACAGCGCATCCATCGCCGCGCGAATCCGCTCGATGAGCGTGTGCTCGTGCGCCGATCCGGTGAAGACCACCTGCTGCCCGTGATCGAGCGCGAGCGATCGTGCCACGCACACGAAGTGCTCCGCGGGATAGCGACGCGATGGCGCGGTGGCACCGGGGTGCACGAGCAGCCACGGACGCGAGACATCCACGCCCGCGGATGCGAGCCGGCGTCGTGCCCGCGCGTCCGCTCCGGGGGGAACGCGCAGCGAGAGATGCTCGTCCGGCGTCTCGCACCCGACCGCGCGTACGAGGTCGAGCTGGCGCTGCACCTCGTGCCGCACGCGGGTCGCGGGCTCGGGATCGCTCACCCACGTCGTGAGCAACTGGTACGGATTCTCGTGGCAGTGCGCGAGCCGCAGCGGGATGCCGGCCAGGTAGCAGAGCATGGCCGACGGCAGCGGGTTCTGGCTGTACACCGTGAAGATGACGGCCGCGTCGAAGTGGCCCGCGCGCAGGCGATGGATCATGGCGACGTCCGGGCGTGCGTTCGCGCGCGGCGGCGTCGCCTTGAGCCACGGCGCGTCGTAGACGATCACGTCGTCGATCTCCGGTACGAGCGCGGCGATGCCGGCGCCGGCGCCGGAGGTGAGCAGCGTGACGTGCGGCCGCGCGTGCGATGTCTTGAGCGCGCGGATGGCCGGCGTCGTCATCAACACGTCGCCCAGTGTATCGAGCCGCACGCACAGCACGCGCGATACGCGATCCCACTGGCCGTGTGTCATGGCGCCGTGAGCGCCGCGTGGGCGCGGGTGAGAGCGGGGCGGCTGACCGTCAGGATGATGTGCGCCGCGTCGAGCAGTGTGCGCGCGATGTGCCCGGGGTAGCGCGCGGGGCCGAGCACCCATTCGGTCTCGTTGCCGTTGTCGAGCAGGACGGTCCCGCACCCCGCGCGGTTCCCCGCCTCGATGTCGTCGAGGATGTCGCCCACGAGCCACGAGCGCCGGAGATTCGCGCCCAGGTCGCCCGCCGCGCGCAGCACGAGCCCGGGCGCCGGCTTCCGACAGTCGCACGTCACCGCGTACGCCGGGACCACGCCCGCGGGATGATGCGGACAGTAGTAGAAGCCCGAGAGCTCGACGCCGATCGCCGCGAGCAGCTCGCGCAGCCGCGCGTCCACACCGGCGAGCGCCTGCTCGGAAAATCGACCGAGCGCGATACCGGGCTGATTCGAGATGACGGCGAACCGGAACCCCGCGCGCGCGAGCTGCGGCAGCGCCTGCTCCGCACCTGGCGCAAGGCGGATGCGCGACGGATCGACGTTGTACGGCACGTTCTCGACGAGCGTGCCGTCCTTGTCGAGGAACACCACGGCGTCGCCGTCCGCATGCGGGTGCCGGGCGGCCACAACAGGCTCGAGTGGACCATCGCCGCGCGTCATCAGGCCGTGAGCTCGAAGTCGTCCAGGTCATCGCGGCGCGGTGTGTCGCCCTCCGCGTCGACGAGATCCGCAGGCGGCTCGGCGCGCCGCGTCGGATGGCGGCCACGCGGGACATCGGACTCGATCAGCGGGAGGTCGGCGTCCTGCTGCACCATGAGCGGGACCAGCCGCTCGGAGAAGAGCGTGCTCGTCGTGAGCTCGTGCGCGACGCGCCGGCGACGCGGTGTGAGCAGATCCTCGTACAACCGCGCGATCGCGCGCGCGACGTTGGTCCACGAGAAGCAGTCGCGCGCACGCTGAATGGCGCGGGCCGACAGCGCAGTGAGGAGCTGCGGGAAGCGGTACAGGTGCGCGATGCGCTCGGCCACCGCCGCGGGATCGTTGGGCGGCACGAGGTAGCCCGTCTCTCCATCGCGCACGGTGAACTTGATGCCGCCCACGCTCGCGCCGATCACCGGCGTGCCGCACGCCATCGCCTCGAGCGGCGTGATGCCGAACGGTTCGTACCACGGCGTGGTGATGAAGATGTCGGCCGCGCTGTAGTAGTACTTGAGCACGTCGCGGCCGCGCCGGCCGACGAATACGACGCGATCCGCGACGCCTTCCTCGCGCGCGATCGCCTGCAGGCGTCCCATCTCCGGCGTCTTCACGGGGTCCGGGTCGTCCGATTCGCCGCCGACGACGAGCAGTCGCGCATCGACGTCGTAGTCACGACGCAGCACCGCGAAGCCGCGGATCACGGTGTCGATCCCCTTTCTCGGCACGAGGCGCCCGAGCTGCAGCAGGATACGCTCATCGGGCTGGAGGCCGAGAATGGAGCGTGCCGTCCCCTTCGGCAGCGGACTGAAGCGCGTGGCATCCACGCCGCACGGCACGACGCGCAGCCGAGCGGGATCGGCGCCGTAGAGACAGAGCAGATCCTCTTCATCCTGCGGGCACTCGGCGATCACGCAATCCGCCTCCGCGGCGATGCGCTCCTCGATCGCGAGGCGCTCCTCGGGAAATGCGTCGGCGCGGCCCTGGTGCCGGCGTCGCACACGACCCAGGGCGTGGAAGGTGACCACGAACGGTGTGCCGGTGACGCGCTTGAGCTCCGCGGCGACGAGTCCGGACATCCAGAAGTTCGCGTGATACAGGTCGTATCGCACGCCGCGACGCCGACGCCAGTTCAGCATGAAGTCCGTGAAGTCCGCCATGTGCGGCAGCAGCTCTTCCTTCGGCACGTGCCGGGGTGGACCCGCGGGAACGTGGATGACGCGAATCCCCGACGGGCAGGGCACGATGCGTGGCAGCTCGGTGCTGTCGCGCCGCGTGAAGACGTCCACCGAGTAGCCGAGCGCGGCGAGATTCTGCGCGAGCTGCGCGACGTACACGTTCTGCCCGCCGAAGTCCGTTCCGCCGAGTGAGGCGAGTGGCGAGGCGTGCTCGCTGATGAGGGCGATGCGCCGAGTCATACAACAGCTCCTGCCGCCAGCGATTGGCGCGCTGCGCCCGTGGAGGCTCGAGGGGTTCCCGTCACGTGAGCAAAGGCATCCTCCCAGTCGCGTACGAAGCGTCGGATCCCGAACCGCTCGCGCGCGCGCCGTCGCGCGTTGGCGCCGAGCCGCCGCGCCTCTGCCGGATCATCCAGCAACGCGCGCATTCGCGCGACGAGGCGCTCCACGTTCGTGTCGAGATACCCGGACACGTCGTTCTCCACGACCGTGACCATTTCGGAGGTTGCGAGCCCGACGATCGGCATGCCGATGGTCATCGCCTCGCACACCGCGAGGCCGAGGCTCGTATAGCGAATTGGATTGAAGACGAAGCGATAGCGGGCCATGACTGCCGCGAGCTCCGGCGGCGACACCTCGCCGAGACCGCCGAGGCTCTCGGCGTCCATGCCAATGAGGTCGAGCGGGACCTCGCGGCGCACGCGCTCGAAGACATCCGCGCCGAGCCGGCGCCCGCGCGTGCGCAGGTTGTTGATGATGACGACGCCGCGCGCCAGCTCCCCCGTGTAGCGCACCTCGGACGGGACGAGGACGCCGTGCTCGATCACGCGCGTCGGCGTGCGTCCGCTGTCCCACATGAGCGAGTTGAAGTGGGTGACGTGCACGAGCAGCGCATCGGGGTCGTCGACGAGATGCCGCGTGTCGGTCGGGTGCTCGCGCGGCGGATCGTGCTCGACGTAGATCCGCGGCCCGCGACGCTGGCGCTCGGACAGGATCTCGAACTGGTCGACGAGATAGTTGC
>DASVCF010000154.1:0-7379 GCA_036381735.1 Gemmatimonadaceae bacterium | reverse complement strand
GCGTCGTCGCATCGACGCGCGCCTGGAGCTGCGCGTCGAGCGACGGCTCGCCGGCCTGCGCGCCGGCGAACGCGGGTGCGAGCGCGACCATCAGCAGCACCGCACCGACCGCGCGCACGGACGCGCGACGCACGACCTGCGATTGCGGACTCATGTAGACGCTCCGAGCACAGTCACGACCGAGTTCGGCGGCCCGAAGTCGTTCTCGGGCGCGCGCGGCGCGGTCGGATCGGGCACCCAGACGCTGTCGTCGACGACGAACGCGTACACGTGGCGCCCCGGTGTGAGTGGGATCGAGACCGACCAGACATCGGCGCCGGCCGCGCGATGCAGCGGCGCGGCCGTCGTGCTCCATCCGTTGAAGTCGCCGGCGAGCGACACGCGCGACGCCGTCGGCGCGGTGAGCACGAACTGCACGGTGCGCACGGTCTCCGCGCCGGCCACGCGATGCACGGACGCCGGCGCCACGACCAGCGCGCGCCGCATCGTGAGCGTGCTCGTGACCACCACGCCCGCGAACCCCGCCGCGACCGCGAGCGCGCCGAGCGGCGAGAGCGTGAGCGTGCGCGGGCGGAGCATCCATCGCAGCGCCGCGCGACGTCGCAGCGGCATCCCGCCCGCGCGAACCCGCGCCATCACCTGGGCATCGAATGCGGGATCGACGCGCACCTCGGCGCGCAAGTCGCGCGCGATCTGCTCGATCAGCACGTCGTCGTTCCGCATCTCGTCATTCCGCTGGGACACGCTCCACCTCCTCCTGCAGCAGCTCGCGCAATCGTTCGCAGGCTCGCTTCACGCGCATCTTGAGCGCCGAGATCCCCACGCCCGTCACCTCGGCCATCTCCTCGTAGCTCATCTCTTCCACGTACTTCAGCAGGAACGCCTCGCGCTGCTCGGGCACCAGCTGCGCCAACGCCTGCTCGATCTCCTCGCGCAGCGCCGACCGCTCCGATGGATGCTCCTCCGCCGCCGTCATCAGCGCCGTCTCATCCTGCACGAACGTCTGCTGCCGACGCGCACGCCGCGCCCCCGAGGTGCGGCACCGGTTCACCAGAATGCGGAACAGCCATGCCCCGAACCGGTCCCGATCGGCGCACCGCTCGAGCGAGCGGTACGCGCGCACGAACGCGTCCTGCAACGCCTCCTCCGCATCGTCGCGATTCCCCAGCATACGCCTCGCGTAGCGCGCGTATCGATCCCGATACCGCGCCACGAGGTGGCCGTACGCATCGGTGTTCCCACCGAGCACCCAGGCAATCAGCTCCGCGTCAGAGGCTTCCACGACGGAAAGACCTCCGCTTTCGGTCGTTCGTCACATGCATTGGAACAGGCCGGGAAACAGAGTAGGGCCGCGCCGCGAGGGCGTGGCCAATTTGACCGATGTGACCGACGCGCGGCCCGGGGGGTCATCCCAGCCGAGCGGTACGGACGCTCGGTGCGACGAACGACCGTACCCTCATGGCGCGGCGGCGAATGGAAGCGGCTGGAGAAGATTGCTGCTTTTCCAGCGCGCCGCAACGTGTCCACGTCACACTAACGGAGCTGATTTCTATGAAGCGTGTTCTCTCGTATGCGACCGCTGCCCTGCTGAGTGCGCTCGTCCTCGGCGCGTGCAGCGACAGCCTGTCGTCGGGTTCCCATGGCGCGCTGTCCACGTCGTTGACCGATGCGCCGTTCCCGTTCGCCAACGTGCAGAGCGCGGACATGTTCGTGGTCCGCATCGATGCGCAGATGGACGCGGCCAGCGATGCTGATGTCGCCGATGCGACCGACCCCGCGGACAACACCGATCCGGCCAAGGGGTGGGTGACGATCGCGACGCCGAACCAGAGCTACAACCTGCTCGACCTGCAGAACGGGACGACGGTGAACCTGGGCCAGGTGACGCTCCCCACCGGCACGTACCGCGGCTTCCGGCTGATCCTCGACACGGACAAGTCCTCGATCACGCTCACGGATGGCTCGCAGCCGTCGATCATGTGGCCGAGCGCCGGGCAGACGGGGGTGAAGATCAACCTCGATCAGCCGATCACGGTGACGGCGAACGGCACGCAGATGGTGCTCGACTTCGACCTGGGGAACAGCTTCGTGCTGCGCGGCGCCACGATGGCCAACGGACTGCTCTTCAAGCCGGTGATCCGCGCGACGGCGCGTGACCTCACGGGCTCGATCAGCGGGAGCGTGACCGACGCGAGCAACACGGCGATCGCGCAGGCGACGGTGGAGGTGTTGAAGGCCGGCACCGCGCTCACCGACACCGACCCGGCCAACGTGATCGCGACCACGCAGACCGATGCCTCGGGCAACTTCCACTTCGGCTTCCTGTCCGCGGGCACCTACGAGCTCCGCGCCACTTCACCTGACGGCACGAAGTCCGCGCTCGTCTCGAGCGTGGCGGTCACGGCCGGAGCGGATGCGTCGGGGAATGTGATCGTACTGCAGTAAGGCAGAGGGCAGAAAGCAGAAAGCAGAGAGGAGCTTGTCATCCCGAGCGACAGCGAGGGATCTCACTGGTAGGACGAGATCCCTCGCTCCGCTCGGGATGACAAGCTCGCCCAGCGCGGGCCGCCTCTGCTTTCTGCTTTCTGCTTTCTGCTTTCTGCCGTTGTGCCTCCCCCCGCCCCCCTTTATCATCCCACCGGGCGTACGTCGTTCAGCACACAGGTGGGGGAAGCATGTTTCTCAAGCGCCTCGAGAAGGCCAGCAGGGCGCTCTTCATTCGCACGATGTCGATGGTCATGCGCCGGTCCCAGCACGTCGAGTTGCCGGCGTGGAACGATGGACCCCGTCGCGTCCTCTACCTGCGCTACGACCGGATCGGCGACATGATCCTGTCGTCGAGCTTGATCCGCGCGCTCGCCGCCTCACACCCCGGGCTCACCGTCGACGTGCTCGCCTCGCCGCGCAACGTCGCGGTGCTCGACCGCGATCCGAACGTCGGCACGGTCATCCTCTTCGACAAGAAGAAGCCGCTCAGCTACCTGCGCACGCTGCGGCAGATGCGACGCGGGCGCTACGACGCGGTGCTCGACTGCATGGTGCTCTCACCGTCCACCACCGCGCTCATCCTCATGCTGTTGAGCGGGGCGCGCGAACGGATCGGGATCGGCGGGCGGAGCAACGACTACATCTACACGATCCCCGTCCCGCCGCGTGCGCTCGACGCACACTACCTGGAGCGCGCGGCGGCGCTCGCCATCCCGTTCGGCGTCGATCCCGAGGCGGTGGACTGGCGGCCGACCATCTACCTGAGCGACGTCGAGCGCGCCGAGGGTGAAGCGACGTGGCGCTCGAACGGTGCGGGCTCGCCGAACGACGTCCCACGCCGGCGCCGGCTCCTCGTCAACATCACGGCGGGGAAGCCGGTGTGCAGCTGGCCGGATGAGAAGTTCATCGCGGCGTTGCAGCACGTGCGCACGCGGGCGCCGGACGTCGCCATGCTCGCGATCGGCATGCCGAGCGAGGCCGAGCGGATCGCGCACATCGCGCGCGAGTCGAAGATTCCGGTGGCACGTACGCCGGGCATCCGGCAGGCACTCGCGCTCGTCGCCGCCGCGGACTACGTCTTCACGCCGGACACGAGCATCGTGCACGCGGCCTCCGCGTTCCGGAAGCCGGCGGTCGTGATGTTCCCGCACCGCGTGCCGGAGCCGTACGGGCTCTATCGCAGTCCGGGTCGCATGGTGGTGGGGCCGGACGAAGTGCTCGCGTCGCTCCCCATCGAGCCGGTGATCACCGCGCTCGACGAGATGCTCGACGGGGCGTTCGACGAGGTGTCAGCGGAGTGGGATCGCGAGGCCGAGGCGAAGGCCGGAGCGCGGGTCGGGGGAGACTGAACGCTCAGGGGTAGAACCGCTCTCCCTTCCGCGCCATCTCCACGAGGATGTTCGCCGGCGCGAACCGGGGCTCGAATCGCCCGTACAGCTCCTGCAGCTGCTTCACGATGATCGTCGCGCCCACCGTGTCGATGTAGCGGAACGGGCCGCCGCGGAACGGCGGGAAGCCGATCCCGAACACGGCGCCCACATCACCATCGCGCGGCGAACGGAGAATCCCTTCCTCTAAACACCGCGCCGCTTCGTTCACCATCGCGAGCACCGTGCGCTGCTGGATCTCATCGACGGGCATCACCATGCGGCGCGTCCCGGTGGGAAGCAGTTCGTACACGCTCTCGTCCACCGCGCCCTTCTTCCCACTCGCATCGTAACGGAAGAAGCCCTTCCGCCCCTTGCGTCCGAGTCGCCCCGCGGCGGCCACGGCCTGCAGCGACTGCGCGGGTGCCACGCGCTCGCCGAACGCCTCCTGCAGCACCTTCCCCACCTTCGCGCCGACGTCGAGCCCCACTTCGTCGAGCAGCGTGACGGGCCCCACGGGGAAGCCGAAGTCGATGAGCGCCTGGTCGAGCGCTTCGATGGCCGCACCTTGATCGAGGATGTGCCCCGCCTCGTTCATGAACGCGGCGAGCGTGCGCGTCGTGTAGAACCCCGGCCCGTCGTTCACGACGATCACGTGCTTGCCGAGCTTCTTGCCGTACGCCACCGCGGTCACCGTCGCCACATCGCTCGTCTGCGGCGTGACGATCGTCTCGAGGAGCGGCATCTTCTCCACGGGCGAGAAGAAGTGCATCCCCAGCACCTGCTCGGGGCGCTTCGACGCTTCCGCGATGCGCGCGATCGGGATGGTGCTCGTGTTCGACGCGTAGATCGCGTCGCTCGGGATCACCGTTTCCGCTTCACGCAGCACGCGCTGCTTGAGCTCGAGGTCCTCGAACACCGCCTCGACCACGAGGTCCGCGTTGCCGAACCCCGAGTAGTCGATGGTGCCGCCCACGAGCGCGAACTCGTCGGCGAACTCCTGCTTCGTCACGCGCCGCTTGCGAAGCCGCTCGCGCAGCACGTCGTACACGCTCTTGAGCCCCTTCGCCACGCGCTCGAGCTCGGCGTCCTTCAGGCGCACCGTCGTGTGCTGCATCGCGGCCACCGCCGCGATCCCCGCGCCCATGAAGCCCGCGCCGAGCACGCCGATCTTGTTCACCGGCAACGGTGCCACGCCCGGCGTGTCGACACCGGTGTCCTTCTTGAGCGCGGTCGTGGCGAAGAAGAGGAAGATGAGCTGCCGTGACACATCGGTCACCGCCATCTCGCCGAACAGCCGCGCCTCCTCGGCGAAGCCGCGCTCGCGTCCGTGGTCGTAGCCGGCCGCGACGGCCGAGAGCGCGGCGAGCGGCGCGGGGTAGTGTCCGTGCGTCTTGCGCACCGTCTGCTCGCGCGCCTGACGGAACACCACGCGCCGCCCCATCGGGTTTCCTTCGAGCACGACGTCCGCCGCGCCGCGCGATGTGCGGCGCGACTTGCGCTTGAGTTTGCCCGACGCGAACGCCGCGGCGCGGTCGAGCGCGACATCCAGGAGGATGGCTGGATGCACCATCTCGTCGATGAGCCCGATCGAGAGCGCCTTCTTCGCGCGCACGTTCCTGCCCGTCAGGATCATGTCGAGCGCGTTGCGCAGCCCGACGGTGCGCGGGAGCCGCTGCGTGCCGCCCGCGCCGGGGATGAGGCCGAGCTGCACTTCGGGGAGCGCGAGCACCGTCTTCGGATGATCGGTGGCGATGCGGTACGCGCAGGCGAGCGCGGCCTCGAGTCCGCCGCCGAGGCATGCGCCATGAATGGCCGCGATGATCGGCACGCGCGAGCGCTCGATGCGATCCATCAGCATCTGCCCGTCGCGGCTCAAGCGCTCGCCGTCGCGCGCCGTGCGGATCTCGCGGAACTGCTCGATGTCGGCGCCCGCGACGAAGATGTCCGGCTTGCCGCTCACGAGGATCGCGGCCTTGATCAGCGTGTCGCGCTCCAGCCGCTCGAGGATGGCGAGGAGCTCGTCGCCCGCCGCGCGCGTCACCTTGTTCACCGATTCGCCGGGCAGGTCGAAGGTGATCACCGCGATGCCACCCTCGCGGATCTCGACGCGGAAGGCCTCGCCCGCCGTCGGCTGCGCGTTCACAGCCGTCATGCTGCCGCCTCCATCACCATGGCGAACCCCATCCCGCCCGCGGCGCACACGGTCATGAGCCCGAACTGCTGGCCGCGCCGCGTGAGCTCGTGCGCGAGCGTGGTCGTGATGCGCGCGCCGGTCGCGCCGAAGGGATGCCCGATCGCGATCGAGCCGCCCATCACGTTGAGGCGCGAGCGGTCCACTTCACCCACCGGCGTGCTGAACCCCGCGCGCTCGGCCCATTCCTTGGACTCGAAGCCGCGCAGGTTGGAGAGCACCTGCGCCGCGAACGCCTCGTGCATCTCGATGAGATCGATGTCCTTGAGCGTGAGCCCCGCGCGCTGGAGCGCGACGGGGGCCGCGAGCACGGGCGCCTGCAACAGCTGCTCGCCGGGATCGAGCGCGGCGTACGCGTACGAGCGGATGAAGGCGAGCGGCGCGTAGCCGAGCGCGCGGGCCTTCTCTTCACTCATGAGGAGCACCGCCGCGGCGCCGTCGGTGAGCGGCGACGAGTTGCCCGCGGTCACCGTCCCGTAGCGTTTGTCGAACACGGGCTTCAGCGCCTGCAGCTGCTCGAGCGTGGTGTTCGTGCGGACGCCGTTGTCGCGCGTCTCGATGTCGGTGAACGCCGGCGGCACGTAGAGGGGCATGATCTCCGACGTGAGGCGTCCGTCCTGCGTCCCCGCGGCGGCGAGCCGGTGCGAGCGCAGCGCGAAGCGGTCCTGCTCGTCGCGCGGCACGTGGTTCAGCTTCGCCATCTTCTCCGCCGACTGTCCCATGGTCTCCCCCGTCGTCGGTTCGGCGATGGCGGGCGTGATGGGGATGAGATCCTTCGGCCGGATCCGGGCGAGCGCGCCCAGGCGCGCGGGGAGCGACTTCGCCTTGGACGCGGCGACGAGCGCGTCCGAGAAGCCGCGCGAGTGGAGGATCGGGACGTTGGAGAGCGACTCGGCGCCGCCCGCGATGGCGACGTCCGCGTGGCCGAGCGCGATCTGGTCGGCGGCGTCGGTGATCGCCTGGTTCGCCGAAGCGCAGGCGCGGCTCACCGTCACGGCCGGGATCCCCTTGGGGAGCATCGGGAGGAGCGCGACTTCACGGGCGATGTTCGGCGCGGTGACCGCGGGGATGACCGTGCCGAACATCAACACGTCGATCTCGCTCGTGTCGAGGTTGGTGCGCTGGACGAGCTCCGCCACGCACAGGCGCCCCAGGTCGATGGCGGTGAGCGATTTGAGCGTGGTGCCGGCCTTCGCGAAGGGCGTGCGAAGCCCCGCCACGATCGCGACGCGGCGGCCATTGGCGATCCCGGTCATGCGATGAAGTTAGGGGACGGCGAGGAGTGGTGCCACTGTGGGATCGATGGGGTCAGGGTCGATTGATCGCTCGCG
>DASVCF010000153.1:0-37547 GCA_036381735.1 Gemmatimonadaceae bacterium | reverse complement strand
GCTCGAGATCGTTCGGGAGCGGGAGGGCGAGCCGCCGAGCCCCGGCGCGCAGGCGGGCGAGGTGGGCGCCCACGCGAAAGGCGACACCGGCGTAGGCGCGCATGGTCTCGAACAGCCCGTCGGCGAGCGTGAAGCCGCGGTCGAGCGGGGAGAGCCCCGGGGACCGCTCGTCGCACAGGCGGCCGTTGATCCAGACCATCGGGGCGCGGCCGGTGCGGGGGACCGGGATGATGGTCATCGCATGAGCTCCACGGGGATCGCGATGGTCATCAGCGCACCAACTCCACCGGCGGGGGGACGAAGCGATCGACCGGTCTTACAGCGTGCGCGAGATCGGCGCGATCGGGGAGCGAGGCGACGTCCGCGCGGTCGGGGTGGAGGAACGCGTCGAGGAGCAGGTAGCCGTACTCGGTGAGCGCCGACTCGGGGTGGAACTGCACGCCCACCACGGGATGCTCACGGTGTGCCACCGCCATGATCTCGCCGTCCTCGCTGGTCGCCGTCACGCGGAGCACGCTCGGCAGCGAGGGCGGCGCGATGACGAGCGAGTGGTAGCGCGTCGCGGTGAAGGGCGATGGGAGGCGCGCGAAGATGCCCGACCCGTCGTGCTGGATGCGCGACGTCTTGCCGTGCATGGGCCGCGTGGCGCGTACGATATCGGCGCCGTAGGCCGCGCCGATGCACTGATGCCCGAGGCAGACGCCCAGGATCGGCATGCGCGCGCCGAAGCAGCGGATGACCTCGGTGGAGCAGCCGGCCTCCGCGGGCGAGCAGGGGCCCGGCGAGATGATGATGTGCGACGGCGCGAGCGCGGCGATCTCCTCGAGCGTGAGTGCATCGTTGCGGCGCACCACGGGCTCGCCGCCCAGCTCGCGCACGTAGCGCGCGAGGGTGTAGACGAAGGAGTCGTAGTTGTCGAGGAGGAGGATCATCGGAGCCCCGCAATGAGCGCGCGTCCCTTCGCCAGCGTCTCCTGGTATTCCTGCTCCGGCTCAGAGTCGGCGGTGACGGCGCCGCCCACGGAAAAATACACGCGGCCCTCGAGGGCGAGATAGGTGCGGATGACGATGCTCAGGTCGAGCGCGCCGGTGACGCTCAGGTAGCCGATGGAGCCGCAGTAGACGCCGCGGCGCGAGGGCTCGAGCTCCGCGATGATCTCCATCGCGCGGATCTTCGGGGCGCCGGTGATCGAGCCGCCGGGGAAGGTGGCTTCGACGAGGTCGATCGCATCGGCGCCGGGCGCGAGCTCCCCCACGACGGTCGAGACGAGGTGGTGGACGGTCGCATAGTGCTCGAGTGCGAATAATTCCGGCGCGCGCACGGTGCCGGGGACGCAGACGCGCGAGAGGTCGTTCCGGAGGAGGTCGACGATCATGAGGTTCTCGGCGCGATCCTTCGCGCTGTCGGCTAGCGCGCGGCCGAGGGCGGCGTCATGCTCGGGGGAGACGCCGCGCGCGCTCGTCCCCTTGATCGGGCGGGCTTCCACGTGGCGCGCCGGTGTGAGCTGGAGAAAGCGCTCGGGCGACGCGCTCAGGATGCAGACGTCGCCGAAGTCGAGAAAGGCCGCGAAGGGCGCGGGGTTGATCGTGCGCAGCCGGCAGTAGAGCGACCAGGGCGACTCGTGGAGCGGCGCCTCGAGGCGCTGCGAGAGATTCGCCTCGAAGATGTCGCCCGCCAGGATGTACTCGCGCACGCGGGCGACGGCCTCGAGGTAGCCCTGGTGCGTGAACGACGAGCGCAACTCGAGGGTCGGCGGGATGCCGGGCTCGGTCACGGGGTAGGACGGCGCCCAGCGGCGGGGCGACGCGGGCAGTGCGTTCGGGGGGGGCGAGGTTCGTGCGCGCGCGTCCGTGCGGCGCGACGGTGGAACGGGCGCCGTGGATGCGGCGGCAGCGGACCACCGCGACCACGCGCCGGCCGACGGCGCCGAGAGGCGCGCCCGGACCATGTCCATCCGCGCGGTGGCGCGGTGGTCGCGTTCAGGGCCCGAGCACGGGAGGCCGGTGGAGATGATCCACGCGCGCTTCGTGAGATGGTCCCACGCGATCACCCAATCGTAGAGGCCGAGCATCACGTCGGCGATCGCGAGGTCATCGTAGCGTGGCGCGGGGAGCCGCTCGAGCTGCGCGCCCCAGTCGTAGGCGATGTAGCCGGCTGCGCCACCCTGGAAGGGCGGCAGCGCATCGAGCGGCGCGTGGCGATGCGGCGCGAGGAGGGCGCGTACCGCATCGAGCGCACGATCGGCGAGCTGGTGCACGGAGCCGTCGACGAGCGAGATGCGCTCCGTGCGCGCATCGGTGCTCCGGACGAGCGTCGCGGGATCGGCGGCGAGAAACGAGTATCGACCGAGCCGCTCCGGATCGCGTGCGCTGTCGAGGTAGAGACGGTACGGCAGCCCCGCAAACCGCGCGCAGCTTTCGACCGGATCGGGCGCGGGCACGAGCTCCTGGACGAGCGGCGCGTCGGTCACGGCGGGCGACTCACGGGGCGTCGTCCGGTTCGACGTCGCGCGCGCGCCTGGCCGCACGGCGCGAGCGCTGCGTGAGCTTGACGTGCTCCGAGCGCGGCGCCTCGGGCGGCGTGAGGTACCCCCAGTGCAACGAGCCCTCCTGGCGGTACGTCTTCCCGAGCGTGATGGCGAGCTTCGCCTTCTGCAGCTCCTTGCCCAGGTAGAAGGCGTGCGTCGCCTCGGTGACGCCGAGCTGGGAGAAGATCCCCTGGATGTCGGTACCGCGCACGAAGAGGTCGCGGTTCAGCACGGTGATCGTGTCGCGATCGGTGAAGATGCGGAAGTTGGGGTCGGTGATCGCGCGCTGCAGCTCACGGAGCTCGGCCTCGGTGTACTCCAGGACTTTCTCGTCGCGCGTGGTGACGAGCCGGCCGTCCACGTGTTTGGGGACGAGCTGGTTGGTGACGGCGTAGTGCATGAGCCGCCGGGCGATGTCCACCTCCCGCACCGCGCCGCGCGCCCAGTTGATGACCTCGGTGGTGAGGACGGTGCGGACGCCGAGCTCCTGGCAGATGGCGATGAGCACGGCGTTGACGCCCGTGGAGTCCGCCTCGGTGAGCTCGGTGATGTTTCCGATCCCCATCATCATCTCGGCGTCGGGCCAGCGCCGTCGCACCTCGGCGTAGCGCTCGATGGACGCGGTGAAGCCGAAGCCGATGGGCTCGATGACCGGATCGATGAGGTAGCGCACCCCCCACCCCTCGAGCGCGGCGATGCTGGGCTCGAGCGTGTCGAGCCCCGCGCCGAAGTCGGGGATGACGACGACGCGTGTGTCGGTGGCCGCGAGATCGCGCGCCACCTCGAGGTTGCTCGAGTTCACGCTCAGCACGAGCTCCGCGCCCGCGGCGACGGCCGTGCGGATCTCCGCGGGATCGAAGGTGTCGATGCTCACGCGGATCCCCGCACCCACGAGGTCGCGCACCACGTCGCCCAGCTGCGGGAAGGCGAGCCCCGGCGTGCAGCCGACGTCGATGATGTCGGCGCCCGATTCGCGGAAGCGCTCGGCCTCGCGCGCGATCTCGGCGCGCGTGAACCGCGGTGCGTTGTTGATCTCGGCGAGGATCTCGATGTCCCACGCGCCATACGAACGCCGCACGGCCGCGCGCCCGAAGTACTCGGGGATCTCGCGCAGATCCTTGGGCCCCTTCTCCACGCGCACGCCGAACTTCTGCGCGATGACCGCGGTATCGCCCTCGCACAGCCCGGGGATGAGCACGAGATCGGTGCCCGGCGGCACCTCGAGAAAGCGCCCGATCCACGGCGTGGTCATGAGTGCCGCGACGGTGATGCGGAGCACCGCGATGTCGTACGCGAACGCGGGCCCCATGGCGGCGAGCGTCTCGCGGAGCGCGGGCGCCGCGAGCTTCCCCGTGACGAAGAGGACGCGCGCGGGCGTCATTGGCTGGTTCGCTCCCATGCGGTCCTCGGTGGGCTCGACTACTTCGTGTCGCCCGCGCGCACGAACTTGTTCGGCGTCCCCTCGAGCGCCGCGTTCTCCGCCGGGCGCCAGAGCACCGTGTCCTCGATGCGGCGCGCGAGCTCGAAGTCCTTGTCGGTCACCCCGCCCGCCGCGTGGTTCTTGAGCTTCACCCACACCTTCCCCCACGTGACCGTGAGATCGGGATGATGATACGCCTGCTCCGCGAGGTAGCCGATCACGTTCACGAGCATGAGTGTCGTGGGCCACCCGTCGGTCTTGTACTGCCGACGAATCCAGCCGTCCTCGTAGTACCACCCCGGAAGCGCCTTGAGCTTCTCCTGGATCTGGGGTTCATCATAAGTGGGACGCTTGGTTGCGGGCATTGTAGGACTCCTCTTCAGCTGAAGCGCCGTGTCGTGTAGTGGGTCAGTGGATCAGTGAGTCAGTGGGTCAGAAAAAGCCCGTAGGGCGAGCCTGGTCGTCCCGAGCGTCAGCCTTGTCATCCCGAGCGTAGCGAGGGATCTCGGGCTACCCGCGAGATCCCTCGCTGCGCTCGGGATGACAGGCTCTCGGGATGCCCCCGTTGGTTCCTCCCTTCTCCCTCCTCCCTCCTCCCTGTCGTTCTGACCCACTGACCCGCTGACTCACTTCTTTCACATCACCACCCCCCCGTTCACCAACACCATCTGCCCCGTGAGGAACGCCGCGTCTTTCGATGCGAGAAAGACGGCGACGCGGGCGACATCGTCGGGAGTGCCCCAGCGGCCGAGCGGCGTTGCGGCCTCGACCTCGCGGTAGTACTTCCGATCCACATCGGCGCCGAACGCCGTCTCGATCCAGCCGGGGGCGAGGATGTTCACGCGCACCTTTGGGGCCACGGAGCGGGCGAGCGACTTGCTGAAGCTCGCCACCCCGCCCTTCGCCGCCGAGAACATCTGCGGGTTCGTCCCCTCGAGGCCGACGGTCACGTGATCCCAGCTCATGTTCAGGATGACGCCGCCCTCGGGCTGCGCGCGCATGAGCTCCACGGCCTTCCACGAGGCGAGGATCGTTCCGCGCAGGTCGACGGCGAGGAGCTGGTCGAGCTTCTGGAGCGTGGAGAGCGATGCGCCGCGCCCGGTGAGGATGTCGGCGCCGGCGTTGTTGACCCAGATATCGATGCGCCCGAAGGCGGCGCGCACCTTGTCGGCGAGCGCATCGATCGAGGCGGCGTCGGCGAGATCGAGCTGGATGACGGGCGCGCGGCGGCCGAGCTGCTCGATCTCGCGCGCCACCGCGAGGGCGCCGTTCTTGTTGGACCGGTATGTGACGGCGACGTCGGCGCCCGCGCGCGCCATGGCGAGCGCGATCGCGCGGCCGATGCCGCTCGATGCGCCGGTCACCAGCGCCTGCCGTCCGGCCAGCACCGCATCACCGTCGTGTGCGTGCTCTGCTGATCCGCTTTCCTGGCGCACCCATTGCCTCGGCGGTATTACTCAGGATCGCAAAGTTACGTAAGCAGGGCGCGGTGACAACAGGGGGACGCGACACAGTGCGACTGCTGGTGAGTGTCAGGAACGCCGACGAAGCGCGCGCGGCGCTCGATGGCGGCGCGGCGATCATCGACGCGAAGGAGCCCGCACGCGGCGCACTGGGTGCGGTCGAGTGGCCGGTGCTCCGTGCGATCCACGAGGTGGTGGGCGATGCGTGTCCATCGAGTGCCGCGCTGGGCGATGCGGAGGACCCTGCGACCATCGCGGACGCGGCGCACCGCGCGGCGGCGCTCGGATTCACCTACGTGAAGCTCGGCGTTCGCGGCGAGCGCGACGCCGAGCATGCGCGCGAGCTCCTGCGCGCGGCGGTGGACGGCGCGCAGGCGGCACATCGCGGCACGCAGGTGATCGCCGTCGCGTATGCGGACGCCGAATCGGTGGACACGGTCCCGCCGCGCGCCATCATCGAGGTCGCCGCGCGCGCGGGTGCGCACGGCGTGTTACTCGACACGGCGGTGAAAGCCGGCGGCGGGCTGCTCGAGCTCATGACGGCGTCTGCCATCACCGAATGGGTGGATGCGGCGCATCGCGCATCACTCCTCGCGGCGCTCGCGGGGAAGCTGCAACGCGACGATCTGCCCATCATCGCGGCGGTGGGCGCAGACGTCGTCGGCGTGCGGGGCGCGGCGTGCGATGGCGGACGTGAGGGGCGCGTCAGCGTGGCGCGGGTCCGCGCGCTGGCCGACGTCGTTCGGCACGCACATGTCTCGACGCCTGCCTCGATGCCTGCATCGCAGGAATCGGGTTGTCCCACGGACACCGGGCGAGCTATCCCTTCAGCGTCCAGTTTTCGCTGAGGAGCATGTCATGATGTCCACGAATCACGCCGCGCAGGACTACGCCCGCATCGAGCAGGCGATTCTCTACCTCGAGCGACAGGCGCCGCGCCACCCGGCGCTCCCCGAGATCGCCTCGCACGTCGGCTTGAGCGAGTCGCACTTCCAGCGACTCTTCACGCGGTGGGCGGGGATCAGCCCCAAGCGATTCCTGCAATTCCAGACGCTCGCGCACGCGCGACAGCTGCTCGCCGAGCGACGGAGTGTGCTCGATGCGACGTACGAAGCGGGGCTCTCGAGCGCGGGCCGGCTGCACGATCTCTTCGTGACGGCGGAGGCGGTGACGCCGGGCGAGTTCAAGAGCGGCGGCGCGGGGCTCGTCATCCATCACGGCGTGCACGACACGCCGTTCGGCGCGTGCGTCATCGCGGTGTGCGAGCGCGGCGTGTGCGCGCTCACGTTTCTCTCGGGACGCGACGCGACGGAGGCGATCGCCGAGCTGCGCGCGCGTTGGCCCAACGCCGAGCTGCAGGCGGCGCCGCACGTCACCCGCGCTTATGTCGACCGCATCTTCGCGCCGCGCCGTGCGCGCGAAGCGGATGCGCCGCTCGGGGTGCTGCTCAAGGGGACGAACTTTCAGCTCAAGGTGTGGGAGGCGCTGCTCCGCATTCCGATGGGCGATGCCGCGACGTACGAGGACGTGGCCGCCACGATCGGTGCGCCGAAGGCGGTGCGCGCCGTGGGGAGCGCGGTCGCGCGGAACCCGATCGCATACCTCATCCCCTGCCACCGCGTGATCCGGAAGACGGGCGCCTTCGGTGAGTATCGCTGGGGCCCGGCGCGCAAGCGCGCGATGCTGGCGTGGGAAGCGGCGCAGCGGTGGGGCGAGGGGGAGCGGAAGGCGGGGTAGGACGCGGGGTCGCGGGGGCGCGCCGTGTCATCCCGAGCGACAACGTTGTCATCCCGAGCGAACGCGAGGGATCTCGGGCCGGCGAGGGAGATCCCTCGCTTACGCTCGGGATGACCGTCGCTTACGCTCGGGATGACCCGCGCTCAGCGCCCCGCGTCCGCCGTCGCTTGCTCGGCGATCCGATCATACACGCTCTTCGCCTGCTCGATGATCGCGTGGAACCGGTCGCGCTCGGCGGTCGTGCGCCACGGCCCGCGCTCGACGTGCGTCCACACCGCCTCGACCGCCTGCGCGAGGAATCGCGCATCGTCCGCCGAGGTGTAGCGGTGTCCGTTGCGAACGACGTAGACCGGACTCGTCTGCGCGAAGGCGTAGCTGTCGCCGACGTAGCGTGACGTCGGACCGATGACGCGCGCCGCGATCCACCCGCCCTGCGGCACCGAGAGCGTGTCGTCGAAGACGAGGCGCGATGGATCCGTGGTGGCCTGCACGGTGCGCGCGACGGTCCCGTTGACGATGATGTCCAGCCGCTCCATGGGCGCGATCGACATCGCGTTCACCTTCACGTGCAGCGTGGGCGACTCGGACGCTTTGAGCGCGATCTCGTCCCCCATCTCGTGACCGTTCACATCGAGGAAGAGCAGCGGCCCCGTGGTGCCGAAGGTGTGCTCCGCTTTGATGCCCGCGAACCAGTTGGCGAGCGTGAGGGGGCCACGCACGTGCACGTACGTGCGATCCGAGCCCGGCGGTGGATCGCGCCAGACATCGGAGAAGTTGTCCGTGCCGGAGGTGGCGGGAAGATGGAAGCCGCAGTTGAGCAGCCGGTAGTACAACTCGGCGGAGCTCACCTCGTCCGACCAGATCGCGCCGATGTCGTAGTAGTCGCCCTTGCCCAGCGCGACGTCGACGGGGATCAGCGTGCTCGCCACCTGCTCGGGGCGCGTGGTGGGGGTGATGTAGGGGTGCGGGAAGCCGGCGATGCCACCCTGCGCGTGCGCTTCGTCGATGTAGCGCGCGTCGAGCTCGGGCTGCGCGTAGGCGGTGTGCGGCACCCCAGCCGTGAAGGGGAGGATGAACTTGTGGATGCCGAGGATCGAGATGTGCCCCAGCGAGCCCCGGAATTCCTCACCGTACTGCAGGATGTACTGCGGGGTCGACAACGGACTCGGCTTCCCGGTGAGATCGCTCCACCGGCCCATGAGTCGAGTGCCGTCCATGTGGATGAGCGCGTTCGTGACGTGCAGATCTTCGGCGCGCAGCTCGTTGAAGAAGTCTTCGTGCGAGAGACCGAACCGCCCCTGGTGCAGATCGTGGACGTGTGTGTCGCCCGAGTACCAGCCCTGCGCCGGGAGATCAGCGAGTCGCTGGAGCTGGATCGTCGCCGAACGCACGCCGCCCGCGGGGACATCCACCGTCGTGGCGCGCGGCCGGTACTCGAACCCCTTCACCGCTTCGATCGATGTACGCCCCGCCGGGACTTCGACCTCGAACGTGCCCGGCGTCTCGAAGTAGTGCGTCTCGGTCGCCGAGATCACGCGATGAAAGCCACCGTCCGGCGCGTAGGAGCGACCGTCGCTCGCGTGCAGGTAGATGCGCGCCGGCATCGCGCGGCCATCGGGGCCCACGACGCGCACCCGCACGCGCCCGGTGGGCGTGCGCGATGTGCGCGCGCGGATCGGCACGGCGTGCCACGAGGGGAGCGGGCCGCCGCCCATCGCGACCGTGTAGAGCGTGGTCGGTCCGGCGAGGTTGGAGACGAAGGCGAAGCGCGCGCCGTCCGGGCTCGGTGATGGCGCGTACTCGTCGCCGTCGCTCGCCGTGAGCCGCTCGGGGTTGCCGCCATCGGCGGGCACGATCATCACATCGTTCGAGCCCATGTTGTCGGACACGTAGAGCAGCGCCTGACCGTCGCTCGTCCACGCGGGCTTCGTGCGGAACTCGGTTTCCTCGTACTGCACGAGGTGCGGCTCGCTGTCCGCGCTCAGCGACTTCACCCACAGGCCACCGGAGCCGAGTCGTCCGCGCACGGGGGCGACGTAGGCGAGCTGCGAGCCATCGGGGGAGACGGCGGGTTGGATCCCGCTCACGATCTGCGAATCGGCGCCGGTCGCGAGGTCGTGGCGGTAGATGTGGAAGCCGCCTCGGCGGTCGCCGCGATTGCTCACGAAGTAGAGGCTCTGGCCGTCGTGGCTCCAGGTGGGCTCGACATCCACCGCGGAGTCCGTCGTGACGCGCTCGACCGCGCCGCCATCGGCGTTCACGATCCCGATCTCGAGGTTGCCGTCCACGTCCATGGAGAGCGCGATGCGTTTGCCATCGGGGCTCCACGCGGGCTCGAAGTGGTAGGCCGGGCCGGCCGTGAGGGCGACCGCCGTCCCGCCGTCGGCGGGGATCTTCCAGATGTCGCCGCGCATGGAGAAGGCGATCCACTTGCCGTCGGGGCTCCAGGCGGGATCGAGCGGGCCGGTGGAGACGGCGGGGAGCATATGTCGATCGACGCGGTCATTGTGCGTGTAGCGATTCGGCCCCGCGTAGCCGATGGCGGCGGCGACGAGCGGGAGGAGGGCGGCCGCGGTCGCGCCGATGAGGACCCGGTGGGATGTGCGCATGCCGGATATATTATCCAATGTCGCGCCCGGCCGATACATGGGCCGGTGATCCCCGGCACAGCGCTCGCGCGCCGGTGATCGTATAACGCGCAGGTGCGGTGATCACGCGTAGCTCCGACCACGCGGCGACGCCGCTGTCACGTCCCGCCGCCGCGCCCACCCTCCCCCACCCACGAGGTTCGCCGATGGAACGTCGGGCTCATTCACTCTGGAAGCGTCGGGCTCACTCACTCTCCGCGCTCGTGCTCGCCGGTGCGCTCGCCCTCGTGACCGCGCAATGCGGGAGCTCGCAGGCCGCACCGGATACCGCCGCCGGCAATCCGACGATGGGGTTCGTCGCCGATCCGCAGCTGGCGACGCTCATCAAGGACATCTCGCCCGCGCAGATCCGCGCCACCGACTCCACGCTCGTCGCCTTCGGCACACGGCACACGCTGAGCGACACGATGAGCGACACGCGCGGCATCGGCGCCGCGCGGCGCTACCTCTTCAAGCGCTTCACCGACATCAGCGCGGCGTGCGGCGGGTGTCTCCACGTCGAGTATGATCCGGCGATGGTCCAGGTCCGCCGCTTCCCGAACCAGCCCACGGTGAACGTGGTGAACGTGCTCGCCTGGCTCCCGGGGCGCGATGCGAAGCGTGTGGTGATCGTCACTGGCCACTACGACTCGTGCATCTGCGCGGTGGACCAGACCGACGACACCTCCGATGCACCGGGCGCGGACGACGATGCCTCGGGCACCTCGGACGTGGTCGAGCTCGCGCGCGTGTTCTCCACGCACTATCCAAAGGGGCTCGATGCCACGGTCCTCTTCGCCGCCGTCGCCGGCGAGGAGCAGGGACTCCTCGGCTCCACGCACCTCGCGCAGCGGCTGCACGACGAGGGGTACACAGTGGTCGCCGACATGTCGGACGACATCGTCGGGAACGTGTCGGCGAGCAACGGCCGGACGGACTCGACCACGATGCGCGTCTACAGCGGCGATCCGGACAACAGCCCGAGCCGAGAGCTCTCGCGCACGACGGTGGCGCTCGGGGCGCTGTACAACCCGGACTTTCACGTTCTCGATGTACTGCGCATCGATCGCATCGGGCGCGGGACGGATCACGAGCCGTTCGTCGCGCTGGACGAGCCCGGCATCCGCACCACCGAGCGCATGGAAGCGCTCGACCGGCAGCACTCGCCGAAGGATCGCTTCGAGTACGTGAACTTCGGTTACGCGGCGAACATCGCGCGGTTGAACGCGGCCGTGCTCGGGGCGCTGGGCTCGGCGCCCGCGACACCGGACAGCGTGCGGGCCACTCGCGAGCGGCCGCTGGGGCAGTCGTGGAAGCTCTCGTGGGCGCCGGTGCCCGGCGCGTCGAGCTACGAGGTGCTCGTGCGCTCCACCACGTCGCCCGCGTGGGAGCAGATCATCCCGGTGAGCAGCGGCACGTCGTACGTCCTGGAGCAGCAGCTCGACGATCTGTGGGCGGCCGTGCGCAGCGTGGATGCGCAGGGGCATCGCTCACTCGCCGTCGTGGTGCCGCCGCCGCGGCGGCCACGGCCGACCTCGCGCGCGGCCGCCGCGGGCGGGGCGCCGGGCCGGTCGCGACCGCGCCGCTGAGGTAGCGAGGAGGGGGTGGGGGGCGGCGCGCGCTCTTGCGAGCGCATGTGTTTAGGATATTTTATCCAACACCCTCGCCACCCCCTCGCACCCCGGTCCGCTTCACACTCCCCTGGCACTCCGCGAGCCACGAGACGCGGCTGCCGAGCGGTCTTGTCCTCCGATTGCCCTCCCTGACGACATTCGCGGAGGTCCGCGCCCCCGATATCTGGTCTACACACGATCCGCAGCAGTTGCCGCAGCACCCAGGATCGCTGCCATCCCATTTCCCGCTTGGCAGCGCCCCACTCTCAAAACTGGATAGGAGGCAGCAGCATGGGACGTCGAGCTCGATCACTGCTCGCGGCCGCGTGCGCGATGTTCCTCTTCCCCGCTTGGGCAGCCGCCCAGGGAGGAGCAACCATCAGCGGACGGGTCACGAGTGAAGCGGGGACGCCGCTGGCGAATGCCAGCGTCTTCCTCCAGGGCATGAATCTCGGAGCCATCACCGCAGACGACGGGCAGTACTCCTTCACCGTGCCGGCGGATCGCCTCACCGGGCAGTCCGCGACGCTCACCGCGCGGCTCATCGGCTACAAGGCCAGCTCCACCCAGATCACCCTCTCGGCCGGCGCCATCACGCACGACTTCGTGCTGGCCGTCAACCCCGTGCAGCTCGAGGGGGTGGTGGTCACCGCGCTCGGCATCTCGCGCGAGAAGCGCTCGCTCGGCGTGGCGCAGCAGAGCATCAACGCCGACGAGCTCGCCCAGGCGCGCGAGCCCAACATCATCAACGCGCTCGACGGGAAGGTTGCCGGCGTCAACATCACGAACGTCGGACCCACGGGTGGATCCTCGCGCATCGTGATCCGCGGGGCGAACTCCATCACGGGTGACAACCAGCCGCTCCTGGTGATCGACGGCATACCCATCGACAACTCGGCGCCGAGCAACAGCGGCTACGGCGGGTACGACTACGGGAACACGGGGCAGGACATCAACCCGAACAACATCGAGTCGATCAGCATCCTGAAGGGCGCGAACGCCGCCGCCCTCTACGGCTCCCGTGCGGCCAACGGCGCCATTGTGATCACCACGAAGACCGGCAAGGGAAGCCGTGGATTGGGGATCACGGCCGCGCAGAACCTGACGTTCGAGTCCCCGCTGCGTCTCCCCGACTTCCAGAACAAGTACGGCCAGGGTTCTGGCGGCCTGTACGAGTACAAGGACGGCAAGGGCGGCGGGACCAGCGACAACGTCAACCGGAGCTGGGGACCGCCGCTCGACGGGCGCATGATCGTGCAGTGGTGGAGCAACGGCCAGCCCGCGCCGTGGCTGCCGCACCCGAACCGTGTTCGCGACTTCTTCCAGACCGGGCGCACCTCCACCACCACCGCCGCGGTCACCGCCGCCAACGACAAGGCCGACGTCCGCTTGGGGGTCACCAACCTGGATCAGAAGGGGATGCTCCCGACCAACACGATCCAGCGGTTGAACACCTCGCTGAACGCCGGCGCGACGCTCTCGTCGAAGCTGAGTGCCCGCGCATCCATTCAGTACATCCGCGACCAGGGGCATGACCGTCCGGGCACGGGCTACAACAATCAGAACGTCATGCAGGACGTGATGTGGAGCGGTCGCCAGCTCGATAACGCCAAGCTGAAGGACTACATCAATCCCGACGGCTCGCAGCGCAGCCCCAGCCACACGACGGTCGACAACCCGTACTTCGTGCTGTACATGAACCCCGAGTGGGATGCACGCGATCGCATCATGGGCGTTGCATCGGCCACGTACAAGTTCACCGATTGGCTCACCGGGACGCTGCGCTCGGGGACCGACTGGTATCGGGGATGGCAGAAGGAGCAGTACGCCAGCGGGAACATCGGCCGCGATTACTCGGGCGGCGCCTTCTTCGAGGGCGAGCAGTTCAATCGCGAGACGAACTCTGACTTCCTGCTCACGGGCGATCGCTCGATCACCGACAAGCTGGGCATCACGATGAGCGTCGGCGGGAACCGCCGCGTGCAGAACGCCAGCTCGAACCGCATCGGCACGCCGCACCTCGTCATCCCGGGCACGTTCAATATCGGCAACGCCGCGGTCACGCCGCAGGTCTCGCAGTCCGTGTCGAACCGGCAGACGAACAGCTTGTACGGACAGGCGCAGTTCTCGTACAACAACTATCTCTTCGTCGACGTCACCGGCCGCAACGACTGGTCGTCCACGCTGCCTTCGGCGAACGATTCCTACTTCTATCCGTCGGTCTCGGGGAGCTTCGTGTTCACCGACGCCTTCCCCGGCACCAAGCTCGGCAACTTCTTCTCGTACGGAAAGCTCCGCGCGAGCTGGACGCGCGTTGGTAACGATGCCGATCCCTACCAGCTGCAGGAGACGTACACGGCGAGCACGCCCTTCGGCAGCGTCCCGCGCTTCAGCGTGCCGGACCAGATTCCCAACGCCGATCTCAAGCCCGAGCAGACGCGGTCGTGGGAAGTGGGTACCGAGCTTCGCTTCCTGAGCGATCGGGTCTCGCTCGACGGGACATACTACGACAAGCTCACCAACAACCAGATCATCCCGGTCCAGGTCTCGGGCGCGAGCGGCTACACGAGCGCGGTGCTGAACGCGGGCGCCATCAGCAACAAGGGTGTCGAGCTGCTCGTCAACGCGACGCCCGTGCGCACGAATGGCGGCTTCAGCTGGGACATGACGGTGAACTTCGCGAAGAACAAGAGCGATGTCGTCAGCCTCTACCCCGGCATCCAGACCGTCGTGCTCGGCAGCTACTGGAGCCTCACCGTCGAAGCGCGGCAGGGCGAACAGTACGGCGCACTCTACGGCACGCCGCTGCTGCGCGATGCGAGCGGGCAGCCGATCCTCCTCAAGGGACTGCCACAGCCGGATCCGAATAAGCGCGTCCTCGGCCACTACACGCCGGACTGGACGGGCGGGATCCAGAATCATTTCCGCTACAAGGATCTCGACTTCAGCTTCCTCTTCGACACGAAGCAGGGCGGTCAGCTCTTCAGCGCGACCAACATGTTCGGTGAGATGTCCGGCGTGCTCGCCTCGTCGCTCCAGGGTCGCGAGACGGCGGAGACGCTCGCCGATGGCGGCGGGATGATCGTCCCCGGCGTGAACCCGGACGGCACGCCGAACACCACCAAGGTCACCGCGCAGGCGTACTTCAACTCGCTGTTCCAGATCCACGAGCCGTTCGTCTACGACGCCAGCTTCGTCAAGCTGCGTGAGGTGAAGCTCGGCTATACCGCGCCGTCGTCGATCAGCAGCAAGGTCGGCGTCTCGTCGCTCTATCTGGCGCTCGTCGGTCGCAACCTGTGGCTGCACGCAAAGGCGCCCAACATCGATCCCGAGACGGCGTTCGACAACAGCAACGCGCAAGGGCTCGAGTTCGGACAGTTCCCCTCGGCGCGCAGCATCGGATTCATGGTCAACGTCACGCCGTGACCCGCCCTCACTCTTTCACAACGGGACTCGCAATGAGACTCAAGACGATGGTCTGCGCGGCCCCCGTGCTCGTGCTCGCTCTGGCGGCGAGCGCGTGTGACGGCGGATTCACCGGGCTGAACCAGAATCCGAACGCGCCGAATCAGGTCACGCCGCAGTATCTCTTCCCCAACGGGATCACCAACGTCGTGGGCACGATCCGCGGCGGGGGATTCGACTTGACGTTCACGTCGCTCTGGGCGCAGCAGATCGCCATGGACCGGTTCACGGATGAAGACCGGTACGCCATGCGCCCGGGCAACATCGATGGCTGGTGGTCGGGCTTCTACGCGGGTGGGCTCGAAGACTTCGCCACCATTCTCCAGCAAACCAATCCGGACTCCGAGCCCAACCTCGTCGCGCCGGCGTTGGTCATGAAGTCGTGGACGTTCGGGGTCATGACGGACATCTGGGGCGACATCCCCTACTCCGAAGCCAACCAGGGCAGCGCTGGCTTCACGCCAAAGTACGACAGCCAGCAGGACATCTACACCGGGCTCTTCGCCGATCTCACCAAGGCGAACGATCTGCTCGCGAGTGGTGGCGCCGGCTCCAACTATGGGAGTGCCGACGTCATCTACAACGGCGACATGACCAAGTGGCGGAAGTTCGCCAACTCACTCCGGCTGCGCTTCGCCATGCGCTTGACCAAGGTGGATGCCGCGACGGCACAGGCTCAGGCGACCGCGGCGCTCGCCGCCGGCGTTTTCACGTCGAACGACGACAACGCGCTGCTCCGGTGGCCGGGCGATGGGACGAACGACAGCCCGATCTTCAATACGTTCCGCACGCGCGACGACCAGCACATGAGCCAGACACTGGTCGACACGCTGAAGCATCTGTACATCGCGATCAACGGCGCTGATACGACTTTCGATCCGCGGCTGGCCGTCTACGCCGACCCGGTCATCTCCAAGCTCCCCGACAGCGTCCTGTACGTCGGTGCCCCGAATGGCCTGCAGGATGACAGCGCCATCGCGATCGGGCTCACCAACACCTCGCGTCTCGGCGCCGCGTATCGGCAACGGACGACGCCTTCCATCCTGATGACGTACGCCGAAGTGCTCTTCGACGAAGCGGAGATGGCGGCCCGCGGCTGGACGAGCGACGATCCTGCGACACTGTACAACGCGGGCATCCGGGCCTCGATGCAGTACAACGGGATCCCGGACGCCGTCACCGATACCTACCTCGCGTCGCCTCGCGTGGCCTACAACCCCGCGACGGGGCTCACGCAGATCGCGCTGCAGAAGTGGATCGCGCTCTTCGGCGAAGGCACGGAAGCGTACGCGGAGTACCGGCGCACGGGCGTGCCCGATCTGAAGGCCGGCCCGGCCGTCATCACCAACCCGCAGGTGGTTGCGCGCCGGCTCACCTATCCACTCGCCGAGCAGTCGTTCAACAACACGAATCTCCAGGCGGCCATCACGGCGCAGGGAGGCGCGTCGCTGAACGACCCGGTGTGGTGGGACAAGCAGCCGTAATCACTATCTGCGCGAGGGGTCGATGTCCATCGGCCCCTCGCGTGCGACGGTGGACGATCGTGCCGGCGCGCCGTCTGTCTCAGGGCGCCGGCGGATCGCCGCCAGGGGCGAGCTGATCAGTCGAGCAGTTGCGCCAGCGTGTCGATGTCGCTCGCCGCGAGCACGACGACCCGCGCCTGATCCGGCACCACACGTTCGAAATACGCATCGACGAGCGCTCGTGTCTCTCCGGCCACCGGCTTGAGGAGCACGAGCGTTCGTGCATGCACCGCACCCGCGACCCACGCGGCAAGACTGTCGCTCGTCACCTCCCACGCGTGCGGCAGCGGATCCGCCGCGCGCAGCCAGCGGTACGGCGCGAGCACGGGGATGCACCCGGCGCCAAGCGCGCGCTCGATCTCTTCCACACACTCGACCACTCGCGCGCCGACGATCCGCTCGGCGAGGAGATGCGCGTACTGCTCCATGCCGAGGATCGCCATCCAGTGTGCCGCATCATCGCCGAGCCCCACCTGGCGATCGGCGGCGCGCACGGCATCCGCGAACGGTCCGCCGCCGGGGACGACGAGCATGCGGTGCGCCCGGGCGGCCTCGGCAATGGCACGCGCCGCTGCGTCGAGCGCGCCCGGCTGCCGCAGCAGCGCGCCGCCCACTTTGATGACGACGTCGATCATCGCGCGATGTGCTGCTCGCAGAGCAGCGCGACCGCGACCGCTGGCGCGCTCCGTGCCGCATCGCCCCCGAGCTGCTCGGCCAGATGGGCCACACGCATCCCAGCGCGTCGTACCGCGCGCGCGGCGAGCGCGTCGCCGAGTCCGGTGACGACGGCAAGCTCGAGATGCGGGTGCTCCCGCTGCACGCGCGTGATGCTCGCCGCGATGCGCGCAGCCGCCCGCTCGGCCACGTGATCGGCGATCGCGTCGATTCCAGCGTCGTCCAGCATCTCGCGGTCGGCGCACACCACACGGGCGAGCCGCTCACGCACGAAGTCGCGGCTCGTCGGCCGGCCGTCCGGCGTGGGCGCAGTGTACTCGGCGGGCGCGAGCTCGCCGCGCCACACGAGCGCGTCCCCCATGAGCGCGAACCCTTCAGCGGACACGCCCGCCATCGCGCCCTCGAGGGGCACTTCGTGCACCACGGCCTCCACCGGCGTCCGCACCGCGCCCAGGTACACGAGCTCGCCCGACCGCAATCGCGCGGGATCCGTGCGCCCGCGCGCCGCCACTGTGCCATGCACGATGGGGATGATGTCCGTGGTGGTCGAGCCGGTATCGACGAGGATCGCATCGCGATACGCCTGTGCGACCACGCGCGCCGTGGCCGCCCAGTTCGAGGCCGCGACGTCCAGCGCTCGCTCGCGCGCCGCCTCCGGCGTGATGAAGCATCCGTCCACCGTGTAGACGTGCACGGCCGAGCGAGCGAACGCCGAGCACAGAGCATCGAGCACCCAGCCCACGCCCTCGCGCTTGGTCCGGAACATCTGCGAGAGCTCGGCCGTCATCGTGACCGCGTGTGGCTCGTCCCCGTTCACGCCGAGCTCGTGCGCGAGCGTGCGCAGGAGCGGCACGAGCGCCTCGGGATCGCGCTGCACTTCGTAGGGGCGCGAGCGCGTGGCCAGCACCTTGCCCTGCGCCACGCGAGCGGCTTTCGTGTTCACGCCGCCCACGTCCCACCCGATCACGCCCCGACTCATCTGCGGCGCACGGGATGCGGGCCGAGTGGAGCGCCCACCACCGAGGACGCGCGATGCGAGTGATCCCCGTGCTCGACATACTCGACGGACGCGCCGTGCACGCGCGCGGCGGCGCGCGCGAGGCGTACGCGCCCGTCGTCTCGCGGCTCTCCGCTACAGCGGGCGACGCGATCGCCCTCGCCCGCGCATACGTCGAGACACTCGACGCGCGCGACATCTACATGGCCGATCTGGATGCGATCGCCGGGCGCGCGCCGCACGATGCACTCCTGCGCGCGATCGCCGTGCTCGGCGCACGCCCGTGGGTGGACGCCGGCATCGCGGATGCGGAGCGGGCGCAGGCGACGATCGCGGCGGGCGCGGCGCGCGTCATCGTCGGGCTGGAGACACTGCCATCGATCGACGCGCTTGCCGCCATCGCGCGCGCGATCGGCGACGCGCGCACCGTGTTCAGTCTCGATCTCCGCGACGGCACTCCGATCGTGCGGCCCGGGCTCGAGCTGCCCGCGTCGCCGGTCACCATCGTGCAACGCGCGGTCGACGCCGGCGCTCGCACGGTGATCGTGCTCGATCTCGCCCGCGTGGGCACCTCGGCGGGCGTGGATCTCGCGCTCGTCGCCGAGCTCCGGCGCGCGTGTCCCGCGATCGAGCTCGTGGCTGGCGGCGGCGTGCGGGACGTCGATGATCTCGCGCGGCTCGCCGACGCCGGATGCGATGCCGCGCTCGTGGCCACCGCGCTGCACCAGGCCCGCGTGACGCGCGCTGACATCGACGCCGTGCGGGACAGGGTTCAACGGTCGCACCCGTAGCGCTCCGGGTGCGCGCGCGAGCGCCGCGCCCATACGCGGCTTACGCGAGCCCCAACAACTGCGCCGCATTGGCGCCGAAGACGGCCGATCGCTCCTGCTTCGTGAGCCGCGCGTGCTCGATGCTCTCGCGCATCGAGCGCAGACTCCCGATCTGATGCGGATAGTCGCTCCCCGCGAGCACGTGGTCCGCACCCGCGAAGTCGACGGCGAGCCGCAGTGCATGCGGGTCGAAGTTCACGGTGTCGAAGTAGAACCGCCGCAAGAGCTCGCTCGGCGGACGCGTGAGCCGTGCCTGACACTCGCCGAACGCGTGATAGCCGCGGTCGAGGCGCTCGGCCATGTAGGGGATCGCCCCGCCGAGGTGCGATAGCACCCACTGAATGCGCGGATACCGCTCGACCGTCCCGCTGAAGACGAGCTTCGCGGCGGCGAGCGTCGTATCGAAGAGGAAGCCGACGAGTGGCATGAGCCAGTAGTCCGTCATCGCTTCCACGCCGACCGGTGCGGTCGGATGGATGTAGAGCACCGCGCCGAGCCGGTCGGCTTCCTCGTAGAGCGGCGCGAACCGCGCATCGGCGAGCGCGACGCCGTTCACGTTGCTGAAGAGCATCGCGCCCGGGAGCCCGAGCTCGCGCACCGCGCGGCGCAGCTCCGCGGCCGAGGCGACGGGGTCGTTCAGTGGGAGCGTGGCGAGCGCGGTGAAGCGAGGGCCCCGCGCGCGGACGATCTCGGCGAACGCATCGTTGACGATGCGCGCGAGCGCGGCCGCCCGCTCGGGAGACTCGACGTGTGTGCCGGGCGTGGTGAGCGAGAGGAGTTGCGTGTCCACGTCCTCGGATTCGAGCACGCGCTGGCGGTACTCGATGTCCCGATGACCACGCACCGCCACGTTGTAATCGCCCGGGTAGTGCAGGCGCGGATTGCCCTGCGCATCGATCGTCACCGAGACCGCGCTGCCATCCGCGCGCAGCGCGTCGAGGTATTCCGGCGGGTAGAAGTGATTGTGGACGTCGATGACGGGCATGGGCTGTGAGCTCTGAGCTATGGGTTGTGGGTTGTGAGTCGTGAGTTCGGCTGTGAGCCGGAGGCGCTCTGGATCGCCGTGCCCATGACCCCGCTCACAGCCCGAAGCTCATGGCTCACAGCTCACCGCTCTCGTCTCAATCCAGGATCTCTCGATACACCGCCGACTGACCGAAATTCTCTTCGACCTCGAGCTCCAGCATGTTCAGATGCGCGCTCCCCATGCGATGGATCTCGGTGAGCGCGAGCTTGGCGAGGTACTGCGCGAGCATCTCGACGGTGGTGTTCGGGATGGGGAGCAGCGCACAATCCGCCTTCGGGAACATGTACCGCGCCTTCTGCTCGTAGGCGACGTGCACGAAGTCGCCCTCCTCGGTGATCTGCAGCTTCGGGTTCTGGAGCGGCAGCAGCACCTTGTGATCGATCGCATCGCACAGTCGCTTCATCATCTGCTTCACGACCGAGAAGTTGATGACGTACCAGCTCTCGGTCTCGAGCGCGCCTTCGATCACGATGCCGGCGCGATAGTTGTGACCATGCAGCGGCTCGCACCGATGACCGGTGAACGTGATGAAGTGCGCCGAGGAGAAGACCAGATAGTCCTTCGTGACGGAGACGCGGAAATCGCTGTGTGGGGTCATGGGGGGGAAGATAGTCGTCAGGTATCGGGCGGGAGAGGGTTGTGAGCTCTGAGCTGTGAGCTTTGGGCTGTGAGCGGGCTCTGAGCTCGACCATCCAGGGAGCCTCGAGCTCACAGCCTCCACTCACAGCTACTCACAGCTCAGAGCTCACAGCTGAAAGCTCACAGCTCCCCCTCCTGTAGCACCACGAAGATCGCCGCCGTCGTGAGGTCGGCGGTCGTGCCGGGGTTGCGGGTGTTGCTGGCATCCCGCAGCTCGGCGTCCAACTGCGCGATCGCCGCCCGTCCCGCGCTCGTGCGCACGCCGCCGGTGTCGAGCACGGCGCGGGCCTGCCGCGAGACGGCCGCAGCCGCATCGAGCCCGAGCTTGCGCGCGATGTGCGTGTCGGGCACCGCGGCGAGCAGCGTGAGATAGGTCTCGACGATCGCGTTGTTCCAGTTGAGGCCATCCGCGCGCGCGCGCATCAGCGCGGGCACCCCGAGCTCGAACGTCATACGGAAATCGCTCGCGTACTCGCGCGCCACGCTGTCGCGCTCGGCCGCGAGCGCCATCGCCTCACGCAACGTCACCGACGGTTCGCTCGCGACGTCCTCCTCCACCGAGTGGCCGAGTCCGCCCGGTGCCGCCAGCCGGATGGCGCGATACACTTCGCGCGCGTCGTCCATCGTCGTCTCGCGCAGCACGTGCGCGACGCCCGCGCGCAGCGAGTACTCGCCGAGCGTGGCGGCGCGCGCGAGCGGTGCCAGCAGCAGGACCATCCCCAGATTCGTGTTCACGCGTGTCCACTGCGCCGTCGCCTCGATCGCCTCGCGGACGGTCCGGCCCAGCGGCTGCTCACCCACGCGCGCGAACGGCGCCCCAATGGCCGCCGCGCTCGCAAGAAAGTCCTCGTACGCCATGTCATGAAAGCGCACCCCCGGCCGCACGTTCCCCGGCTTCGGCGCGCTGGCCTCGAGCAGACAGGCGAGTTGGACGGCGGCGGGCACGGTGCGGGATGCGGGATGCGGGATGCGGGATGCGGAACTGCCTCGGGGGTGAGGGCCGTCTTCCCATGAGCCGTTCCCGCATCCCGCATCCCGCACCCCGCATCCCGCAATCAGCTGCTCCACCACCGCCCCCGCCACATCGATCTGCGTCGCCGCCTGCAGGCCGCTCCAACCGGGGATGCCGTTCACCTCGAGCACGTAGGTCGTACCGTCGCGCGCCGGGAGGAGATCGACGCCCGCGTACTCCGCGCCCACGGCGCGCGCGGCGTGGAGCGCCATCGCGCACCAGTCGGTGCTCGGCGTGATCGCGCGCGCCTCGCCACCGCGCGAGATGTTCGTGCGCCACGACGTGGCGTCCGGCGCACGGCGCTCGATGGCGCCGAGGACGCGGTCGCCCACCACGAAGAGGCGGACATCGCTGCCCTCGTGCGCGATCGTGCGCTGCACGTAGTAGACGCCGCGCACCGCCTCCACCGCGCGGAACACGCGCCAGGCCATCTCCTCATCGCTCACGCGCACCATGCCCAACCCCATCGAGCCGAAGAGCGGCTTGACGATCACATCGCCCATTGCGCGGAACGCCTCCATCGCCTGCTCGGGGCGCTCGCACACCACCGTCTCGGGCGTGGCGAGCCCCGCCCGCTCGAGGATCGCCGACGTGTAGAACTTGTCCACCGTGCGCTCGATGGCGCGCGCGGCATTCATCACCCGAACGCCACGCGCCTCGAGCGTATGCAGCGCATCCACATGGTAGATGATCTGCTCCAGCGAGCCGTTCGGAATGATGCGCGCGAGCACCGCGTCGATGTCATCGAGCGACTCGCCATCGCTCGCGAGCGCCGGCGCCGCATCGGCTCGCGGTCCGAGCCGCGCGGTGAGCCCCTCGTACGGGAGGATGACGCCGGTGTGTCCCCGCTCGGCGAGGGCGCGCAGGAGCTCGTCGGTGTGCCACCCGGCGCGGGCGTTCAGGATCGCGACCCGCACATCGCCTCAGGAATTGGTCTCGATGCTGATCATCGCCGTCACGCCGCCGGTCGCGAAGTTCGCCAGATCACCGGCCACCGTCCCGAACCCCGCCGTCGCGATCCCACGCTGCAACGCCGCCAGCGAATCGAACCAGAGCTCGGCCTGCCGGTAGAGCGTCGGCGGCTTCCCGTCGAGCGTCTCGGTGAACTTCACGAGCTCGGCGCGTGTGAAGCCGATCTCGGCCGCGTGCTTCTCGACGAGTGGGATGTGCGTCTCTGCGTAGTACCGCTCGAAGGCGGCCGGATCCGCCGGTTGGTTGTACATCACGACGACGGCGGCCTTGGGACCTTGAGAGGCCATACGTGCGCTCCTAGAAAAGGAAGACGGTGATGTAAGCAGCTGCGCGCCTGGGGAGCGGGAAGTCAGTGGGTCAGTGAGTCAGCGGGTCAGTGAGTCAGTAACTGCCTGTAAGACTGTCATCCCGAGCGAGAGCGAGGGATCTCGCGGCCCGTTGTCATTCCGAGCGAATGCGAGGAATCTCGGCTTGCAAGCCGAGATTCCTCGCATTCGCTCGGAATGACGCGCCTGCGCTCGGGATGATACCCCTCCAGAGATCGCTACTCCTCCCTCCCCCTTTCCGTCTGACCCACTGACCCGCTGACCTACTGACCCACTCCCTCACTCCCCCAACAACGACTTCCGCAACACCTCGCCGTTCAGCCGTCCGCCATGGAACGTGCGCCCCGAGGTCGCGCTCGTGAGCCACACTTCGGCGGGGCTGAACAGCAGCGGGTCGATCTTGTAGAAGTCACCGCCGTAACGCTGGAAGATGTCGTAGAACGGCGTGCCGTAGTCGCTCGACGCCGAGGCGGGAAGCTTCTCGGCCAACTCGGCGAGCTCGTCGTCCTCGGCGCGAATGGTATAGCGCGCCTCACCGCCATAGAGCACGCAGTCGTTCGTGCGGCCGATGGCGCGCAGGTCGTTCTTGGCGACCGGCGGCAGCGGAGCCGTGCCAATCCCGCTCACCACGCGCGCGACGTCGAAGCCCAGCGTCTCCATCTTGTGCAGCCCCGTCTCGAGCGTGCGCGCCACCACCTGCACACCGCCGGCGAGCGACGCCGTGGGCGCGGCGGCGAAGGTGAGCCCCGACGGCTCGATCCCCGCCTTCTCGGCGACGAACGCCGCCACATCGTCGGTGGGGACCGTCCGCGTCTCGAGCACGAGCACCCCGCGCGAGCCGTGCTCGGCGTAGCCCAGCCGCTCGAACAGTGTCGTCTCTACGCGAGCCTGGGCGCGCAGCGGCCCCGACGCCATCGCGAAGAAGTCACCCACGGTGATCGCCCATCCCGCGTACTGCGACGCCATGCAGCTCACGGCCGGATGGTCGGTCCACACCTGCACGCCGGTATATGGCGTGCCGTCAATTAGAAGCGGAGTGAAACTAATGGTCCCGAGCCCGCCCATGCACAGCTCGGCCAGCCCCACCCCAGCGCCCAGCCCGCCCGCGGCCGCGATGCCGGCGTCGATCACGCGCGCGCCGTTCGCCAGCGTCCGCGTCGCAATGCGCAGGACATCGGCCTCGGCGACCATGCGATCGGCGATCGCCCATGCCCGCTCGTTGAGCGCGAGCCCGCCCGTCATCACGGCGGCGCTCCCGCCGCCCCCCGTCACGCCTCTGTCCATTGCAGGATCTCCCCCTTCCCCAGCTCGGCCAGGTCGCCGCTGTAGCGACGATACCGCCCGCCGACGAAACGATCATCGATCGCGAGTCCGTGCCGGCGGCGCAGATAGGTGAAGAGGAGACGCAGGTAGCCGGGCCGGTACGTGCAGTTGTAGCGGTAGGTCGGCGGGATCGCGACCTCGCCGCCCACGACCACGCTCCCGCGCTTGCTCCACTGCCCCGCGTCGGCCGCGGCGTTCCCGAGCACGAGCACGGTGCCGGCGATCATCCGGTGCGCCGCGCGCTCGCCGGCGTCGCCGCAGATGATGATGAGCCCGCGCCGCGCCGAGGCACCCGCTTCCGCGCCCGCCGACCCGCGCACGATGAGCTCGCCCCCCATCATCCCGCGCGAGGCGCCGAGGCGCGACGCACCCGCCCGATCACCCGCGTTGCCGCTGATCTCCAACGAGCCGCCCGCCATCTCGAGCCCCGCGCCGTCCCCCGCGTTGCCGCGTACGCGCAGCACACCGCCCGTCATCCGCGTTCCCACGTAGCGCCCGACGTTTCCCTCGATGACGAGCTCGCCCATCGTCATCCCGAGCCCGATCGCATCCGCGCGCTCGAGCGCGCCCTCCACGCGCACCTCCGCCGATCGCTCGCCACGTACGGTGAACAGCTCACCGAGGGCGAGCTGACGGTTCCCCGCCCACACCGGCAGCGCGGCGATCTCGCGCTCGCTCGCGCGAGCGCACCGATCGGGCGTGATGCTGTCCGCCTCGATCGTGTGCTCGAGCGGCGCGCGGAGGGAGAGGAGGACGGGCATGGCGGGATGCGGGATGCGGGATGCGGGATGCGGGACTCGGGACTCGGGACTCGGGACTCGGGACTCGGGACTCGAAGCTGGTTCGTGCTAGCGAAAGCGCAAGGGCCCGAGCTCGCAACTGAAATCCGCTCGGTGGACTGGCGAGTCCCGAGCCCCGAACCCCGAGTCCCGAGGAACCCCCGCACTCATCGGGCCACTGGTCCCGCACGCCCCCTGCGGGTTGCGCCTCCTTGCTTCGCTGGTGAACTTCCCCTTTCATCATACATGGCCACGGCCGGTGCGCGACCGCGTTCGATTGCGCAGTTCTCGCTCTCGGTTCTCGCTACTCCGTCCAGCTTCTCCTGTGATCCTTCGGTTCCCTTGGCGGCCGATCGCGGTAGTCATCGGCCTGATGTTCGCGGCGTTGGCGCCCCACGCTCCGCTCGCCGCGCAGCAGACGCCGTCGACCGGCCAGGCGCAGCAGTTGCTGCAGAACAACCCCGCCCTCGCCGAACAGCTCCGGCAGCGGCTGCAGTCCAGCGGATTGAGCGTCGATCAGATCCGGGCGCGGCTGCAGGCCGAAGGGTATCCATCCGATCTGCTGGACGCCTATCTCGGCAGTAGCAGCACGGCCGCCGGCGCGACGCCGAGCCCCACGGTCTTCGCCGCCGTCCGCTCGCTCGGCATCACGGATCAAGCGGACCTCGATTCGCTTGCGGGGCTTTCCCAGACTGGAGCCGGCCGCGCCGCGCAGCAACAGGCGCTCATGCGCCAGCGCCTGCTCTGCGATTCGCTCACCATCGCGGACTCGCTGCAGCTCGATTCGCTCCGCACCAGCGCTGATCGCGTGGGCGCCGATTCGCTGCTCCTCGACTCCTCCAGCGTGCGCCCCACGCTGCACCGAACCGCGCGCGACCTCACGATCCGCGCAATGTGTCGCGAGCAGAACCTCTCGCGCGCCGCGCGCGACAGCGGATACGTCGTCTTCGGGCTCGACGTCTTCGATCGGAACGGCACGCAGTTCGAGCCCAACCTCGCGGGCCCCGTCGATCCGAATTACCGGCTGGGGCCCGGCGACCGCCTGGTGCTCATCCTCACCGGCGATGTCCAGGATGCCTACACGCTCGACGTCACGCGCGAAGGGTTCGTCGTCATCCCGCAGGTCGGGCAGCTTTACGTGGCCAACCTCACGCTCGCCGAGGTCGATGACCTGCTCTACACGCGACTCGGGCGCGTGTACTCGGGCGTGAAGCGCGGCCCCAAGGCGACCACGCACTTCTCGCTGAACGTCGCTCGGCTGCGCACGAATCAGGTGTTCGTGGTGGGCGATGTGAACGAGCCCGGGAGCTATCGCATCTCGAGCGCGGGCACGGCGCTCACCGCGCTCTACGCGGCGGGTGGTCCCTCGGAGAACGGCAGCCTGCGGCGTGTGGAGATCCGCCGCGGCGGCAAGGTGGTCGACAGCCTGGACGTGTACGACTACCTGCTGCACGGCGATGCCTCGCACGACGTGCGGCTGCAGTCGGGCGACGTAGTGTTCGTCCCCGTGCACGGCCCGCGCGCGCGCATCGTGGGTGAGATCGTGCGTCCCGCGACGTACGAGCTCAAGCCCGGCGAATCGCTCTCCGATCTCATCCGCGACGCCGGCGGCTTCACGCCCACGGCCTCGCACCGCCGCGTGCAGATCGAGCGCATCGTGCCGCCCAATGAGCGCACCGCGCCCGGGCACGACCACGTCGTCATCGACATCAGTGCGCAGGAGATGGGGACGGTCGATGATCCGCCGGTCGCGCTCGCGGCGGGCGACGTCGTCCGCGTCTTCCCCGTGGCGGCGCGGGTGCGCGACCGCATTTCTGTGGCAGGGGACGTCTGGTCGCCTGGCGCGCAGGGATTCACGCCGGGGATGAAGCTCTCCGATGCCATCAAGGCGGCGGGCGGGGTGAAGCCCGACGTCTATGCGGGACAGGTGCTCATCACGCGGCTCCTCCCCGACTCGTCGCGCATTCAGCTCCGTGCGGAGCTCAAGGACAGCACGGGCGCGGTACTCAACGATCCCGAGCTCCACGAGGACGATCAGATCCGCATCTTCTCGGTGGCCGAGTTCCGTCCGAAGCGCTACGTGGCGATCACGGGTGCGGTGCGGAAGAGCGGCCGCATCCCGTACCGCGACGGGATGACGCTCCGCGATCTCGTCCTCCTCGCCGGCGGGCTCCAGGAGGGGGCGTACCTCAACGAGGCGGAGATCGCTCGGCTCCCGGAGAACCGCGCCGGTGGCGTGACGGCGACCACCATTCACGTCCCGCTCGATTCAACGTACCTGTTCGAGCGCGGACCCGACGGCAAGTACCTGGGCCCGCCGGGGATTCCCGCGCCCCAGGGGAAGGCACCCGAGGTCAAGCTCGAGCCGTACGACAACGTGCTCATCCTGCGCCAGCCGAACTGGGAGTTGCAGCGCACGGTCACGGTGTCCGGCGAGGTGAAGTTCCCCGGCCGCTACGCTCTGCTCAACAAGGATGAGCGCCTGGGCGACGTCATCAAGCGTGCGGGCGGCTTCACCGCGTCGGCGTACCCCGATGGGGTCGTCTTCTACCGGCATGAGGGCGAGCTGGGGCGTATCGGCGTCGACCTCCCGCAGGTCATGCGCAATCCGCACTTCCGCGACGATCTCATCCTGCAGGACGGCGACTCGATCTTCATCCCGTCGTACAGCGGCGTGGTGAACGTGACGGGGGACGTGAACTCCCCTGTAGCCGTGGCGTACATGCCGGGGCAGAATCTGGATGCGTACGTGCGCGCGGCGGGCGGGCCGAACCAGAAGGCCGACATGGCGCACGCCTACGTGCGGCAGCCGAACGGCAAAGTGGAGAGTGTACGACGCCGGCGCTTCTGGCCCGACGCGGTGCCCAAGCCCAAGCCCGGCAGCGTCGTCTACGTGCCGGAGCAGAACCCCAACGCGCACTCGAACACGCTCGCGAACCTGAGCATCATCTCACAGATCCTGGTGAGCCTGGTGGGCGTCGTGGCGATCATCCACCGGTAGCGAGCTCGCGGGATGACAGCAGCCCGAGATCCCTCGCTCCGCTCGGGATGAAAGGGCCGTCTCTCAGAAAATCCAGCGAAACCCGCCGAACACGCTCGACGCCGTCCAGTGCTTCTGCCCCACCTCGACGGTGCTGTTGAGCATGACGTCGAGCATCGGCGTCGCGCGATAGGTGGCCACGAGCCCGCCGCCCACGCTCTGCCCTTCACGCGCTGGCGAGAAGAGGTTGAACGGGCCGCGATTCCGGAGGAACGTCTGGGCGTCGAAGCGGAGCGCGTGCGCCGGGTTGTCCCAGCTTCCGTAGACCAGCCACTCTTCGCCCTCGCCGCCCAACGGGTGCCCGATGAGCTGACGGTCCACCGTCCATCCGTCCTTGAACGTGTAGTGCCGGTACCACGTCGCGTAGTAGTTGCAGTTGGTGCACGGCCCGTGGAAGAACGCGTGCTCGACGCCGAGCGAGAGCGCGGGCGCGCCGGGGATCATCGGCGCGCGGATCCCCACCACCGTCGCGGGGAACATGGCCCACGCGGCGTGATTGTCCTCCGATCCCCACTCGAGGTAGAGCTCCGTGGGGATGAACGGCGTCGGCGCGCGGAACCGGATCTCCGCCGAGGCGACGCCGTTCTCGAACTCGCGCCCGGCCGAGTTGATGCCGTGCGAGTGGTACATCGACACGAAGTTGGGCCAGTTGAACGGCGGGAGCCCGCTCCCGCTGAACATGAACGCCTGTGTGAAGCCGACGAGCAGCCGTGGGAACGGGGAAACAGACGCGTGCGACGCGATGACGAACGGATGCTTCACCGAGGCGCTGCTGTCGATGCGACTGAGGAAGGTCTCGAACCGGATGGCGCCGATGTAGCGCAGGACCCACGGGAGATGGATCGGCTCCATGAGCGAGACTCCGCCGCCCAGAAAGGAGGTCGTCCCGTTGAAGACGATCCCGCCACCCGCGCCGGGACCGTACGCGACCGAGCGACGACCGGCCCACACGCCCAACGCCTTCCACGACGCGAGCGCGTAGCTGTCGCCTAGACTCCACGCCGCGTCCTGGCGCTGTGGCGCGAGGCTCACCGCCAGGTGCGAGCCCAGCGGAACGGCGAGATTGGTGGTGACGGCGGCGTTGCTCGAGTTGGGGAGAGGGAACGGCCCCAGGATGTTCTCCCGCGTGTTGTCCACGGATCGCACCGGGAGCATGCGTCCCGTCTCCGCGACGTAGCCCACCGCCGCCCACCCTTCGTCGCGCTCGGAGAGCGGAAGCGTGCGCCGCGCGAGCTCGGCGGACGTCATCGGGAACTCCTGCATGAAGCGAAGCCAGTATCCCTGCGCCACGGCCGCGAGCGCCGGCTTCTCGCGCGCGGCGTTATCCACGGCCGATTGCAACGCGTATCCCACTTCACGGCGCGAGATCGAGCCATCGCCCCACGCGAAGCGGCGATCGGTGAGGCCAAGAAGACTCAGCCGCCTCGCCGCCTCCACCGCCCAGTGGTGCGGAGGGAGGAAGGGAGAGGCGAACTCCGCGAGACCGGGCGACTGCGCGGCGGCCGGCGATACGGCGGTGGTGATCACCACGACCGCGAGGACACAGGCGGAGACCACTCGGCACGCAGCACGCATGAGCGACGGCGGAAACGGGACGCGAGATTCGGACGGCTGCAACATCGCAGTGCTCCGCCGAGCGAACGTATACAGCGACTGGATACCCGACGTAGAGCGAAATGTTACTCGCGTCACCAGAGCGCGCAAAGTCTCCCGCGGCGCCGTGGTGCACACAATGCAATACACGTCACGCGATAGAGTGCATCGCAATACGGTGCATCGCACTAATTGCCTGCATCTGGCGTATTCGGTAGCTTCCGTACCTTCCGCGCGGGTGACGGGGCTCGGGTCGTCACACCTGATGTCTGAATGGCCGGAGCGCCCTTCACCCGCTGAGATGAGAGGTACTATCCCCGCTATGCGAATGCCGGCATGACGCTTCGGAAGGGCCTGATACTCGCCGGCGGATCGGGCACGCGGCTCCATCCGCTCACCTCGGCCGTCAGCAAGCAGCTGCTGCCCGTCTACGACAAGCCGATGATCTACTATCCCTTGTCGACGCTGCTGCTCGCCGGCATTCGCGACCTCCTCATCATCTCCACCCCCGACGATGTCCCGCGCTTCGAGCGCTTGCTCGGCGACGGACACGACTGGGGGGTGAACATCTGCTACGCCGTGCAGCCGTCGCCCGATGGCCTCGCCCAGGCATTCCTCATCGGGCGCGAGTTCATCGGCTCCTCGCCCAGCACGCTCATCCTCGGCGACAACCTCTTCTACGGGCACGAGCTCGGGGCCACGCTCCGTCGCGCGGCGCAGCGCACATCGAGCGCCACCGTCTTCGGCTACCGGGTGCAGAATCCCTCGGCCTACGGCGTGGTGGAGTTCGACGCCGAGGGGCGCGTGATCGGCATCGAGGAGAAGCCCGCTCGTCCGCGCTCGCACTACGCCGTCACCGGGCTCTACTTCTACGACAATCGCGTGGTGGACATCGCGCGCGAGATTCGCCCCTCGCCCCGCGGCGAGCTCGAGATCACGGATGTGAACGCGCGCTACCTCGCGCTCGGCGAGTTGTGCGTGGAGCTGTTGGGGCGCGGCACGGCGTGGCTCGACACGGGAACACACGAGGCCTTGCTGCAGGCCGGGCAGTTCATCGCCACGGTCGAGAGCCGGCAGGGGCTCAAGGTGGCGTGCCCCGAGGAAATCGCCTACCACATGGGCTACATCGACGCCGAGCAGTTGGAGCGGCTGGCCGAGCCGCTCAAGAAGAGCGGGTACGGGCAGTACCTGCTGCAGATCCTTCGCGACCCGATCGAGCATGAATTTCACGCCCCTGGCGCTTGACGGTGTCGTTCTCGTCGAGCCGCGCATCTGGCCCGATGGCCGCGGCGTCTTCTTCGAGAGCTGGCACGAGGCGAAGTTCCGCGCGGCGGGGATCGACGCGCATTTCGTGCAGGACAATCACAGTCGCTCGGTGCAAGGGACGCTCCGCGGTCTGCACTATCAGATTCAGCACGCGCAAGGCAAGCTCGTGCGCGTGACGATGGGCGAGGTGTTCGACGTCGTGGTCGACATCCGCCGGCACTCGCCGACCTTCGGGCAGTGGCTGGGGGTGACGCTCTCCGCCGAGAACCGGCAGATGCTCTGGGTGCCGCCGGGGTTCGCGCACGGCTTCTACGTGGTGAGCGACTGCGCCGATTTTCTCTACAAGTGCACCGACGTCTACGCGCCCGAGTACGAGCGCACGATCCGGTGGGACGACCCGACGCTCGGCATCGAGTGGCCGCTGGTCGACGGTCAGCCACCCATCCTCTCGAAGAAGGACGCGGCGGGCGTCCGGCTCGAGGACGCCGAGGTGTATGGGTGAGGGCAGTCATCGAGGAACGGGCACGGAGTGCAGTCGCCGAGGCGCGCGCATGCGCGCGCTGATCACGGGTGCGGACGGCCAGCTGGGACGCGAGCTCGCGCGATGCGTCCCGCCGGGCGTCGAGGTACGCGCCGTCGACGTGGGCGAACTCGACATCACCGACGCGGCAGCCGTCCGCTCGGCGTGCTCGGCGTTCGCGCCGACGGTCGTCATCAACGCGGCCGCGTATACGGCGGTCGATCGCGCCGAGTCCGAGCCGGAGCGCGCATTCGCGGTGAACGAGACGGGAGCGGGGAACGTGGCGCGCGCCGCGGTGGAACAGGGAGCGCGCATCGTGCACGTGTCGACGGACTACGTGTTCGACGGGACCGCGTATCGCCCCTATCGCCCAACGGATGCGACGAATCCTCTCGGCGCGTACGGCCGCAGCAAGCTCGCGGGCGAGGAAGCGGTGGCGTCGGCGGCCAGGGAGCGCGCCGTCATCGTGCGCACCGCGTGGCTCTACTCGGCGTACGGCGCCAACTTCGTGCGGACGATGCTCCGGCTGCTGCCAGAGCGCGATGTGGTGCGCGTGGTCGCCGATCAGGTCGGCACGCCGACATGGGCCGCGAACCTCGCGCGTTTCCTCTGGACGGTGGCGGCGCGCCCCGACGTGCACGGCATCATGCACTGGACCGATGCCGGTGTGGCGAGCTGGTACGATTTCGCGGTCGCGATCGGTGAGGAGGCGCTCGCGCTCGGACTCATCGAACGTGCTGCCCCTGTGATCTCCGTTCGAACCGAAGACTATCCTACACCGGCCAAGCGCCCGTCGTACGGCGTGCTCGACAAGACCGCGAGCTGGTCGCTGCTCGGCGAGCCCGCGTGCCACTGGCGGAGCGCACTGCGATCTATGCTGCGTGAGATGCCACGAGACGCATCGGGTGATCGAGAGGGTCAGTCGCACCATATCGTGTCGTCATGACATCGCTGCTCGTGACCGGCGGCGCGGGATTCATCGGCGCCAACTTCGTGCACCACTGGATGCAGGCGCACCCCACGGACACCGTGGTCGTGCTCGATGCGCTGACCTACGCCGGCAACCGCGCGAGCCTCGAGCCCGTGGCCGACCGGCCGGGGTTCCACTTCGTGCACGGCGACATCCGGGACTTCGACCTCGTGTGCACGTTGCTCGAGCAGCATCGCATCGAGCAGCTCGTCCACTTCGCCGCCGAGTCGCACGTCGACCGCTCGATCAGCGGACCCGATCCCTTCATCGAGACGAACGTCGTCGGCACGCACACACTGCTCAAGGCGGCGAGGCGCGCGTGGCTCGAGGGGCGGGTGGTGGATCCCGCGCGCGTGCGCTTTCATCACGTGAGCACGGATGAGGTCTATGGCTCCTTGGGCCCCGCGGATCCCGCGTTCACGGAGGAGACCCCGTACGCGCCCAACTCGCCCTACGCGGCGAGCAAGGCGGCGAGCGATCACCTGGTGCGCGCGTATCACCACACGTACGGGCTGCCGGTGACGACGAGCAACTGCTCGAACAACTACGGGCCGTACCACTTCCCGGAGAAGCTCATCCCCTTGACCCTCGTGCACATGCTCGACGGACAGCCGGTACCGGTGTACGGCGATGGGCGGAACGTGCGCGACTGGCTTTACGTGGGCGACCACTGCCGCGGGATCGAGCTCGTCTTGTGTGCGGGGCGCGTGGGGGAGACGTACAACATCGGTGGGAACAACGAGCGGCCGAATCTCGAGATCGTCGAGACGGTGGGGCGGGAGATCGATCGCGCCTTCCGTGAGCGGCCGGAGCTGGCCGAGCGCTTTCCCAATGCACCGGCCGCGCGCGGGGCGCGCTCGGTGGAGCTCATCACGTACGTGGCGGACCGGCCGGGACACGATCGGCGGTATGCGATCGATGCGCGGAAAATCGGCGGGGAGTTGGGGTATCGGCCGGCGGAGACGCTGGAGACGGGGCTGCAGCGGACGGTCGCGTGGTATCTCGAGCACGAGGCGTGGTGGCGCGGCGTGATGGACGGGTCGTATCGGGCGTGGATGGAGCGGAATTACGGCGCACGGCGCAGCGACGCGTCTTCCAGCTGACGCAACCTCCAGCGACGCGACCTCCAGCTGACCCGCCCTCCAGCTGATGTGAGATGATGTTGATGCCGCGCGAACTTTCTGCAGGAGATCGACGATCGCCAAGGATGAGCTCGACACGCTGCCGGCGAAGATGACTCCGGAGACCGACGCGGCCTCCGGTGCCGAACCGCTTCGGCCCGCGCGACAGCGCGTGAGTCGGAACGCGATCTACAATCTCGTCGGAGAGACCGTTCCGATCCTTGCGGCGCTGCTGGCCATCCCGGTGCTCATCAGGAGTCTCGGGACGGATCGATTCGGCCTGCTGACCATCGTGTGGATGGTGATCGGCTACTTCGGCCTGTTCGACTTCGGGCTCGGGCGCGCGCTCACGAAGATCGTCGCGGAGAAGCTCGGCGCGGGGCGCCCCGACGAAGTGCCAGCGCTCGTGTGGACGGCGCTGGCCATCATGCTGGCGCTCGGCGTGATCGGCATGGCGATCGTCGCCGCCGTGTCGCCGGTCCTCGTCCATCGCGTGATCAAGATGCCCGCCGCGTTGCAGCCGGAAACCCTCCGGGCGTTCGAGCTGCTCGCGGTGTCGATTCCCGTCGTCATTTGCAGCTCTGGCCTGCGCGGCTGCCTCGAGGGGATGCACCGGTTCGATCTGGTCAACGCGGTGCGCACGCCGATGGGGATCTTCAGCTTCGTCGGCCCCCTCCTGGTCCTCCCCTTCTCCACGAGTCTCGTCGCCGTCGTCCTGGTGCTGCTGGCGGGTCGCGTGGTGACCTGTCTGGTCTATCTGTCGCTGCTGTTCCGAACGTTCCCCGCCGTGCGCCGCGCCATCGGCGTGAATCGATCGGCCATCCGGCCGCTGTTCCGCTTCGGGAGTTGGATGACCGTCTCGAATCTGGCCAGCCCGCTCATGACGACGTTCGATCGATTCATCGTCGGGATGCTGCTGTCGACTCAGGCCGTCGCGTACTACGCCACGCCATACGACGTGACCGCGAAGCTCCTGGTGATTCCGGGTGCGCTCGCGGGCGCGCTCTTTCCGACGTTCTCGGCGGAGTTCGCGAGCGATCCAACACGTGTGCGACGGATCTTCGGCCGTTCGATCGCCCACATCTTCCTCGTGCTCTTCCCGGTGACGCTCGCCATCGTCGCGCTGGCGCACGAGGGCCTTCAACTCTGGCTCGGGCCGGAGTTCGCGCGCGCGAGCACGCCGGTGCTGCAGCTCCTCGCGGCCGGTATCCTCGTCAACAGTCTCGCCTTCGTGCCCCTGGCGTTGATCCAGGCCGTCGGGCGCCCGGATCTCGCGGCCAAGCTCCACATGGTCGAGCTGCCGCTCTACCTGGTCGCGATCTACGGGCTGATCGAGTGGCGGGGGATCGACGGCGCCGCCATCGCATCCGTGGCGCGGATCACCGTGGATGCGATCGGGCTGTTCGTCATGGCGTGGTGGCTGCTCCGCTTTCGCATCCCGGTGAAGCTGCTCGGCGGCCTCGCGGCGGGCGCACTCCTCCTGTTTGCCGGGCTCAGCATCACGGCCGTGAGCCCCGTCGTCCGCGTCGTCGTCTTGCTGCTCGCGCTCGGCGGGTTCGCGATCGTCGCGTGGCTGCGATTGCTCGCGCCGGAGGAGCGTATGCTGCTCGTGAGCAGAGTGAGAGCAGCGCTGTCATAGCGGATCGCAGACGATGGAGTAGAGTGGCCGCTGTAAGGCTACTCCGGCGCCGCGAGACGGCTCAAGCCTTGCCCAGCCGTCCTCGTACGCCATGCCACCCGCCGCGGAGCATCTGGCGCAGCTTGGCGATCCGGTCCTGCTCGTAGAGGAGCACCTTCGTCATCATCTTCAGATGATCGTAGAGGCACCCGGCGATCCACGCGGGATCGGTGCGCCAGTACTGTTTGGCCAGGACGATCGGGTTCCGGGTCATGTAGTACCAGCGGAGCGCCGAGTGGTTGGAGGGGCGGACGGTTCGCCAGAGGAAGCGCCGGATTACCGGTGCGCCGAGCGAATGCTGCATGACCGGCTCGCGCGTCATGAGCACCTTCAGTCCGTGCGTGCGCGCGCGGAGACAGTACTCGGAGTCCACTTCGTCGATGAACAGGTCGTCTCGGAACGGGCCGACCAGTGGGACGTGCGACAGCGCGATCAGGCTGCCGGACGTGATGGCGACCTTGCGCTCCACCCACGGCCGCCCATCCGCGCCACGGCTGGGCAGGGCGAGCTCATGCGTGGGCACTGCCCAGTAGTTCGCGGCGATCACCGCGATCCGGTCCTTCGCGGGAAAGTCCTCATAGACCTCGGCCAGGACGGCAACCATCGAGGGGAGCACCACGGAGTCCTGATCGAAGAGCAACGCCCAGGCGAAACCCTGGCCTATCGCTTCGCGCACGCCCTGGTTCAGCGCGGTCGCGACGCCGTAGTTCTCGTCGTTCAGGATGAGCTGCACCGCGCAGTGCGATGCCAGACGACGGAGCATGACGATCACCGCGTCATCCGAGTGGTTGTCCACGATGATCACCTGTCGGACCTGCGCGGCGATCTGTGCCACCCGGTGCGGGAGCTCGGCGTCCGGATGAAATGTGACGATGATGGCGCAGATGTTATCCTTCGCCGGTGCGATCAAGCCGATGCTCCTGGGTGATGGCACATCCGTTCAGGTCTCCGTCCGCATTCACTGCGGCAGCTCGGTAGACAGCTGGACGCGTGACCGGCATCCCGTCCGCGTTGCACGTCTCGCTGCACAGGGTATAGCCCGGCGGAGGATGTGCAGCTGTGCTTGACGAGCGCCGTTGCATTTGCCAGGCGCGCGGCCCGCGCCAGGCGAATCGTGTGGAATAAGACGTCCCATTGGCCATCGACGAGAAGAGGGGATGGGCCGTGCCCGAGAAAGTATACATCGTCATCGTGAACTGGAACGGTTGGCGGGATACGATCGAATGTCTGGAGAGTGTCTTCCGTATCGAGTATCCCGACTACCAAGTGATTGTTTGTGACAACGGCTCGACGGATGGCTCGCTCGATCACATCAAGGAGTGGGCGGCCGGTCGCGTGTGCGCGCCCTCGTCCGCGAACCGCGTGTTGCGCCATCTCGTCACGCCGCCGGTTCGGAAGCCTCTGCCGTTCGCGGAGTATGATCGCACGGCGGCCGAGGCGGGCGGCCACGCGGAGCGCGCCGGCGTTCCGCTGATCCTGGTCGACGTGGGAACCAATCTCGGCTTCGCAGGCGGGTGCAACGTCGGGATGCGGTTCGCGCTTGCTCGAGGCGACTGTGCATATGCGTGGCTGCTCAACAACGACACGGTCATCACGCCGGATGCACTGACCGCGCTCGTCTCGCGGATGCAGGAGCGACCCGATGCAGGACAGTGCGGGTCGAGGCTGCTGTTCTACGACGACCCGACGCTCGTACAAGCCTTGGGCGGGGCGCGCTACAACCGTTGGCTCGCCTTGACGAGGCACATCGGTGCGTGGACTTCCGCCAATCAGCCAATAGATATAGCGGACGTCGAATCTCGGATGGATTACGTGATCGGCGCCTCGCTGCTTGTCAGTCGCTCATTCCTGATCGACGTCGGACTTCTCGAGGAGAGCTACTTTCTATACTACGAGGAGATCGATTGGGCGACGCGAGCAAAGGGCTGCTATGGTATCGCCTACGCGCACGACAGCATCGTGTATCACAAGGAGGGCCGCGCGATCGGATCGAGTAGCAGCGCCGCGCAAAAGAGCCGGACGGCCGATTTTTACGGAATTTGCAACCGGTTGCGATTCACGCGCGCGCGTCATCCGCTGGCGCTGCCGACCGTGTATCTCGGACTCCTCGTGGCCATCGCGAATCGGCTACGGCGTCATCAGCCCGAGCGGGCGCTCGATATTCTGCGGATCATGTTTTCGCCTCGCAGATACTCGTCCGGCGCCGGACGAAAGGCGGCAGCCCATGGTTCGTCGTCGTCTTCGCCGTTGCGTGATGCACCTTAGAGTGCATTTCAAAACGTCCGGTGCCAATAGTTGAGCAAGATCAATGATGCCGCGAGCGAGACGAACGCCTCGTGGATGCTCGCCAGGCGCTCATCGCGCACGCGCAGGCGGCGGAACCGATTGAACCAGGCTGCCGTCC
>DASVCF010000152.1:0-4140 GCA_036381735.1 Gemmatimonadaceae bacterium | reverse complement strand
GGACGGCAGCCTGGTTCAATCGGTTCCGCCGCCTGCGCGTGCGCGATGAGCGCCTGGCGAGCATCCACGAGGCGTTCGTCTCGCTCGCGGCATCATTGATCTTGCTCAACTATTGGCACCGGACGTTTTGAAATGCACTCTTAGGCGAGGGAGGAGGGAGGAGCAACGACATCGAGCGGCTTCGATGCGAGGTGACGGAACTCCTCAGCTGTGCCGGGTCCTCCCTGCTCCCTCCTCCCTATTCCCTCGCAGCAATCCTCGCGCACTCCAGCACCGCATGGATGAAGCTCGATGGGTCGGCGATGCCCTGCCCCGCAATGTCGAACGCGGTGCCGTGGTCGGGGGACGTGCGGGGGAACGGGAGCCCCAGCGTCACGTTCACGGCGCTGCCGAACGAAGCCACCTTGATCGCCGTCATGCCCACGTCGTGATACGGCGCGATCACCGCATCGAAGGCGCCGCGCATGGCGCGCACGAACACCGTGTCGGCGGGAAATGGGCCGGCGATCCCCGCTGCGCGTGCGGCGGGTGCGAGCAGCTCGTCATCCTCGCGACCGAAGCGGCCGCCGTCGCCCGCGTGCGGATTGAGAGCGCACAGCGCGATGCGCGGCTCGGCGATGCCGTACCACTCCTGCAGCCCCGTGCGCGTGATGCGCGCGGCGTCGACGATGGTCGAGCGCGTGAGGCGCACGGGGACGTCGCGGAGCGGGATGTGCGTGGTCGCGAGCACGATGCGGAGCCGATCGGACGCGAGCATCATCGCCACCTCCGAGCTCGTGAGCGCGCCGAGCATCTCGGTGTGTCCCGGGTAGTCGAATCCGCCGGCGAGCAGCGCGTGCTTGTCGATGGGCGCGGTGACGATCCCCTGCACCGTGCCGCTCAGCGCGAGCGCGATCGCTCGCTCGATGGCGAGCCCGCTCAGTCGCCCCGCCTCTGCCTCGCCCGCGCCCGGTGTCCACGAACCGATGGACTCGTCCACTGGCAGCGGTAGTCCGGACGGCCCGACGAGCACAAGGGAGCAGCCCTCGCGGACGCGCGCGTCCGCGAGGGCTTTGGCGACGATCTCCGGGCCGATCCCGCGAGGATCGCCCAACGTGACGGCCAGGCGAGGGACGCTCATTCCGTCTGCTCGTCGCGCAGTACGCGGTAGAAACTCTTCGCCTGCGCCCGGCTCACGTTCTTCCCGATCTCCTCCAGCAGCTCGATCTCGAGCGTGTGGTGTGCGTAGGCCACGCTCACCCGATCACCCGGTCTGACCTCGGCCGACGCCTTGACGGGCGTGCCGTTGATCCGCACCGCGCCGACGTCACATGCTTCCTTTCCTTCCGTTCTGCTCTTCACGAGCAGCAGTCGCTTGAGCGCGAGATCGACTCGCACCGGTCAGAGGCGAATGGAGACGAAGGTCGTCTGGCGCAGCCCATCGATGTACTTCTCGAACGCCTTCTCCTGTCCGAGCTGCGCGCGGATCTTCTCCTGATAATCGGCGAGCGTCGGGTCGTGCTTGTCCTCGACCGACGTGAGTTGCGCGACCACGAACTTCGGAGCACCGCGCGACTTGTCCGGAATCTGGAACGGATCGGTGATCTCATTCACCTTCGCCCCGGCGAACGCGTCCTGGTACGTCTGCGGCAGCTGCGAGCGCGGGAAGGGGTTCGGGATGATGCGCGATTCCACCGGGTCGTGGTACTTGGCCACGAGCGTGTCGTAGCTCGCGCCGGCGCGCCAGAGTTTGGCGACGCTGTCCGCCAGCGACTTCGCTCGCGCGATGTCCGCGGAGTCGATGCTCGGCCGAATGAGAATCTGCCGCACCTTGACCTCGGCCGGCTGCGCGCGCTCCACCTTCACGATGTGATAGCCGAGCGACGTGCGGAACACGGGGCTCACCTTGCCCGGCGGGATCGAGAAGATCACGCGCTCGAAGAGCGGGAGCAGCCCGGTGCCGCGCCGCTGCCACCCGAGGTCGCCGCCCTGCTCCTTGCTCGACGCATCCATCGACTCGCGCTTCGCGATCTGCGCGAAGTCGCCGCCATGCTGGATCTCGGTGAGCAGCGAATCCGCCTTCAGGAGCGCGACGGAATCTTCCTTCGGACTGGGCTGCGGCGCGATGACGATCTGCCGGAAGGTCACCGTCGCGGGGAGCGGGGGAAGCTGGTTCGTCGCCTTGAGCTGCTTGAACGCCGAATCGACTTCGGCCTGCGATACCGGGAGCGGCGTCAGCTTGCCATCCCCCTGCAGCTTCTGAAACAGCTTCTGCTGCAGCAGCTGCCGCTTGGCCGTCTCCGTCTGGAAGCGGCGGAATTCCGTGGGCGAGCCGAAACCGGCCATGGCCAGCTGCGCGCGGTATTCCGAGTCGGAGGAGAAGCGGGCCCGCACCGTCTGCACGTTCCGATCGACGGTGCTCGACACCTCATCATCCGTCACGTCCAGCTTCTGCCGCTGCGCTTCCTGCAGCAGCAGCTCGACACTCACCATCTGTTCGAGGATGTCGTGCGCCATCTTCTGGACGGTCGCCGAGTCCTGCACGGCGTGGCCGGCCTGACGCAGAGCGAGGAGCTGCTGTTGCAGCTCCTGCTCCACATCACTCTGCAGGATCACTGAATCGCCAACGACCGCGACCACGCGGTCGATGCCGATCCCGGGCGGCGCGCCGGGTCCCGGCGGAGCGGTCTCCTGCGCGCCGGCCGCCGCCCCCGCGAGCATCGCGGCGGTGGTCACGAGAATCAGAAATTTCTGCATGCTCGGTCGTACCCTCGGGGGCGGTGTGAGGTCCGGTCAGCGCTTGCCGCTGTCCGGCTTCGTGCCCGGCGCCGCCGGCTTTGCCGACGCGCCCGGCCCCAGCGGCACCGCCGTCGGCGGGCGCTTGGCATCGCGCGCGGAGTCCGCGGCGGCACGCTGCTTCTTCGCCTGCTCGACCGCGTGATCGATGCCGGTCTGGTTCAGCTTCCACTCGTACTTCTCGTGCAGCACCGTCTCCAGCGGGCCGGGGATCTGAACGAAGCGCGCCTGGTTGGCGACGAGCTTGTCGAGGTACTGATCCACGCGCGAGGCCGCCACGCGCTCGCGCTCGCTGGGCGTCTTGGCGCTATCGGCGAGCGAATCGGGCGACACACCGAGCCCTTCCCACGTCGCCTCGACGAGGCGCCCGAAGTTCTGGTGCAGCTGCGCCATGTCCGCCGAGTCGATCGCGATCTTCGCGCTGTCCGCCTGATGCAGCACGACTTCGTTCCGGACGACGTTGTGCACGAAGTTGAGCACGACCGTGTCGGGGGCCTCCGGCAGGCTCTGCAGGATCTGCGGCTTCTGCTGGTACAGGTCGAGCCACTGCGCGAGCCGCCCGACCGTGAAGTCACCCGCCGTCGAGGTCGCGATGACGGTCTTGTCGTCGCGATGCTCGTCGAGTGTGGGCGAGTCCTTCTTGATGATCGCGGCCGCATCGTCCTTGAACTTGATGTCGCCGGCCGCGTCGACCTTCTCGAGGTAGGCGCTGTCGGCGGCCGCCATCGCGTCCTGCTGCACCGCGCGCTGCACTTCGGCCTTCACCGCGCTGTACGGCGTGCGCTCGATGATGTGGTAGCCGAACTGCGTCTCCACGAGCGGCGAGATCTGCCCGGGCTTGAGGGCGAGCACGCCGTCCTCGAACTCCTTCACCATGTAGCCGTGCTTGAAGACGCCGAGCGAGCCGCCGCGCGCGGCCGAGCCGGGATCCTTGCTGTACTTGCGCGCGAGCGCCGCGAAGTTGGCGGGCGTCACCTGCCGGCGCACCGACTCCGCCTGACGGCGAATCGAATCCTTCACCGCGGGCGTGGCGTTCCGGGGAACCGTGAAGAGGATGTGGCTCGCGGCGAGCACATCCCCGGCATTGTACTTGGCCTCGGCGTTCGCCGTGTCGAGCGGCGTGTGCTGCATGAGCGTGTCGTGCCAGAGGTTCATCCGCTCGCGCGTGATGACCGGCCAGAGCGCCGCGTGCACCATCTCGTGATTGTTCAGCGAGTCGTTGTGCGCGGCCGCCTGGCCCATGAGCTCATAGTCGACCCAGGCGTTCGCGACGGTCCTGGCAATGTCCGCGTTCGGCGGCACCGGAAGCTGCGACAGCAACGTGCTCAGTCGATCGACCGAGAGCTCCTGCGTGCCGGCACGCGC